>JBAUSF010000320.1:0-4155 GCA_049581565.1 Acidimicrobiales bacterium
GGGCAAACAGGTCAAGTTGGGCAAGCCGATTTCGATCAAGGTGGGACAGGTGTCCGTGGATGCGCCGGGGTCCGTCAATTACGGCAGTGGAGACTTCAACATCAGCTCGATTCCCAAGGTCGTCTCAGTGGTGGTGTACGCCACCTACTCAACGTAGTAAGCAATCCTCCCCTCGCACGGTGAACCAACGAGGGTTGGGCAGCGGTGCTGCGAGCAGGTCGTGAATCTCGTGATCGCCTACCGAGTCACACGTCGAGCAGACATCATGTCGGTCCCCTCGCTAGACCGTTGCGCTGTTGCTCCGTCGTGGCAGGACCCAACCCGGGCGCGGGAAGTGGCAGGTGTAGCCGTTCGGATAGCGCTCCAGGTAGTCCTGGTGCTCGGGTTCGGCCTCCCAGAAGTCGCCCGCCGGCGCCACCTCGGTGACGACTCGTCCCGGCCAGAGACCCGAAGCCTCCACGTCGGCGATCGCGTCCTCGGCGACGCGACGCTGCTCGTCGTTCAGGTAGAAGATCGCCGAGCGGTAGCTCGTCCCGCGATCGTTCCCCTGGCGGTTGGGCGTCGTCGGGTCGTGGATCTGGAAGAAGAACTCGAGCAGCTCGCGGTACGAGGTCACCGCGGGATCAAAGACGATCTCAATGGCTTCGGCGTGGGTCCCGTGGTTGCGGTACGTCGCGTTCGCGACGTCGCCGCCGCTGTAGCCCACTCGCGTCGAGATGACGCCAGGGCGCTTTCTGATGAGGTCCTGCATTCCCCAGAAGCAGCCTCCCGCGAGAATGGCGGTTTCGGTTGAGCTCACTTCCCACTTCCTTTCGAGTTGTCAAACAGGTCCTTGTACTCGCCGTAGCCCTCGGCGTCCAGCTCCTCGTAGGGCACAAAGCGCAGCGCCGCCGAATTGATGCAGTAGCGCAGTCCCCCTTCTTCGACGGGTCCGTCGGGAAAGAGGTGACCGAGGTGGCTGTCGGCGTGGGTGGAGCGCACCTCGGTGCGGATCACGCCGTAGCTGCGGTCGCTCGATTCGACGACGTTCTCGGGATCGATCGGAGCGGTGAAACTCGGCCACCCGCAGCCGCTGTCGAACTTCTTGGTCGAGGCGAAGAGCGGCTCTCCCGAGACCACGTCGACGTAGATGCCCGCCTCCTTGTGATCCCAGAACTCGTTGTTGAACGCCGGCTCGGTCGCGCTCTCCTGGGTCACCCGGTACTGCTTGTCGGTGAGCGTCGCCACCTTCTCCGGACTCTTCTCGTAGGCCATCACTGACTCCTCTCGGCCCGGTGCCCCGGGCTGACGTGCGCAGATACTGTCTCCATACGCACGTTTTCGTTACAGCATCGACTCGGTCACTTGTCAACCATCACAGTATTGGACATGGTCCACGAACGTCTCGGTTCACGACCACGTGGGCCAGTCAGCGGGTATCGGGCCGGGGGGCCCGTCGGGCTGGGGAAGCCCCGGCCGGGACCCGAGGGCTTCGAGCAGCGAGTTGAAGTTGAGTCCGTAGGCGGTTGAGTTCACGCCGTTGTACTCGCCGTGGGCGGCCGCGCGTTCGGGGTGGGAGGGCGGATCGGCCCAGCCGGTTTCGACACAGGTCCGTGCATCGTGGACGACGCCGACGACCGTCTCGGGCGTCACGGGCTCGCCCACGCTCACCGCCGGCGTGACGTTCTCTGCGACGTAGACGTAGAGGCCCTTCGCCGGCCCGCTCGAAAGCCGGTAGGAGATGAACACGCCGCTCGGCCACTGATCGTCGTAGACGTTGACGACCGTTCCGTTGCCGAGCGCGTAGATCGGTCCCGAGCCGCAGTAGTCAACACCCTGATCGACCTCTTGGGGAAGGAGCGACGTCACCGCGCGCAGCGGGTTCACGTAGCCGTCAAGCGGAGTGTCGTCAATACCGACGTAGTAACCCCCGGTCGTCGGGTCGAGCGCGATCGACGTCGCGAGGCCGCCTACGGGCATGGTCGTCTGCGACGCCGGCGAACCGTAGAACGTGGCACCGAAGGAGTCGACTGATCCGTTCGCGCGAAGGACGTCATAACCCGATCCCGAGGGCGTCGCGGCCAGTGCGGTGACCGCGACACCGTCGTAGGTGGCGCCGCTCGTGAGCGGCGAGCTGTAGCTCGGAGCGTCGAAGCTCGCGATCGCACCGGTCGACGTCGCGATCCAGTACCCGCCCGTCGCCGGATCAACGGCGATCGCGACCGCGACCACCGGCGCGGTCGCACCGTAGACGAGATGTCCGCCGAGCGAGCCGTGGCCCTTCACGCCGTAGGCGCCGACTGAGCCGTTGGCGCGAAGGACGTAGTAGCCAGCTCCCCCGGGTGCCGCGGCGATCGCGACCGCCGCGGGGTACTGGCCCCATCCGCCTCTTCGTATGTGCGGCTCACCGAGAAAGGGCGCGTTGAACCCTTCGACCGTGCCATTAGAGCTGACCACCCAGTACCCGCCGGTCGTCGTGTCAAGGGCGATGCCCGTCGCGGTCGAACCCGCTGGAATCTGCGTCATCGAGCCGTAGCTCGGCGTGCCGAAGCTGTCAACGGTGCCGTTGGCGCGAAGGACGTAGTACCCGACACCGTTTGCCCCGCCGGTGGCCCCGACGACGGCTGGCGCCGACGGCCCGGGTGAACCGAGACTCGGTGCGTTGAACGCGAGCAACGTCGCATTCGCAATGCTGTGCGCCCCCGAGGGCGTCGCGAGTGACATCGAGACGAGAAGGCCGAGCGCCGCCAATCGGGCAGTGCGGTGAAACCAGCGAACCGCACGGACTCCTACGTACCCACGCACCCCACGAGTCTTACCGACGCTGCGAGGCGATCAGCCTCGCGTGCGGCGAACCGCTCACGGCCAGGTCCTTCCGAGTCGACCAACCTTTGGCTACAGCGCTGTTTCGCGAGCAGCGAGCCGCGGCGCCACGAACGCCTCCCACTCAGAGAGTGACATGGTGAGCAGCTCATTGGGAGTCGGCGGCACGGCGTGCCGGGCGAGTACTAGGTAGGGCACGCACGAGAGTGCACAGCCGACCTTTCCTTCGGGCACCCACTCTGACGTGAAACCGACGAAGACTTCCTTGAACCTCACGCCCACGTCGTCACCACAGAGCATCGCGCTGTCAACGAGCCTCTCCAGTCGGCGAAACTCGTGCAGGTAACGATCCTCTGGCTCGTAGGTCTCCTGCACCGAATCGCTGCCCACCTCTTCGATGAAGAGGCTCGAGTTCTCATCACGATCATCGGCAACGGCGAGGGCGATCGCCGACCACACCCGAGACGGCCCACTCGCCGTCACCTCCTTCGCGCCGCAGATGATGTGAGAGCCCGGCATGAGCGGAAACCGGCGCACGGTCGCCGTGCCAAAGAGTCTCTCCCCCGCTTCGAGCAGCGGCGTCGCGCGGTACACGGGGAGCCACGTTCCGTCTCGACGCTCCCGACAGAAGAGGGGCTTCAGTGAATCGCTCGCCAACTCGTCGTGTCGCGCAATGTCGTAGCCCCAGATCATTCCGTTCAACCATGAGAACGATCCGCTCGAGGTGGCGTTGACTTGTCCGACGTAGGCGTCACTGGTCTCCGCACGATTCAGTGAGGCGATTGCCTCCAGGGCTTCGTCGGTCGTTCCCAACACGCTTCCCGTTGACAGCTTGAGCACCGAGACGTAGCCCGTGCCCATCGAACCGGGATTGCCATAGCCGTCACAGAACTCGTCGAACGGTCCAATCACTCCGTCCACCGTCCTCGTCGGCGTCAGTCGCTGTTGCATGAGTACTCCTTAGCCAGTAGCTCTCAACATGGTTCTAACGCCCTCGGGTCAACGAGGTCTAGGGACTTTCGGCACTTCCTTCCCGAGGAAAGCACGCACAATCGGCTGGACGGGTCCCTTGCACTTACCCGTCCAGCCGACTCGTTCTTAGCGCACATTTCGACGGGCCGACGGCGTCCGTCTTCGTCGCGACGGGCCGGGCTGACCGGGGGCAGATCAGTGGAACGTGCGAGGGATCCCGGGACGATCGTCCCGTTCTCAAATGTGACGTTTTCCCCTAGCCAGCGATGAGGGGAAACCGTCAGACTCCGAATCGGGATCACTCAACAGGTCGTGACGGTGCCCCTCGATGAGCCCGGGGTCGGGGAAACCCTCGGAGCCCTCGAAGCCATCGCTCCTCGT
>JBAUSF010000321.1:0-15609 GCA_049581565.1 Acidimicrobiales bacterium
GTTCCATGGCGATTGCGAAGGTTCTCGGGATCGAAACGGAGTACGGGATCGCCGGAGGGCCGGACTTTGATCCCATCACGTCATCGAGCATCATCGTCAACGCCTACGCCCAGCAGGGCCGCACGCGCATCAACTGGGACTTCGAAGGCGAGACGCCCGACATGGACGCGCGCGGACGAGTCGACCTGACCTCGTTCGCGCCGATCGTCGAGACTCACCTCGCCAACACCGTCCTCACCAACGGCGCCCGGCTCTACGTCGACCACGCCCATCCCGAGTACTCCTCGCCCGAGTGTCGCTCGCCGCGCGAAGCGACGCTCTTTGACGCCGCGGGTGAAGAGATCATGCGTCGAGCCCTCGAGATCGCCAACCAAACCCTCGAACCCGCTCAGGCGATCACCCTCTACAAGAACAACTCCGACGGCAAGGGCAACTCGTACGGGACTCACGAGAACTACCTCGTCCAACGCGAGCTCGAGTTCTCCTACCTCATCCGCGCGATGGTCCCGCACTTCGTCTCGCGCCAGATCATCTTCGGTGCCGGCAAAGTCGGCGCCGAGACCGAGCCGGCGCTCGAGAGCAATCCGGTGTTTCAGCTGTCCCAGCGTGCCGAGTTCTTCGAGGAGATCGTGGGGCTCGAGACGACGTTGAAGCGCCCCATTATCAATACCCGAGACGAACCGCACGCCGACGCCGAGCGCTTTCGCCGACTTCACGTCATCATCGGTGACGCCAATATGAGCCAGGTCGCGACCTACGTGAAGCTCGGGTCGACGGCGCTACTGCTCGCGGCGCTCGAAGAGTTCGGCCCAGAACTCTTTCCGGCGATGCCGCGTTCGCCGGTGCACGCGGTGCGGGCATATTCACTCGACCTCACGCTGAAGGAATCGATGCCCTGCGACGACGACGTCTCACGCACCGCGTGGGACTTTCAGGATGAACTATGGGCGGTGGCGTCGCGCTACGTCGAACGGACGGGTGCGTCAGCCGTCGGTGAGCCCGGTGAAGTCGCCGACCTCCTGAGCCAGTGGCGAGAGATGCTCGATGGGGTCCGCGACGACCCCGAGACGGTGGCCGATCGTGTCGACTGGGTGGCGAAATGGCGTGTCGTGAACGGTTTTAAGGAGCGTCACGGGCTGGGGGACCGAGACGCGAAGCTCCGGGCAATAGACCTTCAATATCACGATCTTCGGGCCTCGCACTCGCTCGCTCAGCGTGTCGGGCTACGGACGCTCTTCGTCGACGGCGCCGTTCGTGAAGCCGTTCACAACCCTCCACCGAGCACCCGGGCCTATTTTCGGGGCCAATGCGTCGCTCGATACCCCGATGAGATCGTGGCGGCCAATTGGGATTCAGTCGTGTTTGACGTGGGTGAGGGGCCTCTGCAACGCGTGCCGATGCTCGACCCCTTAAGGGGTACACATGCACTGACCGCAGAGTTGCTAGAAACAAGTGCGACGGCATGTGAACTTCTTGCCGCGTTAGACAGGTAGAACTGAAGTATGAGTGAACGCGAACGTATCCAGAAACAGCGCACGGAGCGCACGGCAGAGACCACCGAAGATGTATCAGTCGACGCGTCCAAGGGCGACCAGCTGAAGGCCGACTTGGACGATCTGCTCGACGAGATTGACGAGGTGCTCGAAGAGAACGCCGAGGAGTTCGTGCGCAACTACGTCCAAAAGGGCGGTGAGTAGTCACGTGGGATTACCGCTCTTCAGCGCCCATGGCGACCCCGGCCCGTCGTTTTGGCACTACGCCGACCTCGTTGGGCTGAACCGAGCGTCCAGCGACTCGAGCGACACTCCCCACGCCACCACGGTGATCGCCGTGCGCTACGACGAGGGGGTCGTCATGGTGGGCGACCGCCAGGCGACCGGGAACTACATCGCGAGTCGCGACGTCCGAAAGATCGAGCCGGCCGACCAGTACACGGCTCTCGCCATCTCGGGCAGCGCGGCGCGGGGGATTGAGCTGTTGAAGATTGCCCAGCTCTCCTTTGAGCACTACGAGAAGATGACCGATTCCTCGCTCAGCCTCGAGGGCAAGGCCAACTATCTCTCTCCTATCATCCAGCGCAACAACCTCACCTCGCCCCTCGCGGTCTTGCCGTTGCTCGCCGGATGGGACCGCAGTCATCTTCAGGGGCGGATCTTTGAGTACGACGGCGCGGGCGGATGCTACGAACGATTCGACTTCGCGACGATCGGCTCGGGTTCGCCCTTCGCCGACGGAACCCTGCGCTTGGGCTTTCGCCCCGACCTCGACCGGGACGGTGCGCTCGAACTCGGCGCCCTCGCGCTCTACGAAGCCGGCGACAACGATCCCTCTACCGGTGGGCCGGACTTCGTTCGCGAGATCTTCCCGATGATGGTCACCGTGAGCGCGGACGGCTTTCAAGAGTTGACGAACGATGACGTGGGGCAGCGGTTCCGCACGATTAACGAGCGACGCACGCAGTCTCGCGGGGTTGCCGGAGGCTCTCTTCGATGACCAACTACTTCTACGTCACACCCGAACAACTGATCAGGGACCGAGCGGAGTTCGCCCAGAAGGGCATCGCCCGAGGCCGCTCGATCGTCGCCGCCATCTACGACCAGGGCGTCTTGATGGTTGCGGAGAACCCGTCTGCGTCGCTCAACAAGATCTCCGAGGTCTATGACCGCATCGCCTTCGCGGGCGTTGGCAAGTACAACGAGTTCGACCGGCTTCGTGAAGCAGGCATCCGCTGGGCCGACTCCACGGGATTCACGTATTCGCGCGATGACGTCGACGCGCGGGCACTGGCGAACTACTACGCCCAGCACCTCGGCGATATGTTCACCGAGGGCCAAAAACCCCTGGAAGTCGAGATTCTCGTCGCCCAGCTCGGGAGCAAGCTGCGCCCTACCAAGCTCTACCGCGTCGCCTACGAAGGAACCATTTCCGACGAGCCGGCCTTCGCGGTCCTCGGGGGTGACGCCGACACCATCAAAGACCGCTTCGCACTCGCCGAAAGCTCGCCGCAGTCGCTGAAGAAGACCCTGCACGACGCCGCGGGCGCGCTCGGCGGTCCCGATCGGGTCCTCAGCGTCGACGATCTCGAAGTCTGCATCTTGGAAGACCGTGGCCTGCGGCGGACGTTCACACGTCTGAACGACGAGCAAGTCAGCGAGCTCCTGAGCTAGGGCTCGGGCGATCATGCTCCGCAGGATCTACGGCGTCGAAACCGAATACGGAATCACTTTTTCGCTTCGCGGGCAACGCCGCCTGAGCCCCGACGAGGTGTCGCGCTTCCTCTTTCGCAAGGTGGTCGCCTGGGGGCGCTCGTCGAACGTGTTCCTCGAGAACGGCAGCCGCCTCTACCTCGACGTCGGAAGCCACCCCGAGTACGCGACGGCCGAATGCGACTCCTTGAGTGATCTCGTCGCCCAAGACAAGGCGGGCGAGTCCATCTTGCGAGAGCTCGTGGGCTACGCCCAGTCCCAGCTGAGTGACGAAGGAATCCGCGGCGACATCTTTCTATTCAAGAACAACACCGACTCGACGGGCAACTCCTATGGCTGTCACGAGAACTACTGCATCGAGCGCATCGAGGACTTGAGCCGACTCGAGAGCGTCTTCATACCCTTTCTGATCAGTCGCCAGATCTTCACCGGCGCCGGAAAGGTGGTCACGAACGCCAAGGGCACCGCCTACTCGATGAGCCAGCGCGCCGAACACATCTGGGAGGCAATCTCCTCGGCGACCACTCGCAGTCGTCCGATCATCAACACCCGCGACGAGCCCCACGCCGACCCCGAGAAGTTCCGTCGACTCCACGTGATCGTCGGCGATTCCAACATGAGCGAGTTCGCGACGTACCTCAAGCTCGGCACCGCCTCCGTGGTCCTCGCGATGATCGAAGACGATATCGTCCAGCTGCGCGACTACGCCATGGCCTCGCCGATCAATGCGTTGCGCGACATCTCCTACGACCTCTGGAGCAAAGAGCCGGTCAAGCTCATGAACGGCCGCGACCTCACCGCGCTCGAAATCCAGGAAGACCTCTGCGAACGAGCGGAGCGGTTCGTCCAGGTTCGTGACCTCCCCGCCGACCAGGTCCACGCCGTCAAGCTCTGGCGCGAGGTGATCGAGCAGTATCGAAGCGATCCCATGGGTCTCGCCGATCGGGTGGACTGGATCGCGAAGCTCCAGATCATCAACCGTGAACGTGAGCGAAGTGGCATCGACCTGAGTGACCCGAAGATTGCACTCATCGACCTGCTCTATCACGACACCAACCTGGATCGTGGGCTCTTCTATCGTCGCTCGTCGCGGGGCCACTTCCAGCGAATGGTCACCGACGAGCAGATCGAGCACGCGACCATGCGACCGCCCGCTACGACCCGGGCCCACATGCGAGGCACCTTCATCCAGGCCGCAAAGCAGTGGCGTCGCGACTACACGGTCGACTGGGTCCACCTCAAGCTGAACGACGAGATGCAACGCACCGTCTTGCTGAAGGACCCGTTCAAGAGCACCGACGAGCGCTTCCAAAAGCTGCTCGCCTCGCTGGAACGTCACGGCTAAAGCGGTGCCGGCGCACGAGGGCGCTCGGCATCAAGGAGCGCAAAGTCCCGGACCTACAATGGGCTTGTGATCAGTTTGAGCCCACTGAAACTCATGGTGGTAGCAGCCGTGATCATGCTGTTGCTCGGACCGGACAAGCTTCCAGACGTCGCCCACAAGCTCGGCGCCGGTTGGCGAGCCCTGAAGAACCTGCAGGAGAAGATGGAGTCAGAGGTCCGAGGCGCGATTCCGGACCTGCCGAGCGCCTCGGAGATCGCTCGGATCGCCCGCAGCCCCGTCACGCTCCTCAACACGTTGGCTGACCGGGTTGACGCCAAGGAGGCCGCGGACGCGGCGCCACCCGCCGAAGGGCTCGTGGAGAAGCCGTTGATCACGCCGCCCTCACGATTACCAACGCCGCCGCCGACCCGTGCCGAGTCGTTCACGCCGCCCGATCCCTCCCTCAACTAACCACGATGTCTCGAATTCGACGCGCCGAAAGCGGTATGACGCTGGCTGAGCACCTCACCGAGCTTCGTCGGCGCTCGATGGTGATCTTGATCAGCGTCTCGGTCATTGCCGTCCTCGGCTTTATCTTCTATCCCCATCTTCTGGCGATCCTCCAGAACCCCTACTGCCGGGCGAGTCCCAGTCACTGCAAGTTCCTGGTGACCAATCCGCTCGACGGGCTCAACCTTCGCGTGAAGATCGCCTTCTTCGCGGGCGTGGTGATCTCCTCGCCGGTCATCTTGTGGGAGACCTGGCGCTTCATCACGCCGGGACTGAAGGCACGCGAACGTCGCTACGCCATTCCCTTCGTGGCCGCGTCACTCGTCTTCTTCACCGCTGGCATGGCGCTTGCGTACGTCAGCTTCGCCCAGGCGATTGGTTGGCTGAAGGCGATCGGCGGCTCGACGCTGCTCACCGAATACAACCCCAACCAGTACCTGACGCTCTTCCTGCTGATGCTCTTCATCTTCGGCGTCGCGTTTCTCTTCCCGGTGATCCTGGTCGCGCTGGAGCTGATCAACGTCGTCACGCCCGCTCGCCTGCTGCGCAGCTGGCGCTACGCGATCATCATCATCACCCTCGCGGCCGCGATCTTCACCCCGAGCAGCGATCCCCTTTCGATGCTGGCGCTCGCCGCGCCTCTCGTAGTGTTCTACTTTCTTGCCATCGCAGTGGGTAAGTTGCTGCACAAGTGAGCATTCTCGACTACCGACGGCAGTTCATCGAGGGCCTCGGCTTCGGCCTTGACCGATTCCAGCTCGACGCCATAGAAGCAGTCGACAAGCGCGTCAACGTGCTCGTGAGCGCCCCGACGGGAGCGGGTAAGACGCTCGTCGCCAACTACGCGATCGGCCGCGAGCTCGAGCGAGAGCAGCGGACGTTCTACACGACGCCCCTCAAGGCGCTCTCCAATCAGAAGTACCACGAGCTCTGCGAGCTCTACGGCAGTTCGCGCGTCGGGCTCTTGACGGGCGACACGTCGATCAACCGCACGGCCTCGGTCGTGGTCATGACAACCGAAGTGCTGCGCAACATGCTCCTCACCGAGTCCGACCAGTTGACCACCCTCGGACTCGTCGTGCTCGACGAGGTTCACTTCCTCCAAGACCCGTTTCGCGGTGGGGTCTGGGAGGAGGTCCTCATCTTGACGCCGGCGGCCGTGCGCTTCGTCGCGCTGTCGGCCACGATCGGTAACGCCACGTTTCTCGGGCAGTGGTTGAACGAGGTTCGAGGACCGACAACCGTCATCGTCGAACTCACGCGACCGATCCAGCTGCACAACCACATCGCGGTGATGAAGCGTGGCGAGCCCTACGCGGAGATTCACGACCTTCTCGACGGCCCGCGCCTCTCCAACGAGGCACGGCGCATCGACAACCTCATGAAGTCATCGCGCCGCTTTCGCCCGGGGGCCAAGTGGCAGGGGTCGAAGTCGAGCGCGCCGCCGCCGCCGTTTCGTGCGCCGCGGCGTTCGGAACTGATGCAGGCCCTCGAACGAGAAGACCTGCTGCCCGTCATCGTCTTCATCTTCTCTCGTGCCGCGTGCGACGATGCGGTCCACCAGCTGCGCCGTGACGGTCTGCTCTTCACGAAGCCAGAAGAGCGACGCGAGATTGAGGCCATCGCCGAAGCCCGTCTCCTCGACTTCTCCCACGACGACCTCCAGGCACTCGAGTACGCAGATTTCGTCGACGCCCTGCGTCGAGGGATCGCGATGCACCACGCGGGCATGGTGCCAGCCTTTCGAGAGATCGTCGAGACGTGCTTCGAGCGCAATCTGCTCGCTGTCGTCTTTGCCACCGAGACGCTCGCGCTCGGGGTGAACATGCCCGCGCGCTCGGTCGCTCTCGAGCGATTCACGAAATACTCCGACGCGGGTCGCCAGTTCCTCACCAGCGCCGAGTACGCCCAGATGACCGGTAGAGCCGGTCGGAGGGGCCTCGACGACGAGGGCCACGCCATTGTCTGTTTCGCGAGCGATCTGGCCCTGCACGACGTGGGTCGCGTGGCCCTCGCGCCACCGGCCGACCTTCACTCTTCGTTTCGGCCCACGTACAACTTCACGGCCAACCTGATCAACCACTTCGACTACGAGACCGCCCTTGACGTCGTACAGCGCTCCTTCGCCCAGTTCGAAAACGATCGGCGCCCGGCCGGCCACCGCCGCCCCCTCACCGATCAAATGATCGCGCGCCACCACGTCCTCGAAGAGCTCGGCTACGCAGAGGGCTGGCGCCTCAGCCCCGAGGGCCAGCTGCTGCGCTCGATCTACCACGAGTGCGACCTCTTGATAGCCGAGTCAATCAGCGCCGGGGTCTTTGAGGACTTGGAGCCGGCCGCGCTCGCGGGACTTCTCTCGTGCTTCGTCTACGAGTCGAAACGCTCGTCACGGGCCACGAACGCCGCCAAGCAGGTCTCCACCAAGAAGAAGCGCGTCCACCACGATCGGCTCGGCCAGGAGCGACGCGTCAGCATCACCGAACGGCTTCGCGAGATCAATGTGATTTCGGCCACCGTGCGCGAGGTCGAAGAGCGCTACCGCGTGCCGCACTTCAAAGAGCCCGACGGCCACTTCGCCACGATCATCGCGGCCTGGGCGAGGGGAGCGACGCTCGGGACCGTACTCGACCTCGCCGACGCCGAGATCGGGCAAACGTCTCCCGGCGACTTCGTGCGAAACGCCAAGCAGGTGGCCGACCTGTGCGAACAATTGGGTCGCATGCGACACCTCACCGACGTCGCCGACGTCGCCCTGGAGGCCCGAGACGCGGTTCTTCGCAGTGTCGTGGCGGGCGCCTCAACCGTCCACCCTCGCGAGTAATTTCGCCTCTAGTCTCGTAACTCCATGCACCCCTACGTTTCCGAAGAGTTCTCCGACGAGGAAACTGCCGTCCTGCGGCGCTATTTCACCAACCTCGAGGGTCCCGTGTTTGCGCTGGTGAATCTTCCTGAGGTCGTGAAGGGCGCGCTGTTCGCTCGCTACTCACGATCATCAAAGAGCCTGCGACGACTCTTTCTCGACGAGTTCGTCGGCGATCTCGAGCTCGCCGGCGACGCCTCGATCGACGCGACGCTCGGCCTCGAACGTGCCGACGAGCTCTACCAGCGGATCTTCTTCGAATACGGCGACGACTCGGTCGCCCAGCTCGGCGGCGTGCATCTCGCCTGCGAGCAGGCGAGCAATCTGCTGACCAAGGTGCTCGAGCGGGGCCGGCTGATGAGCTACCTCGAGCAGTCAACGCGCTACCTCGGCTACGACCGGCGCCTCAGCAACGGGCTCTACCGCTTCTACCGCGACCACGACCTGCTCGAATCGCGATTCGGCGCCCGCTACATCGGCGAGATGGACCGGATGTTCGACACCTACCGCGAGCTGCTGCCCGAACTCACCGACTGGCTCGGCTCGAAATACCCCAAGACCGCCGAGGATACGGACTTTGTCTATCGCCAGGCGATCCGCGCAAAGGCCCTCGACGGCCTTAGAGGGCTGCTGCCCGCGAGCGCGCTCTCTAATCTCGGCATCTACGCATCGGGCCAGGCCTACGAATCGTTGCTCCTTCGCATGCGCGCACACCCCCTGCCGGAAGTTCGCGAGTACAGCAAAATGATGTACGACGAGCTCGTGAAGGTCATTCCGTCGTTCCTGAAGCGCCTGGACGTCCCCGAACGCGGCGTCGCGTGGACGACGTACCTGGCCCAGACGCGAAGCTCGACCCGGGCGCTCGTTCGTTCACTCGAAGACGGCGATGTCGCACGCGACGTCGGGGAAGAGTCTGTGCGTCTTGTCAGCTTCGATCCCGACGGTGAGACTCGCGTGCTGGAGGCGATCGTCTTTGCCAACTCGACCTCGTCACACACCGAAGCCCAGCGTCGCGTCGCCGCGATGAGCGACGACGAGCGCCGAGCGGTCTTTCACAGCTACGTCGGACAGCGAGGAAACCGCCGCCACCGTCCCGGGCGAGCGTTCGAGCGCACGGGGTACCGGTTCGAGATCGTGAGTGATTACGGTGCCTTTCGCGATCTCCAGCGCCACCGGATGCTCACCATCGAATGGCAATCGCTCACCGTCGACCTCGGCTACGACGTGCCCGAGGTGGTCGTAGAAGCAGGCCTCGCCGAGCGCTACGAAGAGTCCCTGCAGCGTTCGGCCGAGCTCTTTCGTGACGTCTGCGGCGAGTTCCCCGAGCAGGCCCAGTACTGCGTCGCCCTGGCTTTTCGGATCCGGTACGTGATGCAGATGAACGCCCGCGAGGCCATGCATCTGATCGAACTTCGCTCGGGGCCTCAGGGCCACCCCAGTTACCGTCGCGTTGCCCACCAGATGGCCCGCCTCATCCGCGAAGAGGCTGGTCACGAGGTTATTGCTGACGCAATGAGCTTCGTTGACTTCTCCGAGACCGATTTGGAACGCCTGGAAGCCGAGCGCGCCGCTGAACGGAACCGTTTGCGGCACTAATAGGCATACATTTATCCGCACTTTAGGTGGAAAGGGCGCACGGCGGGGCAAAAAAGCCTTACAATGCCTGCGCTACAGAAGAGGAACTTATGGCAAGTGATGTTGAAAGTGACGAAGTCTTTGACGAGGAAGAGCTCGCGGAGGGTTTCGACGAGGAAATTGTGAGTGAAGATGACCTCGAAGACGTCGTTGACGACATCGAGGACGGAGAAGAGGTCGAAGACGTCGATGACATCGTCGTCGACGATGCTACGGACGACGAGGAAGTCGTCGCGGCCGTGGCGGTGATAGCCGAAGATGACGACGACGTGGTCGACGACGCCGACGTGGAGCTGGCGCTCGACGAAGTGCTCGCGGAGACGATCTTGCGTACGTCGGTGCCCGAAGACGACGACGAAGCGCCCCTTGAGGTCGACCCGACGCTCGACGTCACTGAAGCGATCCTGCCCAAGCAGGACGACGAGTTCCGTTGCAAGTCGTGCCGGCTGCTCAAGAAGACGAGCCAGCTGGCCGACAAGTCCCGCATGCTCTGTCGCGACTGTGTCTGACAGCACCACGGCCTGACGTGAGCGTCTCGCTCGCTCGCGGGGTCACGCCGGCCCTCCGGGAACTTTGGGAACGCGCGCATCGCGATGTCTTAGCCAAGCGCGGCGGGCACGCGCTGCTGGCCACCCTGAGTGACGGGATGCCCGAGCGCGACCTGCTCGACGTCGTCGTCGCGTCGAGCGCGCTGTGGACGTACGAGGACGAAGAGGGGTTGAAGGGCTTTGCGCTGTGTCGCGCTTCGCTCGTCGAGGCCGTGTACGTTGCTCACGAGTACCGTCGTCAGAAGGTTGCGACGTCCCTCGTGAGGGCACTCATCGAGGGGCCGACCCCGCCCGTTGACGCGTACGCGTTGCCGGGGGATCGAGGTATGAAGTCGCTCTACGAATCGATCGGCTGGAAGGCCCGACTGCTTACGATGCGCGGCGCGTAGGGGGCCGACGCAGAAGACGGGTCGGCGGTGGCGGCGGTGGCACCCTCATGCCGAGCAGCTTCGCAAGTTCGGGAATCGCACCCGCGTTGTGCACCGCGACCGCGTGACTCGACTCATCGCTCGGAATGCCGAGGGGCTTCACGTTTCGACGAATCGACGTGTCCACCGTCAGTTCGACGATCTCGTTCCAGACCGTGGGATTCTGATCAGCGCTGAGAGTCTCTGAAACGAGCGCGACGACCCGAGTCGCGGCGTCCGCGCTCACCCGCGTCGACATGTCCGGCGGACGCGCCACGAGCGTCAGGGCCTCTTTCACGTTCCGCGAGGCAATCGCCGCTTCGAGCTTCTCGTTCCACTGCGTGCGCAGGTGCTCGACGCGAGCGGTCAATGACGATTGAAGTTCCTTGTGCTGGACGCGCGCCTCGTCGTCCAACGAAACGGTCTTCGCCGAGGTCACTACCGCCCTCAAGTCGCGCAGCCGGAGCTCGCGTCCCGCACCGATGGCGCCCGCGGCTCGGTCCTTCCACATGGCGAGATTCGTCCGATTAAGCAGATCCTCGGCGATGCGCTCGATCGTCGTCGCATCGATGGTCGGACGACCTTGAGCCGTTGCGTTCTTGTTCTGCAACTCGACCGCGGCTCGAACGGCGGGCATTCCGCCTCGTAGCAGCTGTTCTGCGACGGGTAGCTGCTCGGGCGACAGGGTCGCGAGCAGGGCGTTCCGATGGGTCGTCGTGACCGGAGGAGCCTGGGGACCTCGAGGGCGCTCGGGTCGAGCGGGGCGTCCCGCTCCACTCGGGCGTTCGGTGCGGGTGCGTGCCGGACGCTCACGGACTGCACCGTTCGCCTGCTCGTCGCGGGCGGGCCGTTCTGATCGCGGAGCGCGCGCCGGCCGGTCCCCGGCGGCCTTTGGTCCGTCCTTGCGGTCCCCACGAGTGCTCGGACGCTTCGTGGCGTCTCGGCGAGCGCCGTCTCGGCCTTCGTGGCGATCGTCGCGTCGAGCACCGCGACCCTTCGGCGCGTAGGTGACAACGACGTCGGGCCCCTTCTTCTCATCAGGAATCAGTTCGAGTCGTTCGTTGCGCGGATCGAGCGGCGACGCAGTCTTCGGCGGTGTCACCGAAAGGACTTCGATGCCCTCCATGTACTGTTCAATGTCGGCGCGGTAGACGTTGCCAACAACGGGTCCACCGGGGATCAATGATGCCGCGAGGACGCCCTTGGGGAGCTTCGCGCCCGCCGCGCGCCACGTCGCAAGGTCGCCATTCAGACTGGTTATTTCGATCTCAATGCGTCGAGACATAGGGTCTTAATCTACTCGCTCGTCGGTACTTGAACATTTCGTCCGTATTTAGTCCAATTTTATTTTGCTTTGCCTAGCATGTACTCGTGACCGACACCCCGCCGAGCGCGCCCGAAGAGCAGCCGTCTCGCGAAGAGCAGACGGTCCCGGAGTTCGTGCCGACTCCGTCAGCAGAAATGCCAGATGAGGAGCCGTCTGTACAAGCGGGGCAGGGGAGTACCGCGCCCCACGTACCCGAAGAATCCATCGCGCTGTCCGGTGCGAGTGGGCCGTCGACGGTGCCTCCGTACGCGACAGAACCCGCCGTTGCAGCGGTGAGCGACACGCCGCCGAGCGCGCCCGAGATCACCGGAGCACTGCGTGACGAACACTCGTCGAGCTCGATGATTGTTGACGAAGTCCCGCTCTCGTCCCAGAGGAAGAATCGCTCTCTCTGGTCTACTCGGGTGTCACTCCTGCTCGTCGCGGCTCTCGTCGGCGGGCTCGCCGGACATTTCGCTGCGCCCACGTCCTCGAACGGCGGACAAGTGACGATCAATCAGGTGAGCACCCCACCGGGCACCGGTGCGGCGAGCGGCGGCATGAACATTCCCAAACTTGTCCAGAGGGCGCTTCCCTCGATCGTGAGCATTGACGTCACGGGTAACGGTGAAGAGGATCAGGGCACCGGCATGATCATCACCAAGAACGGACTCGTCGTCACGAACAACCACGTGATCGCAGCCTCCGTGAACGGCGGCACCATCACCGTCACGCGCAGCGGGACCACGAAGAGCCTGCCGGCGACACTCGTCGGCACGAATCCGATTGACGACGTCGCGCTCATTCGCATCGACAACGCCTCCCACCTGCCCATCGTGACGTTTGGAAAATCGAACGATCTGGAAGTGGGCGACGCGGTTGTCGCGATCGGCAATGCGCTCGGCCTCGCTGCGGGCACACCGACCGTGACCTCGGGAATCGTGTCCGCGCTCGGTCGAACGGTGACCGCCGGATCCACGACCTCCACCGAGACACTGACGAACATGATCCAGACCGACGCCGCCATCAACCCTGGTAACTCGGGGGGACCGTTGCTCGATTCGAGCGGCGACGTGATCGGCATGGACACGGCCGTGGCGGGCACCCTTTCAGACGGCGAGAACACCCAGAACATCGGCTTCGCCATTCCGACCGCGACCATCCAGTCGCTCCTGCCCACGCTGATAGCGGGCGAGAGCGTCGTGAACCACGGCGCCTTCATCGGTGTGGAGATCGAATCGATGACGCCGTCGCTCAAGTCGGAGTACAACTTCTCGGTGTCGACCGGCGCGGTCGTCATCAGCGTCATCGCCGGTACCGGAGCCGCGGCGGCTGGCGTGAAGCAAGGCGATGTCATCGTCGGCATCAACAGCACAACGATCGAAAGCGCCCAAGACGTAACCTCTGTGATCTCCTCACTTCATCCGGGCGACGTGATCACGTTGCACATCGTGCGCGGCACCAAGCATCTCAGCTTGAAGGTGACGCTCGGTCGTACGCCGTCGAGCTAGCCGAGCGCGGCGATTCCGCCGTCGACCGGTAGTACGGCGCCGGTGATGTACGTGGCAGCGGGGGAGGCGAGAAAGATGGCGGCTCCGGCCATGTCGGAGGGCTGGCCGAGGCGATGCATCGGGACGGCGCGCACCATCTGCTCGCCGGCCGCCTCGATGGTCGCGTGCATCATTCTCGATTCGAACGGCCCGGGGGCGATTGCGTTCACCGTGATCGTCGGCGCGAAAAACTTCGCGAGGTGGCGGGTCAGCTGATGCACTGCCGCCTTCGAGCTCGAATACGCAAAGGTTTCCATTGATGGTGCGCGCAGGCCGTCGATCGAACCGATGTTGATCACGCGCGAAGGCTGTTCGCTCGTGGCGCTCGCACTCAACAACGGACGGAGAAACTTCGTGAGATGAAAGACGCCCTTCACGTTGAGCGAGAGCACCCGCTCAAAGGCGGCCTCATCGTAGGCGTCCATCGGAGCACCCCACGTCGCCCCGGCGTTGTTGACGAGCACGTCCAAGTGGGACTCCCGTTCGCTCAGTTCGTGCGCGAGGCGCTGACACTCTGCCTCAGTGCTCAAGTTCGCTTGGAGGAACGTGCACGGCCCGATCGCTGAGAGCTCCTGAGCGAGTTTTTCGCCGACGTCGGCCTTGCGCGAGGCAATGTAGACAATGGCTCCGGCGTCTACGAATCCTCGCGCGATCATCTCACCGATCCCGCTCGTTCCACCGGTCACGAGCACGACCTTGCCCGACACATCAAAGAGTGAGTTCATGGCCGAAGTGTACGCCAACGCGAAACCGCGACGCCTGGGGCGCCGCTCACAACGACGTTCTAGTTACCAACTCGAAGGTTAGTAATCGAAGCAGACGAGACGCTCTGCTTCGTGTCGACCGCGTACTGCGCGTGGATCGCCCACACGCCCGGCGCCGAGAAGTCAAACGAGCACTCGGCCTGAGCTTGCTGGACGGGCTGGAACGGGCAGACGAGGTTCGATACGCCAGAACCCGACGGCGAGACCGCCACCATGCGAACGACACCGCCGGTGTTCTCGGGGAACACGTCGGTAATGACGTTGAACCAGCCGGTGTTGGTCGTCGAGCTGGCGCTCACCATGGCACCCGAACTCGTGGGCGAACCGGCGCTCGCCGACGGCGGCGACGAGTTGTCGGAGAAGTCAAACGAAAGGATCACGTTGGAGTAGACCCCAGAGAGGATCGGATTGAGCGGCACCGTCGGGTTGATGTCGGCGCCAGCCGTCCCGATCATCCCAAGACCCACTCCGATGCTGGCCGCCGCCAAAAGCGACGCCAGAAGAACCCGACGCATGACATCAATCGTAGCAGAATCATGGGTCTACAACGCCGATAATCGTCGTTATGTCAAGTTACTGAAAAAGCATAAAGACAGATGCACGAATCGTTCAATTCGGTGACCGCCTGAGCGTTAGTGGATCAGCTGTGTCTCGTTGGGAAACACTTCGGCAAGAGCCTGATCGAACGTTGCGAGCAGACCGCCCCGACTGATGGCAAGTCCAGCAAGGTAGGCGTCGGTGACCTGCCGATGACCAACGACGTGTCCGAGGTCTGCGGCCGTGTACGAGATTGAATCTGACCAAAAGGCGCATCGCGGTGAGGCATAGAGGCCCGACAAGATCGCTACCGCGATGGTGTGACTCTCGCCCGTGCGCACGAGAAATCGGACGAGAGCGCCCTCCACGATCGGGCATAACGCGATGGCATCAACTTCAGCCACCCAGCGTGCCGCTATGTCGTGGTGCTCGTGATCAGAGATCACCAGAGCGATCAGCGCATTGGCGTCCAGCAAAAAGGTGGCGCTCATTCGTCGTCGAGCGCGTCAGCTACCTCTGCCGTAGTAATTCGCCGACCAAGCGTGATTACCGGAAAGCCGCTCGTCGGGTCGGTGGCCAACTCCAGAGACTCACCGAGCGCCGCAAGACCACGCACCGCCAAGTCCGCTACCACGGTCGAGAGGGACTGATGACGCTCTTGCGCGAGCTCTCGAGCGCGCCGGTGCACAGCAGGTGGCAGATCAACCGTGGTTCTCATAACTGCATCATAGCAGCATCATATGCGATGCAGATCCCCGTCGACTCGCGAAGGCTCGACCCGCTGAGTGGAAAGCATCGGAATAGATCGAATTTGAATATTGACGGTTGCCGGTCCCAATGAAAACGCTCTTCGAGAACCTATTCGAGGCTCACCCTTTCGCAACTCGCGACCGCCACGAAGCCAGGTTCCTCCGGTCGCCTTCGATAGTTTCTTTCTAACCCCATATGCCCGCCAACATCAC
>JBAUSF010000322.1:0-1847 GCA_049581565.1 Acidimicrobiales bacterium
AGTGTGTGCTCGAGTCCAGCGACCGCGCGTCCATGAGCCGAACACCGATTTGCGACGGCGAAATCGCGACGAGTGCCGGACCTCCCTCGCCTCGCGCCGTGACAAAGAGCTGCTCCGCGTTCCCGGCGCCGAGCACCGCTGTCTTCTCGCCCGTCACGACTCCGGCGCGCAGCGTGGTCTGAGGCTCGGTTGGCGAGAATCGTCCGCTGGGTTCCTTCAGGCCGACCGCGAACGCGGCGTTGTCCGAACCAAGGAGCGGCGAGGTACCGAACGCGTAGCGAACAGAGACGGTATCGACGTAGGAACCCTCGGCAAGGCACTCGCCCAGCTCGCGAGCGATCAGCGCCAGCTCGATCGCACCCAACTCCCCCTCGCCGACGCCAACGTTCAGGGCGCCGAACTCGAGAAGTCTCGCCCACGCCTGACCAGAACGATCTGGCGCGATCAAGCCCGACTCGTCTGCTTCGCGAGCGAGCATCGAACGAATGACCCGACTGAGTTCTTCTTGCTCTTCGGTGAGTTGGAGGTCCATCGCTACTCCCGGGGCAACTTCAAGAGGTGGTCGGCGACGATCTCGCGCTGGATCTGCTGGGTTCCTCCGTAGACCGAAGCCGCTCGCGAGTAGAGGTAGCGCTCCTGCCAGAACTCCGACGCGTTCGAGTCGCCCAGCACTTCAATCGCGGCTCGCCCCACCGTCTGCTCCGCCTGAGCCATCATCAGTTTCACGCCCGAGCTCTCGGGTCCTGCTTTGCCGCCACTCAAGAAGGACGACATCGTGCGCGACGCGTGATATCGAAGAACCTCGATTTCCACGAGCGAACGCACCAGCACGGCGCGCGCGACATCGTCGTCGAATCGCGAGTCGCCCGCTCCGGTGATCGACTTGGCCTCGAGGACGAGACGATCGAGCCAGGTGCGCAGCGTCACCTGGCGCGGCAGCGCCGCGGTGCCGCGTTCATGAGAAACCACGTGCATGGCGATGGCCCACCCTTGCCCCCGTTCGCCGAGGAGTTGCTCCTTCGGCACGAAGACGTCGCTGAAAAAGGTCTCGCAGAACTCATCGTGCCCGGTGATCTGTTTCATCGGCCGCACTTCGACCCCGGGAGATGCCATGTCGACGATGAGCATCGATATCCCTCGGTGCTTGGCAACGTTGGAGTCGGTTCGCGCGAGCACGCCGCACCATGTAGCGAACTGACCCCACGAGGTCCAGGTCTTCTGCCCGTTGATGATGAATCCGTCGGGCGTCTCGACCGCCACCGTTCGCAGCGACGCGAGGTCAGAACCCGCGTCGGGTTCGGAGAATCCCTGACACCAGATCTCCTGCGCCGAGAGGATGGGCGGGATGAAACGACGCCGCTGTTCGTCGGTGCCAAACGCAAGGATCGCCGGGCCTAACACGTCGAGCCCCACGATCGACACTCGCTCTGGGGCGCCCACCGCCGCCATTTCCTGATCCACGATCAGCTGTTCGGTGGGTGACCGTCCACCCCCGCCGCATTCGGCGGGCCACGCCCGACCGATGAAGCCGGCCTCGTAGCATCGCGCCTGCCACTCGCGCAGAAACGCCATCCGCTCGTCGAGCGGGTGTGGAACGAGTGACGGGTCCGGCGCGTGAACGCTCAGAAACGCCCGGACTTCGTCGCGCAGTTCCATCTCGTCGGGGGATAGTGCTAGTCGCAAGGTTCAGGCCATTGTTCGGTGGTGCGACGATTGCTCGCTCGAACGAACTGTCGGTCGCGGCGCGGCGTGCGATGAATCACGTCTTCCTTCGAGAAAGACTTTGATGTGCGAACGCGAGTGCATGAGCATGTCCTTCCGACTCCGACGATTGATGATCCCGTTCA
>JBAUSF010000323.1:0-1680 GCA_049581565.1 Acidimicrobiales bacterium
GACGGGGACACGGTTTCAGGAAGGGAACAGACCATTCAATCGAAGCGGCCGAGGCAGCTTAAGCATAAGAAGCGATAACCGGGGCTCTCGAGGGGGCGGCCCGCCCACACGTTTTGGCGGTGGCCGCGAAGGCCAGCGGCCGTTTGCCGGGAAGCCGCAGACCGGAAGGCCGCAGTTTGGCGGGCAAGGGAGGCCGGAACGCGAAAAAGGCCGCTTCGAGGGCGGACAGCGCAAGCCGTTTCAACCACGCGGTGAGAGGCCGTCGTTCGATCGAGAAGCGCGGCCCGCGTTCAGGCCGGGTAGCGAGAGGCCACCGTTGGATCGAGGCGCGCGGCCGGCATTTAAGCCCGGAGGTGAGAGACCGAGGTTCGATCGAGGTGCTCGGCCTGCTTTCAAGTCACGCGGCGAGAGGCCACAGTTCGATCGAGGCACGCGGCCCGCATTTAAGCCCGGAGGTGGGAGACCTAGGTTCGAACGAGGCGAGCGGCCCGCATTCAAGCCGGGCGGCGAGCGCAAACAACGCTTTGAGGGCGAGCGTAGCAAGGGATTCGGTCAAGGCGCACGGCCCGGCGCGAAGCCTGGAGGATTCTCCAAGTCTCGCAGTGATGACAAGCGCGGACGGAAGCCGGGTTTCGGGCGGCCCGGCGCGGGCCGCGGCGGATGGAAGCGCGGATAAATTCGCACAAAAAAGCGCCGGGCGGCGGGTTGCCGGGATCGATCGGGTCATAGATTTCCCGGCTTAAAATGCCTGCGAAGGGACCGGTACATAACCTGCGAGGCGGTCTATTTGACCGGGCGCGACCCTGTGACCAGAATGTCCACCAGCCTCCGCGCACTCTGCTGCCAGCCTGGACCGGATGCTACATGAGCGACGCCGATCAGCGCTCGCAGCAGATCGAATGGGTCGAGATCTCTGCGAATGTCGCCGCTCTTAATCGCGCGCTTGACCAGCGCATCGATCGCCGCCTGAATCTGTCCGCGTGAACCCTCATAGAGCCTGGAGGGGCCCCCAACCATTGAATTAAGGGCGGAGGCAATGATCTGCTTTTCCGCGATGTGGTCGACAAACAACAGCATCCAGGCCCGCAGCGCCCCAAGCGGGGTCATCGTTTCGGCGAACCTGCGCTCCGCCGCGGCCAGCTTCTCTACTTCGCTTCGATAGACCGCTTCGATCAGGTCATCCCGCGCGGGAAAGTGGCGATACAGAGTGCCCGCGCCTACGCCCGCCTGTTTGGCGATATCGTCCAGGCTGGCATCGGCGCCAAAACGGGTAAACGCCTCCTTCGCCGCCTGCAGGATGCGCTCGCGGTTGCGCAATGCGTCGGTACGCAACTTACGGCTCGGCTTGCGCCGCACGGGTTGTGAACGCTTCTTCGCCATGCGCAAAAATAATTGCAACCGGAGACAGCCTCCGATTATCTACTGATTGCGGAGACATTCTCCGTTTTATTCGAAATGTTATTGTTTCGTCAATTCCGGATGCAAACATAAAGGCCAACAGAAGGCCAAGGAGGGATGGAATGGTCCAGGAAATAAGTTCGGCCGGCAGCTTCACTCTGCAGGGCAGTTCGCTCAGCGTGAACCGCATGGGCTACGGAGCCATGCAGCTTGCGGGGAGAGATGGCAACAAGCTGGTGTGGGGACCGCCACCAGATGTCGAGGAAGCGATCAGAGTATTGC
>JBAUSF010000324.1:0-4104 GCA_049581565.1 Acidimicrobiales bacterium
CGGCCAAGGTCGCCACCAGAATGCTCAGCGTGTTCTCTCAGCCCTTCTTCATCGAGGGGACACCGATAGAACAGCGTGCCAGCATTGGCGTCGTGGCGTGGAACGCCACCAACACGGACTGCGCCGAAATCATTCAAAGTGCTGACGTCGCTCTCTTCGAAGCCAAGCGCTCGGGCAAGGGGCGCCACGTGATGTTTTCTCCGAGCATGCACGAGCAGGTGGTGACCCGCTTCGAGTTGATCCAGGATCTGCGGCGATCGTTTCAGTCGGACCAGTTCTCGATGCACTACCAGCCCATCGTGGACCTCGCGACGACCAGAGTCGTTGGCTTCGAGGCGCTGATGCGCTGGCAGCACCCGGAGCGCGGGTGGGTGCCGCCGCTCGTGTTTATTCCGCTCGCCGAACAGAGCGACCTCATCCTCGAGCTCGGGGCGTTCGCGATTCGCGACGCCATCGCCGCCGCAAGTTCCTGGGCGCGCACTGGTGATCCGACGACCTGGCCGTACGTCAGCGTCAATCTGTCCGCGCGCCAGTTCTACGACCCGGACCTCGTCTCCATCATCGAAGAAGCGCTCTTCACCAACCACCTGGGTCCCGAACGCCTGGTCATTGAGGTGACCGAAAGCGTGGCTCTCGCCAACGTCGCCGAGACCATGAACGTCATTGACTACCTCAACCGCCTCGGTGTCGGGTTCGCGCTCGACGACTTCGGGACGGGGTACTCCTCGCTTTCGTACCTCGCGCTGATGCGGCCGAGGGTTATCAAGATTGACCAGTCGTTCGTCAGCCCTGCGCTGGAGAGCGCGCGCAACGACACCCTGCTCGAAGCCATCGTCTCCCTCGGTCAGAATCTGAATATGTCGGTACTCGCCGAAGGCATCGAGACCCAGGGTCAGTACATCCGTCTGTGCTACTTTGGTTGCGAGCTCGGCCAGGGATTTCTCTTCTCGCCTGCGGTATCGGCTGACGGTGCCGCCTCACTCATCGGCCGCGTGCTCGGTACGTAGGACTGCTCACCTCTCTGCGGGCGTTGCCGAGCCAGGTGAGGACCTTTGTCTCTTGCGACGAGCAGCGATCAACCCTACGGTGGCCGCGTGGCCGTCCCGGTTTCGATTGATCAGTTGACGCTCGAGGGAGGGGCGCGTCACCGCGGCGTCACGCTCTCCGTACTCTGCGTGACCCTGCTGCTCATCAGTCTCGACAACACGGTGCTCAACGTGGCACTACCCTCGATCGCTCGCACGCTGCACGCGAGCTCGAGTGAGCTCCAATGGATGGTCGACGCCTACGCCATCGCCTTTGCGGGCCTCCTGCTGTCACTCGGCACGCTCGGCGACCATGTGGGTCGTAAGTGGGTGTTCATGGCGGGGCTCGTGACCTTCGGGGGCGGCTCCGCGTTCGCCGCGTGGTCGAAGAGTCCCGACGTCCTCACGACGGCGCGCGCGGTGATGGGCGTCGGTGCAGCGGCGCTCATGCCGTGCACGTTGTCGATTCTCACGAACGTCTTCATCACCGAGCGCGACCGCGCGCGAGCGATCGGCATTTGGTCGGCGACCACGGGCATCGGCGTCGCGCTCGGGCCCATTCTCGGCGGCTTCCTCTTGGCGCACTTCTGGTGGGGTTCGGTCTTTCTCATCAACGTGCCGATTGCCGTGGCGGGACTCGTCGGGACCGCGTTGTTCGTGCCGAATTCGAGGAACGTTCACGCGGCGCGACCCGACCCTATCGGCGCCGTCGTTTCGATGGTCGGGTTCAGCTTGCTCCTCTGGGGCATCATCGAAGCGCCTAGCCGGGGATGGAGCTCGCCGCTCATCCTTGGGTCCCTGGTCGGCGGCCTCGCCATCCTCGCAGTGTTCATCTTCTGGGAGCGTCACGTCGATCATCCGATGCTGCCCCTGCGATTCTTTTCGAACCGCCGCTACAGCGTCGCCATCTCCGCGCTCGCCCTCGTGCTCTTCGCACTGCTCGGAATGTTCTTCCTCATGACCCAGTATCTCCAGTTCGACCTCGGTTACAGCGCGCTCGAAGCGGGCGTGCGCATCGCCCCGGTCGCGCTGACCCTGCTTGTCATCGCGCCGCTCTCGGTGCTCGTCGCTCATTCCATCGGAACGAAGTACGTCGTGTGCGCGGGACTGTGCCTCGTGGCGCTCGCGTTCGGTCTCCTCTCGCGAACCACTGTCTACGGGACGTATCGCGACATTCTCGTGCCGTTCATCATCGTGGGCATCGGTGTCGCACTCGCGCTCGCCCCGTGCACGGAATCGGTCATGGGTTCGCTACCGAGAGGTGAAGCCGGCGTCGGATCGGCCACGAGCGACACCGCCATGCAAGTTGGTGGCGCTCTCGGGGTCGGAGTACTGGGTACGGCGCTCAATCTTCGCTACCAGCACCTCATGGCTCACGCGGCGAGCCACGCGTCGGTGCCCGCATCAATCAAGAAGCTGATCGAAGGTTCCCTGGGCGCCGCGCTCGCCGTTGCGCACCGCGCGCCGAGGAATCTGGGCCAAGAGCTGGCGTCGGTCGCGCGGAGGAGTTTCGTGTCGGGCATGGACGAGGCGCTCATTATTGCGTGCGTCGTGACTGCTCTGGCAGCCCTCGTCGTCGCAGCCCTGCTGCCGAACTACGGTGCGGAAGTTCGCGAATGACGTGGCGCGTGAAGAGACCTAGGTTGAGGTCTATAGAGGAGGAGCGATGAGCGACGACACTGAGGGACTCGTGGTGGTGCAAGTGACTCGTGACAAAGCACTGGTCTGGACGACGGGGGTGGACCCTCAAGGTCGACCCCTCGTAATCCGCGCCCCGAGTGAGAAGTCGCATCACGTCCATGTGCGCGAGGCGCAGCATCACCACGGTCACGATACCGACCACCAGAACACGGCCTACTACGAGTCAATCAGCCGAGCCGTGGCCGATGCGTCAGGCATCGTGCTCGTGGGCCACGGCAAGGGAAAGGCCAACGAGATGTTGCGCCTGGCGCAGTACTGGGAGCGCAAGCACCCTGACATTGGGGCAAAGGTCAATGGGGCAATCGACAGTAATCTCGACGCACTGTCCGAGAGCCAAGTGCTCGCGCTGGTGCGCGAGTGGCTGGACGAGGACTACGACCTGTCCTAGCGACTACTCCTGGCGTACGGTCCGTCTGCGGTGATGGAGCTGCTGATTGCTTCGCATGATCGCGTCGCGTCCGCAACACGGTACAGAGCTGGAACAGACGCAAGGTCCGCTATTCACGGCGTCTTTTCTTCACTTCATGACGTGCATTATCTGCGTCGAAGCATTCGCTTCGCATCCATTTCTCAGGATCACGTCCTCGTCGGAAAAATAAAATTAGAGCAATAGCGAAGGAGGAATCATGTCCCTGAAACATCGCTCCACTGTCCACGCGGACGACACACCGGAAGGCGCCGCCGTCATGACGTCTGTACGCGAAGAGGTTGTCACGCCCGCTCAAGAACCCGCGCCACGACGCGGTGTGATGGAAACGCCCGAGGGCTTCGCGCGCCGAGACGCGTCGCCACCGACGACACGGGCCACGCGCGGCGCGCCAGTCGGTCTGATCTTTGGAGGCTTTCTCGCACTGCTCCTCTCAGCGTGGGCGGGAATCGCACCCCTTGTGGGGCCGACGTTTGGCGTGTCGGCAGACGGTACGTCGTCGTGGACGTGGAATGAGGTCCACGCCCTCGGTGCGGTCGTGCCCGGCGCCGTCGGCGTGATCGCGTGTGTGATCGTGCTCGCGTGCGCGCGCCGACCAATGGGACTCCAATCGGCCGGTACCCTCGGATTCGCCGGATTCGTGCTGTTCCTCTGCGGCGCGTGGCTGACGGTTGTTCCGGTGGCCTGGCCGATGTTGGTCGGCCCATACTTTCACGCGGCGACGAACTCATTGACGTTCGAGTACTGGATGGGCCTCGCGAGCGGGCCCGGTCTCCTGCTCGCTACGTTCGGTGGGATCGTAATGGGACGCGCCGGACGCGAATCGATGGCTCGCCGCATGATCGTCGCGTAAGCGCAACCTCGCAGCCCTCGATGGCGGTTCGCCGTCGGGAAAGGAAACTCGGGCCAGTTGGGTGACGGGGCTGAGCTGGCGTTGGTGACGTAGCGAAC
>JBAUSF010000325.1:0-8234 GCA_049581565.1 Acidimicrobiales bacterium
CGTTGCATGTAGACGGTGTCGCTCCGTTCGGCGATCCCACAGCGGAGGTACTGCTCGTGCAGACGGGAAAGCGCGTCGCGGTCGAGCTCGACCCCGAGTCCCGGCCCGGTCGGGACCTCGACCGAGCCGTCCTTGAACGCCAGAACACCCTCTTCGATGACGTCCTCGTCCTTCCAGGGCCAGTGGGTGTCGAGGGCGTAGGTGAGGTTGGGGACGGCGGCTGCGACGTGGGTCATCGCGGCGAGGCTGATGCCGAGGTGCGAGTTCGAGTGCATCGAGAGCCCGAGGCCGAACGTGTCACAGATCGTCGCGAGCTGGCGAACTTTTTCGAGGCCGCCCCAGTAGTGGTGATCGGAGAGGATGACGCCGACCGCATTCTCTTTCACCGCGGGTGCGACCTCGTCAAAGCCCACCACGCACATATTGGTCGCAAGCGGCATCGCGACCTCGCGGGCGACGGCCGCCATGCCGGGTATTCCCGGGGTCGGGTCCTCCAGATACTCGAGGACTCCCTCCAGTGTTCTGCCAACGCGTATCGACGTCTCGACCGTCCAGGCGGTGTTTGGATCGAGGCGAAGCGGCACGTCGGGGAAAGCTTCTCGCAGCGCGAAGATCGCCGCCATCTCCTCGTCGGGCGGGAACACACCGCCTTTCAGCTTGATGGCGCGAAAGCCGTACGCGTCGAGCATGGTTCGGGCCTGGTGGACGATATCGGCGGGCGTCAACGCTTCACCGAAGCGGTCGGGGGCAGCTCCGGGGTGCACCCCCCACTTGTAGAAGAGGTAGGCGGAGAAGGGCACGGACGTCCGCACGGCGCCCCCGAGCAGGTCCGAGACCGGTCGGCCGAGCAGCTTTCCCTGGATGTCGAGGACCGCGACCTCAAAGGAGCTGAAGACGCGCAGCACCGTGCCCGCCGCGTTGATCGACCCGGTGAGCCCGTGATGGTCGCTTCCGACGGCTCCCGAGAGCGCCGCGGCGGTCGTCGAGAGCATCTGATTTGTCGCAAAGACGTCGACGCCGACGAGCGCGTCGCCAACCACGCGCAGGCGCGCGAGGTGACCCGCGTCGCCGTAGGACTCGCCGAGGCCGACGACGCCGTCGCTCGTCTCCACTTCGATGATCGAGCGAATGGCGAAGGGCTCGTGGACCCCGACGGCGTTGAGCAGCGGGGGGTCGCGGAAGGCGACGGGCGTGATGACGACGTTGGTGATGCACGTGGCGTTCATGGGGGATCTCTCTGGTGAGTTGCGGCACCTCACCGTCGATGCGAGACTAACGCAACGACCTCTTTTGCGAGCCTTGGCGCACGTCAAGAGCGGTTTTCACCAAGTGAGAGGTGCGAAATGACGACGCTTCGCGAACGAATCCGCGCCGGTGGTGCGACGCGAGGGACGATGCTCAACCTGGGCTCGCCGCTCGCGGCCGAGGTCTGTGCGCTGAGCGGCTTCGATTGGCTCCTCGTCGACCTCGAGCACGGCGCGGGCGGCGAAGAGTCGCTCGTCGGCCAGATTCTCGCGGGCGCCGCCCACGGCGTGCCGGTGATCGTGCGGGTGGAGTCGGCTGAACGCATCCGCGTGGGCCACGTCCTCGACCTCGGGGTCGCCGGCGTGATGTTCCCGCGGCTCAACTCGGTCGAAGAGGTCGAAGCGGCCGTTCGCCACCTTTGGTACCCGCCGGCGGGCGACCGCGGGACGGCGACCTATAACCGGGCCCGGCACTTCGGTGGCGACGGGCGCGCCACGTCCGAGGTCAACGACTCGATTCTTGGCATCGTCCAGATCGAGACCCTCGGTTCCCTCGAGCACGTGCGCGAGATCGCGGCCATCCCGGGCGTCGACGTGCTCTTCGTCGGGCCGAGCGACCTTTCGACGGCGATGGGGATCCCCGGCCAGATGGACGCGCCCGAGCTGCTCGCCGCCTTTGACACGGTGATTGCCGCCGCGCGCGAGCAGAAGATCTCGGCTGCGATCCTCGCGGTCGACCTCGCCCGCGTCGAACCCCTCAGCGCGCAGGGCTTTGACTTCATCGCGGTGGGCTCTGATTCCTCGCTGCTGCGTGGTGCGGCGCGCGCGGCTTCGGGCGTCAAGTTCTAGACAGCACTCGCCTCGATACAATTTTCCCGTCGTCGACCCGTTGGTCGGCCTATCTGCAAAGGATCGCGCATGACCTCAACCCCGGAACACGCGGAACGGATCGGCTTCGTCGGGCTCGGCACGATGGGCCAGTTCATGGCGGCGAACCTCGCTCGAGCGGGTTTTCCCTTGACCGTCTGGAACCGCACGGCGAGTCGCGCGCACGACGTGGTCGCACTCGGGGCGACGCTCGCGGCGACCCCGGCCGAGGTGGGGCGCAACTCGGACATCGTCATCGCCTGTCTCACCGATTCGCCCCAGGTCGAAGCGGTGCTCTTTCAGCCGAACGGGCTCGCCGAGGGGCTCACCGAGGGATCGCTCTTCATCGACTGCTCGACGCTCAGCCCACTCAAGGCGGTTGAATTCGCCGAACGGCTCGCGGGGACGGGCGTTGCGATGCTCGACGCGCCGGTGTCGGGAGGTTCCGAGGGAGCAAAGAACGCGGCCCTTTCGATCATGGTGGGCGGCGACGAGGCGTCCTTCTCGCGCGCGGGCGCGGTGTTCGCCGCGATGGGAACGAGCATCACGCACCTCGGGCCCATCGGCGCGGGCCAGTGGGCCAAGGCCATCAACCAGGTCATCCTTTCGGGCGTGTACCTGGGCGTCGCCGAAGGTGTCACGCTGGGCCTCAAGGCCGGGCTCGACGTCGAGAAGGTGATCTCGGCGATCAAAGGGGGCGCCGCCGGCTCCTGGGTGCTCGAAAACCGGAGCGGCCGGATGATCGAGGACGACTACCCCCTCGGATTCAAGATCTCGCTCCACCGAAAGGACCTCGGGATCGGTCTCGAGCTCGCCCACAGCGTCGGCGCGGCGCTGCCGGTCGCGTCGTTGGCCGCGACGTTTGAAGACGGACTGATCGCACAAGGACACGGCGACGACGACAACTCGGCGCTCGCCCGGCCGATTCGACGGCTCTCGGGCCTTTAGACCTTCTGCGTGTCGCGCCGGTAGACCCGCACTGCCGCGCCGGCCAGGGCGATCGACCAGACGGCGATCACGATCCAGGCCTGGCCTGTCCAGACGTGGCCACCCTCGACGGCGGACTTTCCCGCTTGGACGAGCCAGTAGGAGGGGAGGTCCTTGATGACGTCAAAGATCGCGCCCGAGGTGAACAGCGGTCCAAAGGTCCCACCAAGCAGCGCGAAGAGCGCCGTGATGCCACCCATCGCCGGTCCGAGGCTGTCGACGGGGATGAGGTGGCCGAGCAGGATGCCCATGATCGCAAAGGGAATCAGCCCGACCAGTAACAGGCCCAGCATCGTGAGCCAGCCGGTCGCCGCGAGGTGCACGCCGAGCGAGACGCCGGCAAAGGCGAGGATGATGATGCTAAAGAGCGCCATCAGATAGCCCGTCAGCACCTTCGCCGTGAAGTAGCTGCTGGTCTTCAGAGGCGTGATGCGTAGCTGGCGCGTCCAGCCGACCTTGCGCTCGTCGGCGATGCGTCCGCCGGCCGAGATTACGGCGACCATCGAGCCCCACGCGGCCATGCCGGTCATGTAATAGAGCGGAAAGCCAATGCCGTCGAGGGTGACGTGGCGGTGGGCTCCGGCGACCGTGAAGAACAAAATCAGGGGAAACGCCAGCGAGAAGATGAGAAAGCGCCGGTTGCGAACGGTGCGCAGCATCTCGTAGCGGATATAGATCAGGCCTTTCAAAGAACCGTCTCCTCGTCGGCTTCGTCGCCGGTCAGGTCCAAGAATGCCTCTTCGAGTCCGGCGCCGTGCACCTCGATGTCGCGGGCGGCGGGGTAGTCGTTGAGCAATGTTCGCAGTGCCGCGTCCGAGGAGGAGGCGTCAGAACACGTGAGCACGAAGCCCTCGCCGCGGTGCTCGGCCTTCGTCACGCCCGCGAGGGCCTGGAGGGCGGCGAGTTCCACGCCCGGCAGCGTCGCGCGAATGGTTCGTCCCCCGACGCGAGCCTTGATCTCGGTGGGCGGACCATCGGCGACGATGCGGCCCCTCGCCATGAGGACGATCCGGTCGGCGTAGGTGTCGGCCTCTTCCAAGTAGTGCGTCGCAAAGATGATCGTCTTGCCCCGCGCCGCGACACCGCGGATCGACGCCCAGAAGTCGCGCCGCCCCTCGACGTCGAGGGCGGCCGTCGGTTCGTCGAGAATGAGCAGCTCGGGGTCGGCGACGAGGGCGATCGCCATGCGCACGCGCTGGGTCTGGCCGCCCGACAGCTTGGTCGTCGGACGATCGGCGATCTCGTAGGTCCCCGTGTGGCGAAGGACGTCATCGACGTTGAGCGGGCGGGGATAGAGCGCCGCCATCATCGTCACGAGCTCGCGGACGTTCAAGAACTGCGGCAACGAGCCGGTTTGGAGCATGCCGCTGATGACCCCGGCGTCGACGGCTTCGGTGGGCGTTGAGCCGAACAACGACACGCTGCCTGCGTCGGGGCGGATCAGCCCGAGCATCATGTCGATGGTCGTGGTCTTGCCGGCGCCGTTCGGACCGAGAAGAGCCAGCGTTTGACCGGGTGTGATGGTCAGATTGATGCCCCGGACGGCCTTTACGGTGCCGTAGGACTTGGTCAGGTTCGTGAGCGTGATGTCGCTCGTTTGGGTAGCCACCACTCGATAGACCATAGAGCGTGTGAGCGGGACCCCGAAACCCGGTTGGCGTTGATTTTTCTAAAGTTTGGGTGATGGCTCGACGACAGCCTCAGTCGCTTCTCTTGGCGGGGACGAACGGCAGTTGCTCGACGTCGAGGATGCTCTCTTTTGCAAGGTCGACGACCTGCTCGGCGTGTCCGTGCCAGACCAGCTTCGCCGAAGCGAGGGTGAACCCCTTGATCTGCTCCCAGTTCGGATACTGCGGCAAGCCCGCCGCCAGGCCGAGCGTCTTGATCGAGACGAGCGCCGGACCGGGGTGGGAAAACGCCGAGGCGAGGGCCGCTTCCACGTCGTCGTGGCGGTCAACGGCGACGCTGAACATTTCGTACGCGTCGGCGAGCTTCGCGAAATCCGGGTTCTTCAGGTCGGTCTCGAAGGGCTCGATCCCTTCAGCGAGCATTTCCCAGTGGACCATGTCGAGCAGGCCATTGTCGAAGACGACGATCTTGATGGGAAGGTCGTAGGTCGTCACCGTCGAGAGGTCGCCGAGCAGCATGGTGAGCCCGCCGTCGCCGCACATCGCGATCACCTGGCGACCCGGGAAGGCGAGCTGGGCCCCGAGGGCCTGGGGAAGGGCGTTGGCCATCGAGCCGTGGTTGAACGAGCCGATCAACCGGCGCCCCGCCGTCATTTCCACGTACCGGCAGGCCCAGACGGTCGACATCCCCGTATCGACGGTAAAGACGGCATCGGAGTCGGCGAGGCGACTCAGCGTCGCCGCGACGAACTCCGGGTGCACGGGCGTCTGTCCGCCGCTGTGGCGCACGTAGACGTCGAGCTTGCGGCGGGCTTCATCGTGGACCTTGAGAGCCGCGCGGAGGTGGGTGTCGTCGGACTTTTCCTTGACCCGCATGGCGAGCCCGCTCATGGCGAGCCCGGCGTCGCCCGCGACGCCGTAATCGAGGCGCGAACGCCGTCCGAGCTGCTCGGGACGGTCGTCGATCTGGACGATCGTCGCCGTTTCGGGCAGATACTCGCGGTAGGGGAAGTCGGTTCCGACGAGCAGCACGAGGTCGGCGTCCTTCAGGGCCTTCGTGCACCCGCCAAAGCCGATGAGCCCGGTGAGGCCCACGTCGTAGGGGTTGTCGTGCTCCATGATCTCTTTCGCCCGAAGGGTGTGGCCGATCGGGGCCATGAGGCGCCGTGCCAGCTCGATGACCTGGTCGTGGGCTTCGCGCACGCCGGCCCCACAGTAGATGGTGATGCGCTCGTGCTCGTCGATGAGCCGGGCGACCTCGTCGAGCGCCGTCGCCGAGGGTGCGTAGGTCGCGGTCTCGAGCGTGAAATTGTGCGGTGCGAGCTCGGCGAGGCCGGTGTCGAGGCGCGCGGTGCTGCCCGAGAGCGCGACGACCGCGACGCCCTCTTTGGCGATGGCCTGCTGGAAGGCCATTTCGACGACCCGGGGCGCCTGCTGGCTCGTCGCCAAAAATGCGTAGTACACGCACGCGCCTTGAAATACGCTCTCGGGGTCGGTCTCTTGGAAGTAGGCGCTGCCGACCTCGCTCTCTTCGATGATCGAGGCGAGGACGAAGACGGGCACCCGGCTCCGGTTCGCGTCGTAGACACCATTCAGTAGGTGAAGGTGCCCCGGCCCGGCGGACCCCGCACACATGGCGGGCCTTCCGGTGAGCTGGGCCTCGGCCCCGGCGGCGAAGGCCGCAACCTCCTCGTGGCGTACGTGGATCCATCGGAGCTGGCCGTTTCGTCGGATGGCGTCGCCAATGGGGTTGAGGCTGTCGCCGATCACCCCGTAGACGTTCTTCACGCCTGCTCGCACCGCGGTTTCAACGAGCGTGTCGGCTACCGAAAGGCCCATGGCGCCTCCAATCAGACATCAGATGAGAGGTGCGTCCGCGATCTCTCGTTCAGATGTCGCTGCACGTCGGACTGTAGAGGGCGAGGCGAAGTCCGTCAATGGGCGCGGGGGTAAATTCTCGCGACGGCGGTTCAGCTCGAGATGTCGAGGGTGAAGCTGAGCGACGACGAGCCCCACGGGTTCTCGACCGAGAGCGTGATGTCGTACGAACCTTCTGATCCAGGAGCCGGACTGCCGTAGAAGATCCCGGTTGCGGGGTCGAACTGGACACCCTTGGGCAGATGACCAGTTTCTCCCCACTGCTCGCCCGGAGAGCCGAAGGTCTCCGCCCAGAAGTAGAACCAGTGACCCGAATACGCGTGGCCCGAGTTCGGACAGATGAAATAGGGCCGGTTGTTGACCTCAATCGTGAACTGTTTGGTCGTCGACGCGCCGTTGGCGTCGCTGAGGGTGACAGTGAACGTCTCGCTCGTCGCCGACCTCGATACCGAACCGCTGATGAGTCCGGTCGAGGGGTTAAGTGACAGGCCGCTCGGCAGGCTTCCCGCCGAGATCGACCAGGTGTAGGGCCGGGTGCCGCCGGTTCCTTCGAGAAGTTGGGCGTAGTCGTGCTCGTCCGGGTACGCCGAATCAAGGAATCTGGTCGTGATCGAGAGCGACCCGCAGACGGTGATCGTGAACTCCTTGGTCGTTGACGCGCCGTTGGCGTCGCTGAGGGTGACCGTGAACGTGACGGTCTGGGCCGTCACGCTGACGGTTCCACTGATGAGCCCGGTCGAGGGGTTGAGCGAGAGGCCGGTTGGCAGACTTCCCGCCGAAATGGACCAGGTATAGGGCGTCGTTCCGCCGGTGCCCTCGAGGGTTTGGGCGTAGTTCGTCTCACCGGCCGTTGCGCCCGCGAGGAAGGTGGTCGTAATCGCGAGGGGCTTCTCGAAGACTGGGTACAGCACGATGTTGGCGTTGATGATGAACGAGGCACCCGGTGCGTAGCTGGTGCCCGATCCGTTGGCCGCGGTGTTCCAACCGGCAAAGGCGTAGCCGAACTCGGCCAGGTTGCCGGAGTTCCCAAGGACCATCACTGTTGTACCGGCGACGTAGGGGCTGTGCACGTCAACGGGCACGGAGCCGGAGGTGGCGGCGCCCTGGTCATAGGTCACCGTGTAAGTAACGGGCTTGACGACAGTGAAGACCGGGTACAGCACGGTGTTGGCGCCGATAACGAACGTCGCTCCCGGGGCGTAGCTGGTGCCCGACCCGTCGGCCGCGGTGTTCCAACCGGCGAATACGGAGCCCGTTTCGGCCAGTGTGCCGGTGTTGCCGAGGACGATCACTGTGGAGCCGGCAGCGTACGGACTGCTGGGGTCAAGGGGCACGGAGCCGGACGTGGCGGCTCCGTGGTTGTAGGTCACCGTGTAGCTAACGGGCTTGACGACAGTGAACACGGGATACAGCATGGTGTTGGCGCTGATGACGAACGTCGCTCCCGGTGCGTAGTTGGTGCCCGACCCGTCGGCGGCGGTGTTCCAACCGGCGAATACGGAGCCGGTTTCGGTCAGCGTGCCAGCGTTACCGAGGACGATCACCGTGGAACCGGCCGCGTACGGGCTGCTGGGGTCAAGGGGCACAGTTCCGGAAGTGGCGGCACCTTGCTCGTAGGTCACCGTGTACG
>JBAUSF010000326.1:0-19257 GCA_049581565.1 Acidimicrobiales bacterium
CGGCAAAAGAGAGCTTCTGTCCCTGATAGTCAATTTCTGTCGTGCCGAGCACGTCGCTCACGACGCCCGAGACGAACTCCTCGACGAAGGACATCATGTCCTCGTAGTCCCAGTACGCGGCGTAGAGCTCGAGCATCGTGAACTCGGGGTTGTGGCGCGGGCTCACCCCTTCGTTGCGAAAGACTCGGCCGAGTTCGAAGACCCGCTCGAAGCCGCCGACAATGAGTCGCTTCAGCCAGAGCTCCGGGGCGACGCGTAAGAAGAAGTCGCTGTCGAACGCGTTGTGACGCGTGACGAAGGGTCGCGCCGGCGCACCCGAGGCGGTCGCGTTCAGAATCGGCGTCTCCACCTCCATGAAGCCCGCCGCCCAGCAGCGCTCGCGCGCCGCGCGCATCATGTCGCTGCGACGTTGGAGTGATCTGCGAGACGTCTCGTTCGCCCAGAGGTCCGCTTCGCGGTGCCGGTAGCGCAGTTCGACGTCGGCAATTCCCGCCCACTTGTCGCCAAAGTTGCGCTGCGCCTCGGCGAGGCGCTCCCAAGTCGCGACCTTGACCGAGAGCTCCCCGCGCTTGGTGCGCACGACCTCTCCCGTTACCCCGACCCAGTCCCCGAGGTGCAGCTTCGTGAACCCGTCGAAGTTGGCGGCCACGCCGTCGAGCGCGAAGAGCTGGATCTCGCCGGTCGAATCGCGCATCGTCGCGAAGGCGACCTTGCCCTGGCGACGAAGCAACATGATCCGCCCCGCCACCCGAGCGATGCCACCGGACTCCTCGCCGTCGGTGAGAAACGAGAAGGTGCGCTGAAGGTCCGCGGCGAACGCGTCGTGGGCGAACTGGTAAGGCGTGGTCACGTGCTCTCTTTCGAATGATTCCTTTCATGAACGATACGCAATCCGTGAAGGGTCAACCACGGCTCGATGATGCGCACGTGTTTCGTGTGTGGCGCAATCAGGCCCGCGAGACCGCCCGTGCCGATCACCGTCGCCTCGCCGAGCTCATCGAGAATGCGATCGACGAGACCGTCGACTTGGGACGCGAACCCGTAGAGGACACCGCTTTGGATCGATTCGACGGTCGAGCGTCCGATCACCGAACGCGGACGCACGAGCTCGACCGAACGCAGTGCCGCGGCGTGGGTGTACAGCGCTTCGAGGGAGATCGCGACACCCGGCGCGATCGCACCACCCAGGTATTCGCCCCGTTCGCTGATGACGTCAAAGACGGTGGCCGTGCCCATGTCGACGACGATCGAGGCGCCCGGGTAGAGGTCATAGGCGCCAACGGCGTCGGCGATCCGGTCGGCCCCCACCTCACGGGGGTTCTCGTAGAGGATCGAGATCCCCGACTTGGTGCCCGGCCCGAGCACCGTGAGATCGAGGTCGGAGAACCAGCGATTGGCCATCCGACGAAGCTGGGTCGTCACCGACGGCGCCGAGGAGCAGATCGCGATCTCGGTGACCGCATTCTTCAGGTCCAGACCCTCGAGGTCGAGCAGCTGGGTCAGCATGATCGCGTGCTCGTCAGGCGTTCGCTCGAGCACCGTCGAGGTGCGCCAGTGATACGCGAGACCGTGTTCGCCACTCGCGCGGGCAAATCCCATCGCCTCGGGCGCGTCGAGATCGGCCTCGCCGTAGAGCCCGATCAAGGTCTCGGTGTTGCCAACGTCCATTGCGAGTAGCACGATTACCCCCCCACCACGTGTACCGGGCCATTGTCGATCAGCCGCACACCTTCCACGAAACCGGCGACGAGCGCGCGCCGCTCGCCCGTTTCACCGTCGCCCGTCGGCGTGAGCGTCGTCGGGTCGACGACGTCGGCGTAGCCGAGGGTGATCCCCGCGTCGTCGAGGATGGTTCGCATGGTGGCCCGCAGCGTGCTCGCTCGTGCACTGGTCGTGGCCACGTAGCTGAGCGCGCGTGAAAGTCCGAGTGCGCGTCGGCGACCCTCGGAGCTGAGTCGAACGTTGCGGCTCGAGCGAGCGAGGCCGTCAGGATCGCGGACGATCGGACAGCCCACCACCTCGACGTCAAAGCCGAGGTCGCTCACCATCTGGCGGATAACGGCGAGCTGCTGGAAGTCCTTCTCCCCAAAGAACGCACGGCAGCTGCCCGTCACGACGAAGAGCTTCGCCACGACGCTCGCGACGCCGTCGAAGTGCCCGGGACGGTCGGCCCCTTCCAGGACGTCGGCGAGCCCGCGTACGCTCACGACGGTCGGTGTGCACGCGGGGTAGTGGGGCCACATCTCTTCGAGCGACGGGACGATGAGGCAGTCGACGCCCTCCTCGCGCGCGAGGGCCCGGTCGGCCTCGAGCGTGCGCGGGTAGTGCTCGAGGTCGTCCGCGTCGGCGAACTGGAGCGGGTTGACGAAGATCGTCGCGAGCACGACGTCGCTGTGCGCTCGTGCGGCGCGAAAGAGCGCGGCGTGTCCTTCGTGCAGCGCGCCCATGGTTGGCACCAGCCCGAGGCGACGGCCCGCCTCGCGTTCGGCGTGCGCGAAGGCGCGCCAGGTCGCGAGGTCGGAGATTTCGAGCACTAGGCGTGCTTGGCGAGTCGGCGCTGTTCGCCGAGTTCGAAGGCGACGTTCGCCATCGCCACGTAGGCCGAACGCTCGGACTCGGGCATCGCCTGGAGGTGCGCGTCGATGGTTGCCATGTCCGCGCGCGACGCGGGACCGGTCAGCGCGCGCGCCGGACCCAGATCACGAACGTCACTCAGGGCCTGCTCGGCGAGCGGCAGGAAGTCCTCGAGCGTGAGGCCCGCCGACTCGGCGAGCACTTGGACGTGGCCCATCAACGCAACGAGGTGATTCGCCGTCACGCTCGCCGTCGCGTGGTAGAGCGCGCGCTGGTCGTCGCTCAGGCGAATCGTCGAACCCCCGAGTGAGCGCACGATCTCGACAACGAGCTCGTCGCCGCCGACGCTAAAGCGCGCACCGCGCAGTCGCTGCGCGCCGAGCTCGGGGTTCGACAGCACGACGAGGGGGTGGAGAAAGCCGACCCGATCGTGGGCGGAAAGCTCGCGAAGGCTCCGGGAACCGGCCACGTGGGCAACGACGTAGGGCCCCCGCGCGAGCTCGTTCGACACCGACTCGAGCGCGTCGTCTGGGACACTCAGCAGCACGAGGTCGACGGGGCCCACGTCTTGGAGCTGGTCGTGGTGGTAGGTGAACACCTCATGGCCGACCTGGCTGAGGGCGCCCGCGAACGAACGCCCCGCTCGGCCGACGCCAACAGTGGCAATCTTCATGATGGCTCCAGTCCCGTTCCAGCCCCATCGGGTGCCGTTCGGTTAGTGCAGTGATTCGAGTGTACCGAGTTCTCGCACCGCCCCGACGGCACCCTCGAGCTGGACGGCGGTGACCAGCGCCGGCGCGAGTTCCGCGAGCGGCACGAGGACAAAAGCCCGCTCGTAGAGGCGAGGGTGGGGAACGGTGAGAGTGGGATCCGAAAGCTGCTCGTCGCCGACGAGGAGCACGTCAACGTCAAGCGTGCGTGGACCCCACCGAACCTCTCGAGTCCGGCCGGCGGCCGTTTCTGCCCTTTGGGCACGCTCGAGCAGCTCGTGGGGCGTCGCTGCCGTCGCGAGCTCGACGACCATGTTCCAGAAGTCGTCCTGGGCGACCCCGCCGACCGGTTCGGTCTCGTAGACCTTGGACAGGCGGTAGTCGTCGCCGTCGACGACGATCGGGATCGCCGCGGTCAGGTTCGCAGACCGATCGCCCACGTTGGAGCCGAGCGACAGGTAGGCGAGGCGCACTACGTTCGAGCAACCGTGCAGCGCACCCCGACGGTGGCGACGTCTTCGGGGACCGGCGGACGAAGCTTTCGCACCGCGACGGTCACCGAGGTGATCGCGTGGTCGATCCCGAGGACCTCGTGAGCGACGCGGTAAGCGAGCGTTTCGAGCAGCAAGAAGGCCCCCTCGTGGGCGACCGTTGCGGCGACGCGAAGGACCTCGGCGTAGTTGGTCGTCTCGGCGAGGTCGTCGTTCATGGCCGCCTCTTCGAAGGGCCTCGCGATGTCGATGTCGAATGACAGTGGCTGGGGGCGCTCGCGCTCGTCGCTCAAGACCCCGACGATGGCGCTCACGCGCAGCCCGCGCAGCTCGATGAGGTCACTCATGAGCAGATTCGGGCACGTCGGGCAGGTCGAAGAGCACCGAACGGCCGTCGGGGCCGATCGATCGCTTGAAGAGCCGCTCGACGAGGGCGATGGACGCCGGCACGGTCGCCACCTTCTGACTCCATACGAGGTAGCCCGCGACGACCCCGAGGAGGCGGTCGGAGACCTCGTCACTGTGCAAGAGCACCGTCGTTCCGCCCGCCATGCACCGCGCGACGTCGACGTAGCAGGCTTCGAGCACCTCACGCTGCTGAGGACCGCCGCGCAGCGCGTAGTGGCCCGCGGTGAGGCCGTGCTCGAAGTAGGAGTTCATGTTCTGCATGATGGGCAGGATCGAGATCACTCGACCGAATCCCTGATGCTTCAGCCAGAGCAGCTCCTCGTCGCGACGAACTTGGCGGTGCACCGTCGTCGAGCCGCCGGGGCGCTCGGAGACGGCGAGGATGCCCTTGTAGATCCAGGTAAATCCCCGAGGTTCGATGCCGGCGGCCCACTTGCCCTTCACGGGGCTACCGCCTCGAGGGGCATGGTCAGCAGCTCGCGCAGCTGAACCGTCTCTCGAACATCGTGCACGCGCACCATGCTGACACCTTGGACCATCGCCCAGGCCTCGGTCGCGAGTGAGGATTCGAGACGATCGTCGACCTCGAGGCGCTCGCGCGAGAGCTGGCTGAGAAAGCGCTTGCGACTCGTGCCGATGAGGACGCCGGCTCCGAAGTCACGAGCGAGCTCGACGAAGTGATCACAGTGCGCGAGCAGCGCGACGTTGTGCTCGGTGGTCTTGCCGAAGCCGATGCCGGGGTCGAGCCAGAGCTCGCTCACGCCCGCGCGGCGCGCGCGTGCGGCCACCTCGGCCAAGAACCCACTGATCTCGCCCACCACGTCACCGTAGGTCGGGTTGACCTGCATCGTGCGGGCGTCGCCCTGGCGATGCATGGCGACGTAGCCAACACCAAGCTCGCCCGCCACCTCGGCGAGGGTCGAAGAGACGTCGTTGACGATCCTCGCGCCCGCCTCGACGGCGGCGCGCGCCACCCCCGCCTTCTGCGTATCAATCGACACCGTCCCCCTTGAGCTGAGCGCCCGCACGACCGGCACGACCCGCGCGACCTCGTCGTGCTCCTCGACGGGTTCCGCCCCGGGACGCGTCGACTCCCCCCCGACGTCGACGACGTCGGCGCCGAGCGCGAAGTGCGACTCGCCGCGCGAGATCGCCTCGCTGGTGAGCAGCGTTCGCGAGGCGGGAAAGAATGAGTCGGGCGTCACGTTCACAATGCCCATGACGGCGGGGCTCAGCGCCACGTGGACCTTCGTTGATGGATGTACTGCAGCGCTTCGGCGCGGTAGGCGGCGTCGTCTTTGAACACGCCGCGCACGGCCGAGGTCACGGTCGTCATGCCCTCTTTCTTCACGCCGCGCATCGACATGCAGAAGTGCTCGGCCTCGAGCACGACGATCGATCCGCGAGGCTCGAGCTCTCGTTCCATCGCTTCGACGATCTGGGTGGTCATGCGCTCTTGAACCTGAAGGCGCCGCGCGAATCCTTCCACGAGACGTGCGAGCTTCGAAAGGCCCGTAATGCGCCCGTCGGTGGCGGGCAGGTACGCGACGTGCGCGAAGCCGACGAACGGCACGAGATGGTGCTCGCACAGCGAGGTGAAGGGGATGTCGCGCACCATCACCATCTCGTCGTGACCGATCTCGAAGGTGACGCGCAGGTGCTCGCCGGGGTCCGATTCGATCCCCTCGAACAGCTCGACGTACATGTCGGCGACGCGACGCGGCGTTTCGAGCAGCCCCTCGCGGTCCGGATCTTCGCCAATCGCCACGAGCAGCTCGCGCACGAGCTGCTGGACCCGTGGCTGGTCGACCACGACTACACCTCGCCGACGTAGGTGTAGATCGCGTCGAGATTGCGATAGCGCTCGTTGACGTCGAGCCCGTAGCCGACGACGAAGTCCGCGGGGATGGTAAAGCCCACGTACTTGAGCGACTGCTGGACGCGCTGCTCGCCTTCCTTGAGGAGCAGCGCGCAGACCTCGAGGCTCGCCGGATTACGCGCGCCGAGATACTGGCGCAAGTAGTTGAGGGTGAGCCCCGAGTCGACCACGTCTTCAACGATGAGGACGTCGCGCCCGAGCAGGTCCACGTCGAGGTCCTTCACAATACGCACGACGCCGCTGGTCTTGGTCGCCGCACCGTAGGAGGAGACGGCCATGAAATCCACCTCGACCGGCAGCTCGATCGCGCGCATGAGGTCGGCCATGAAGTTGATGGCTCCCTTCAAGACGCAGACGAGCAGCGGCGGATTCTCTGCGTACTCGCGGGTGATCTGGCTCCCGAGCTCCGCCACGCGGTCGTGGACCTCTTTCGCCGAGACGACAACCTCGCCGAGTACGCCGGTCGCCCACTTCGCGGTGAAATCGTGTCGAGCGTGTCTATCCATGCTTGGTCAGCGTAGTGGAGCCGCCTTCAAGGACGAGGCGCTGACCTCGCCGCGAGAGGCGACGACCGCCTTGCAGCTCGGTCGCCACAACCTCACCGGCGATGACGCGCTCGGCCCGTTCGAGTTCGGCAACGCTCGGCGGGTGCTCGTCGTCGAACTCGTCGACGAAGAAGAGCTTCGCTCGCAGCCAGCGCCGACGGCGCGCGACGGGCCACTCGCGCAGTTCGCGACAGTCCGCCTCACCGAGGGCGAGCGTCGCGTCAGGCTCACTCACAAGGTTGAGCCAGAGGCGGTCTTCGTAGACGACCTCGGCCTGCCTCGCGAGGAGGGGAACCACGTCGCGCTCGGCGACCTCACACATGAGCGGGAGCAACTGGTGACGAACGCGGTTGCGCCGGTAGGAAAGATCATCGTTCGATTCGTCGTGACGCGCCACAAGGTTCGCCTCGTTCACGAGCGTCACGAGCTCGCTTCGTCGCAGTCTCGTCAGCGGTTTGGTGGGGTCGCCGACCAGCGGGGAAAGGCCGTCGATGCCGGCACCCCGCAGCACGTTGAGCACCACCGTCTCGGCGAGGTCGTCCATGGTGTGCCCCGTGAGCGAACCCGCCGGCAGGACCCGTCGACGTTCGGCCCGAGCACGCGCCTCAAAGTTCGCGCGCGGCTCGACCTGGACGTCGTGGAGCACGCAGGCAACACCCATTCGATCGCAGAGCTCGCGCACGAAGGTCGCGTCGGCGTCGCTCGCCGCGCGGGCGTGGTGGTTCACGTGATGGACGCGCACGTGAAGACCCGCCTCGAGGGCGAGCAGCAAGAGGCCGAGGGAATCCGCGCCGCCTGATACGGCGAGATCGGCCGAGGTGCCCGAGGGGGGGAAGGTGCACGCCCGAAGAAGGCGCGGGGCGCTACTCACGTCCCAAGGATATGCAACGAGCCCGTTCCGCCGTTAGTGACCGGTCGCCACCGACACCGAGGAAGCACCACGCACCCGCCACGACCCGCGATTCTTGCGAACGGCCGCGTAGAGCCGGCCGAAGGCGAACCACGTAGCGCTGAAGGACCCGACGTAGAAGCCAACGGGCCAGTTGGTCGTGAATGAGCAGGCAAGGGCCGACCAGATGGTGACGAGCGCCATCGCGACCGAGAGCGCCATCGCGACGAGCGGGCGATCGCTGACGCACCGCGCCGCAGCCGGCGGTCCGATCATCAACGTGAAGATCAACAGTGCCCCGACTACGGGAACGGTCATCGTCGTCGCGCACGCGAGTATGACGAGAAAGATCATCTCGATGACCTGGGGACGAACTCCCTGGGCTGCAGCCATGTCGGGCGCGAGCGAGGTGAGCATCAACTGTCGATAGAACACCGCCACGCACGCGACACAGACCGCACCCAACGCGACGGTCGGCCAGATCTGACCCGCGCTGACGCCGAGGATCTCGCCAAAGAGCAGCGAGAAGATCTGAGGCTCGTACTCGGTACTCAGGCTCAAGAACGCGGCGCCGAGGGCGAGCATCATCATGAGGGTGAGCGCCGTTACCGCGTCAGCCCTCCCCCGACGCGAGAGTCGGCCGATGCTGAGCGCCGCGCTGAGCGAGAAGACCCCGAGGCCGACGAGCGGGTTGATGCCCATCAAGTTCGCAGCGGCGGCCCCGGCGAAGGCGCCGTTCGGTATGGCGTGCGCGGGAAACGAGGCCCCGCGCATCACGACGAAGAATCCAATCACCCCGGCGACGATCGCAACGATCGAGCCGATGATCCACGCGTTCTCCATGAATCCCGAGAACATCAAGCCACCTCACCCGTCGCAACGACACCTCGGCGCGCGTGCGTCGCATTTCTGGGTCGTCGAGCGGCACGTCGACGCAGCACCGGCAGGCTCGACGCCAGGTACGCCAGGAAGATCAGGGCGACGATGAAGAAGCTGACCGGCAGTCCCTGGCTCGAGGGGAACCAGTAGTAGCTGTTATAGGCGAGCAGCACCCCGACCCAGGTCGCGAGCACGCCCATCACGCTCGACCACACCATGGCGCCGCGCAGACTCCTCGTGAGCCGCAGCGAGGTCGCGGCGGGTCCGATGAGGAGAGCCGTCGAGAGAATCGAACCGATCGCGATCGACGAGAGCGCGACCGCGATCGCGAGCGACAACATGAAGAAGATCCCGACGAGACGCGTACGAATCCCCCGCGCCGCAGCGAGGTCCGGACTGATCGAACTCAAGAGGAGGGGACGATAGATGAGCGCGAGTACGGCGAGCGTGACACCGCTCAGGATGACGACGAGTGGGATGGTCGATGGTTCGACCGTGAAGATCGAGCCGAAGAGGATCTGCTGAGAGACCCCCGTCGTCGCGCTCTTCGTCGTATCCAGATACAAGAAGAGCGCCGACAGCCCCGTCGCGAAGCCGAGCACGATGCCCGTCGCGACGTCTCGTCCGCGCAGGCGCTGCACGCCCACGAGGTCCATCGCGCCCGCACCGAGCACCCCGGCGCCGAGAAAGCCGAGCAGCGGGCTGAAGTTGTAGTAGAACGCGCCCGAGCCTCCGGTCGTCGCGACGTCGGTGAGGGCGTGACCGGCAAAGGACTGTCCTCTCACGACCGTGAAGACGCCGACGATGGCCGACACGATCGCGGTCACGCCGCCGATGGTGAGCGCGACGTGGACCGGTTCGCTCGAAAAGAAGCCGGGCTCGAAGATGAAGTGCACCTCTAGCTGACGGTGAGCGTCGAGTGCTGGGGAATCTCGCGATCGTCCTGACCGGGTTCGGCGACGACCAGCACGCGGCCGTGCAGCTTCAAGACGTCGACGTGGTGGCCGTAGAGCGCGCTCAAGACGTCGGACTGGACCACTTCGTCGGTCGTCCCGCTCGCGGCGCGCCCGTTGGTCACGTACACGATGCGGTCCATCACCGGCAACAGGGCGTTCATCTCGTGAGCAGACAGCAGGACCGCGACGTGATGGGCGCTCGCGACGCGGTGCAAGAGCGCCACGATCTCCTGCACGCTGCGCGGGTCGAGGTTCGCCAATGGCTCGTCGAGCAGGAGCAGGGCGGGCTCGTTCACGAGCGCGTGGGCGATGAGGACGCGCTGCTGCTCGCCCCCCGAAAGGCTGCCGACCCGACGGTCGGCGAAGCGCTCGGCGTCGACGTCGCGAAGGAGCGCCTCCACGCGGGCACGCTGCTCGTCCGTGCGCCGTTTGAACCCGTAGCGCTGCGCGTCGAGTCCGAGCGCGACGAAGTCGCGGGCCCGGATGGGAACGTCGGGATCGAGGAGCACCTTTTGGGGCACGTAGCCGAGCGAATGGCTGCGCCGCGAGAGCGGCTCGCCGTTCACCCGAATCTCGCCCGAGTCGGGCCGCTGCAGGCCAAGAATGGTTCGTAACAGCGTGGTCTTGCCGACGCCGTTGGAACCGATCAGCCCCGTGAACTCGCCCCGTCGTACCTCAAAGCTGACCTCGTCGAGAATCTTTCGCCCAGAGAACGACACGCTGACGTGGTCGACCTCAAGGACGGGTTGCTCGCTCACAGCTTCTGGGTGGACTTACCCGAGACGACCGCGGCCTGGATTGCCGCCACTTCGGCCTCCATCCAGGTCTGAAAGTCGTAGCCCGGCGTCGGCATCGTTTCGTACACTCCCACCACGGGAACCTTATTATTCAGCGCGGTCGTGCGAACCGACGTCGTGAGCGCGTCGACGACCTGCTGGTTGTAGCAAAAGACCTTGACCTGGTGCTTGGTGAAGTAGCCGTCTTCGAGCGTGATGTCTTCGGGCGAAGGATCGACACCGTTCATGACGTCTGCTTGGAAGACCCACGGGGTCAAGATCTTCGCGCCCATGGCCTGGAGCAGATAGTCGGCGACCGGCTCGGTGACGGCAACCTTCGTACCGGCGTACTTCGCCTTGAAGGTGGCGATCGCGTTCAGCCAGGGCTGGAGCGAGGCGGTGAACCGTGTCAGGTTCGCTTCGAAGTAGGTCTTCTCGCTGGGCTCGATCTTCTCGAGGTCCTTCGCCATGACCTTCGCGACCGCGGGCATCGTCTTTGGGTCGTACCAGAGGTGCGGGTTCTTCGTGTCCGTCGGGAGCCCGAGAACGTCTTGTGCCACGATGACCGTTCGGCTCGAGCTGGGCGAGGCCGCTTCGATCGTGTTCATGAAGCCGTCGTAGCCAACGCCGTTTTGCACGATCAGCTGAGCTTTCGAGACAACCTCGGCGACGCTCGCGCTCGCCTCGAAGGTGTGGGGATCGGTGTTGGGATTGTTCAGGATCGAGGTGACCTTGACGTATTTCCCGCCAATTTGGCTGAGGACGTTCGCGTATTCGTTCTCGGCGCCGACGGCGATGATCACACCGGGCTTCGAGCTGGCCGACGCGGGACTCGCCGAAAGGCCGGCAAGCGCGAGCGCCGACGCGCAGATCGCGCCCGACATGGCAATCTTGGTCGTGCGACCTGCGATGCGAACCGCCCGAAGGGGAATGAGGAAACGGAGTGAAGTTGTCATCCTTCAAGCGTAGACTTAGACTGAGTCTCATTACAATTGAGAACGAGGAGGACCCGCGGTCGCCCGAGAGGTCAACCGCCCGCAGGCCACTAGACCGGAGCACGCCGTGACGAACAGCCCCGCTGCTGAGCTGCACGAGCTCGTTGAGATCCACCTTCGACGGATCGATCAGCGTTATACGCCCGGACGCCAGGCCGTTGTCACACTGCTCGCTTCCTTTGGGCGTCCGATGAGCATCTCGGACATCGCGAACGCACTCCCCGAGATCCCTCGCAGCTCCGCCTATCGCCACCTCTCGGACCTCCAGGTCGCCGGCGTCGTGCGACGCATCGCGGCGAACGACGAGTTCGCTCGCTTCGAGCTCGCTGAGGACCTCACGCACCACCACCACCACCTTCTCTGCACGCTCTGCGGCAAGGTCATCGACGTCACGCCGAGCCCCGAGTTCGAGCGGACCGTCGCCTCGATGGTCGCCGACCTCGCGTCCGAACAGGGATTCACGACGACGTCTCACGCCCTCGACGTCATTGGACACTGCGCCGCGTGCCAGTCGAAGTAACTCTTCAGTCCGAGGTGCGCGGGTCGCTCACCGTCTACCCGATCGACTCGGCGCGCGACTTCGGGGTCGACGCGTTTGTCACGGACCGCTTTCACGGCACGAGCGGCGCCCCCTATGACTCGCTCAACCTCGGTGACCACGTCGGCGACGACCCTGGTCACGTCGCCGCAAACCGGCGGCTCGTCGCCCAAGCACTCGGCGTGGAACGACTCGTCATCGTGCGACAGATCCATGGCGCAGCGCTTGTCGACGCGCGACGCGCGACGTCGACGAGCGAAGCCGACGCGCTCTTCGACGACGGCGATCACGCTCTCGCCGTGCTCGTCGCTGACTGCATCCCGATCTTGATGGTCGACGGCGCCTCATCGCGCTTCGGTGTGGTGCACGCGGGATGGCGAGGGTTGGCGGAGGGTGTGATCACGCGAGCGATTCAGAGCTTCAGCGATCCCGCCACGGTACGCGTGTTCCTCGGACCGTCGATCTCGCTCGCGGGCTACCAAGTCGGACCCGAGGTCGCCGACGTCTTTCGTAGCGTTCCCGACGCGCTGGTCGATGACGGTGGCGACCGCTCGCGCATGGATCTTCGGCTCATCGCCGCGCACGAGCTTGTCGCGGCGGGCGTCGATGATCGCCACATCGAACGCAGCGTCCAGGTGACCGACGGCGGCGCGCTGTTCTTCAGCGACCGGGCGCAGCGACCGTGCGGTCGCTTCGGACTCGTCGCCAAGCGGGTCTCGTAGCATGAGTGAGGTCATGAGTGAGGTCACGAAGCAACGCAGCACGCTGTTTCGCTACGTCGACGTCGAGGTGGGCGAGACAACGCTGCGCGCGCGCTACGAGCTTGACGGGCGCCGCTTCGAAGAGTCGGTCGAGTTCGACGGCGCCGGCAGCCTCGCTTCGCCGGCGGTGCGCTCACTCGCTGAGCTCTGGTTCCTCCTCGCCGGACTCTCCTACTACAAGGTCGGTGCGGCACGACGGATCGACCTCGGCAGCACCGCCGTCGGCCTGGCGGGACGAGCGCTGTTCGACGCCGCGCTCATCGAAGGACTCGGTGAGTTCGCGTACCGCAACGAGCTCTTCCTCCACGACGTCGTCGTCACCGGAGGAAGCGAGATCGAACAGCGTCGCGTCACCCTCGATCCCGAGCGCGTGCTCGTCCCCTTCGGCGGTGGCATCGATTCGGTCGTGACGACGTCGCAGCTGGCGGCCCATCTCGACCAGGCCCTGTTCATCGTCTCGCCGGCGAGCGGACGCTTCGCCCCTCTCGAAGACACCGCCGCCGTGACCGGACTTCCGATTGTTCGCGCCCGGCGCTCGCTCGATCCCCAGCTGCTCATCGATGACGAGACCTACTTTCATGGACACGTGCCGGTCACGGCCATGGTGACGATCCTCGCCGCGATCGCGGCCGTCGCCTCCAATCGAGGTGGCGTCGTCATGAGCAATGAGCACTCCGCCTCGGTGCCCAACCTGCGCTGGGGCGATCTCGACGTCAATCATCAGTGGAGCAAGTCCCTTGGGGCCGAGCGGCTGCTCGCCGATGCCATCAGTGAGCGACTCGGCGACGAGTTGGTCGTCGCGAGCTTCTTGAGAGATCGGAGCGAGGTCTGGGTGGCGCGGGCCTTCAGCCGACTCGACCAGTACCACCACGTCTTTCGCAGCTGCAACCGCGCCTTCAGCCAAGTGCGAGAGCGTCGCTTGGAGACCTGGTGCGGGGAGTGCGACAAGTGCCTCTTCATCAATCTGATGCTCGCCCCGTTTCTCGAGCGTTCGACACTGCGCGACATCTTCCACCACGAGCCCTTGAGCGACCCGGCTCGCGACGCGCAGCTGCGGGTGCTCGTCGGCGTCGGCGTCGACGTGAAGCCCTTTGAGTGCGTGGGCGACCCCGACGAGAGCGCCGTCGCGCTGACGAAGGTGAGCGAGCTTGCCGAGTGGAGTGACGTGGAGCGACTCGCCGCCATCGCGCATGAGGCGAGTCCCGATCGAAGCTTCGACGAACTCCTCGAGTCCCAAGGACCCAGCCGTGTTCCGGCCCACTGGCTTCGCTGACCTCGCGGGCAAGCGCGTCGGCATCTTTGGTTTCGGTGTCGAAGGTCGCGCCGCGGCGGCGAGACTCGACGGACTGAGCGACCTCGTGATCGTCGACGACGATGAGGGACTCGGTGAACCGGTGCTCGCGACGGCCCACGGCGGGCTCGAGGCGCTTCACACCTGTGACGTGGTCTTGAAGAGCCCCGGCATTCCCCGTCGTCGCAGCGACATACTGGCGCTCGAAGAGTCGGGCGTCACGGTCACCTCCGCGCTCAACCTCTGGCTGCACGACACCGATCTCCAACGGGTGGTGGCGATCACCGGCACCAAGGGCAAGTCCACGACGACGGCCCTCATTACGTTTTTCCTGCGCTGCGTGGACCAACCCGCCCAGCGACTTGGGAACATCGGACAGCCCCCCTACGACCCCTCGATCGACACGTCGACCGGCTGGCTCGTGCTCGAGGTTTCGAGCTTTCAGGTCGTTGACGTAGACGTCGCACCTCGCCTCGTCGTGGTGACCTCGCTCGGCGAGGACCACATCGATTGGCACGGCTCGCTCGAGCAGTACCGCAGCGACAAGCTCTCGCTGACCCGCGCACCGGGAGCGCACCGAACGCTCGCCGCGGACACACCAACGTTGCACGAACACGAAAGCGAGATCGGTGGCGAGTTGACGTACGTCAGAAGCGACATCGAGCACCTGGCAGCGACCCTCGGGCTCATCGGCGAGCACAACGATTCGAACGTCGCCCTCGCCCTCGCGGCGGTCGAAGCACTCACGGGGGTCGACGAACGTGCGCTTCGTGCGGCGGCGGTGGCCCGGGCCGAGGAGTTCGTGCCCCTCCAGGGCCGTCTCACCCTCGTCGCTCGAGAGTCCATCAACGGCGCCGTCGTGTCCTATGTCGACGACGGCCTCGCGACCTCGGTGCTGCCTACATTGGCAGCTCTCGACGTCTTTAGCGATGAGCCGGTAGCGCTGATTGCGGGAGGCTTTGACCGCGGGGTCGACTACGGCGAGCTGGCCGAGGCGCTCTGCGAACGGGTTCCCTTCACCACGCTCATCACGATCGGAAACGCCGGACTGCGTATCAGCGCCGAGGTGCGTCAACGCCGACCCGACTTGGCCCAGCGAAGTGCGGCCACGATGCCAGAGGCCGTACGGCTCGCGAGAGCCTCACTTGATGCGGGCGGCGTGGTGCTGCTCTCGCCCGCCGCGCCCAGCTTCGACCAGTACCACAACTGGGAGGAGCGCTCGGCGGACTTCACTCGCGTCGTCCGTTCGCTCGTCTCTCCTTCAACAACTTCGGAGTAAGTTTCGCCTCCTCGCGACAGAGAGTGTGTGAGAGGGAGTCGCTCTCACCGTCACGGAAGAGTCCGTGTCGACGAAGGAGTCATCGTGAGTGATCACCAGTCAGCAGCAGAGCATGAACACGACCACCACCACGGGGTACGGAGGTTTCGCGTCTCGCCCGCGACGCGGATGAGCTTCTTGCTCGTCTTCGCGGTCTTGATCGCCGCGATCGCGTTCGTCGGCGAGACTCTCGGCCATTCGAGGTCGTCGTCCGTCGCGACGATCACCGTGACCGGCTCGGGTACCGTCACGGGCACGCCCAACACCATGAGCTTTCAGATCGGCGTGCAGAGCGTCGCCGCGAGCGCGACGGCGGCCCTGAGCGAGAACAACGTGAAGACCGCCGCCCTCGAGGCCTCGCTGTTGCGAAACGGCGTGACCAAGAAGGATCTCCAGACCTCGGATCTCAACATCTACTCCAACACCAATTCGAGCGGCGTCATCACCGGCTTTACCGCGAGCGACGAGCTCAACGTGACGACCCACCAGCTGAAGAAGGCTGGCGCCGCCATTGACGCCGCCGCGCACGCCGCCGGCAACGGGATCCAGTTGAGCGGCGTGACCTTTTCGATCTCGAATCAGTCGAAGTTCCTCGCTCGCGCTCGAGCGCGAGCCATTGAGAACGCACGCACCGAAGCAAGTCAGATCGCCAAGGGCGGCGGCACCACCGTCGGGTCAATCGTAAGAGTCACCGACGAGGAGAACACGGGCTCGACTGGCGTCGTCTACCCCATTGCCCAGTTCGCGGCCTCGGCCGCGAACCACGTCCCCATCGAGGCCGGTTCCCAGTCGATCAGTGTGCAGGTGGAGGTCGTCTACTCACTCGCCAGCTAACCGCACGCGAGCACGCCACGCTCGCACGTTCATCAGCACTGATGGCCTAGTATCGTGCAATTCCGGCGCGGGGGCGCTCGAACTGAGGGGGCATCGTGGCGCTGACGGTAGAACCGGCCGAACGGGCACCGGAGAAGGGCCTGAAGACGGGCGCCCTTGGTCTCATCTCGAGCGTCGTGATTGCCGTCGCCTCGACCGCACCGGCGTACAGCCTCGCCGCCACGCTCGGCTTCGTCGTCGTCGCCATCGGCGTGCAGGCCCCCGTCGTCACGATCCTCGCGTTCATCCCCATGTGGTTCGTCTCGATCGCGTTTCAGCAGATGAACAAGGCCGACCCCGACTGCGGAGCGAGCTTCACGTGGGCCACGCGAGCCTTCAACCCGCGAGTCGGCTGGATGGGCGGCTGGGGTGTGCTCGCCGCTGACGTCATTGTCATGGCGAGCCTCTCCCAAATAGCCGGCCAGTATGTGTTTGACCTCTTCAACGCCAACGGTATTGGTGACAACGCGTCGAGCCCCTGGGTGCTGCTCGTGGGAATCGGCTGGATCGTCGTGATGACGTGGATCTGTTACGTCGGCATTGAAGTCTCCGCCAACTTCCAAAAAGGGTTGCTCAGCGTCGAGCTCGTGATGCTCACCGTCATGTCGGTGTGGGCGCTCATCCGGGTAGGCAACGGCACGGCGCCCGTCACACACCTCAACATCGCCGCCTCGTGGTTCGATCCCTTCAAGGTGAAGCACTTCAGCGACTTCGTCATCGGACTCGCCGACATGCTCTTCATCTACTGGGGCTGGGACACCGCGCTCAACCTCAACGAGGAAACGGCCGACGCCGAGACGATCCCGGGCAAAGCGGGGGTCTATTCGACATTCTTGCTGCTCGGGATCTACGCGCTCGTCATTCTCGCGACGCAATCCTTCGCCGGCATTGGCTCGACCGGCATCGGCCTCGGCAACCCCAACCACACGAACGACGTGCTCTCAATTCTCGGACCCGCGATCTTCGGCCACTCCACCTTCGCATCGATCCTCGACCACTTGCTGTTGCTGATGGTGCTGTCATCGGCCTCCGCCTCGACCCAGACCACGATCCTGCCGACGGCCCGCACCGTGCTCTCGATGTCGGTGCACAAGGCGCTTCCCGACGTCTTTGCGAAGGTTCATCGGCGCTTCCTCACACCCACCGTCGCGACCGTCTCGTTCGGCGTCGTGTCGGCGGGCCTCTACGTCGTGATGAACTTCATCTCGGCCGGTCACGTGATCGCCGACTCGGTCGACGCGCTCGGCGTGATGATCGCCTTCTACTACGGACTGACCGGATTCTCCTGTGCGTGGTACTACCACAAGCAGTCGTTGAAGAACGTGCACAACTTCTTCGTCCAGCTGCTCGCTCCCCTCACCGGAGGTGTCATCTTGTGGCTGATCCTCGGCTGGTCCTTCTGGTACTACTGGAACCCCGACAACAGCTACACGCACTGGGACGTGTTCAACCGCGAGATCGGTGGCACCTTCACCCTCGACGTGGGGACGCTGCTCATTGGCGTCATCTTGATGTTCACGATGAACGCCTTCCGGCCCGCCTTCTTCCGCGGTGAGACCCTGCGTCGCGACTCGCCGACGCTCGTCACCGAGAGCTTTCTCGCCGGCACCGAACACGCACAATGACGATGCCGCCCCAACCCAGAAGAGGTGAAGCATGACCGACACGAAGACCCCGCTCATCGTCGTTGGCGTCGACGGGTCACCCACGTCGTCGAACGCACTCGAATTTGCGATCGAAGAGGCCCAGCTGCGTCACGCGGAGCTGCACGTCACCTACGCCTACCCCGTCATCGACCGACCGGTCACCGGTTCCACCGGCAAGGACTACTACGACCAGGTTGAGGCGGAGGCGAAGGAGTTCATGGAACAGATGATGAAGTCCGCTCCTTCGACCGACGGGCTCTCGGTCAGATGGCTCGGCGTGCCGGGCAATCCCGCCGAGGTCCTCATCGAGGCGAGCCGCGAGGCCACCATTCTCGTGGTCGGCTCGAGAGGAGTCGGGGGATTCATGGGCCTCTTGATGGGATCGGTCTCAACCCAGTGCGTGCACCACTCGCACTGCCCCGTCCTCGTAGTTCGCGAAAGCCACTGACTCGCTAGAAGGTGATCGACGACCAGTGTCGGCCGCCGTCGAACGTCATGATCATCGCGTTCGCGTCATTGGCGAGCAGCACGAACCCTACGCCCTCGTTGTCGTTCACGAACGTGAGGGACGTGACCTGGCCCGAGTACACCGTGGTCCAGTGAACGCCGCCGTCAAAGCTCGCAACGAGCCCCTGGTGCTGATTGACGTCGCTGCCAACGAGGTAGACGCGGGACCGCGGTGAAGCGAGCAGCCCGGAGAAGTTTGAGAACGCGGGAAAGTCCTTGACCGGCTTCAGCTCCAAGCCCGCCCGAAAGGACGATCCGCCGTCGGTCGAGAGGTAGAGCCAGCTCGAGCCGAGCGTGGCACCCGGTGGCGCCGACTTCGAGAGGCCGTAGGCGAATCCGCCCATCGTGCAGAGCGCCACCAGATCGGACGGACTCGTGGCGACGGGTAGCGCGAAGCTGTTGCCGACCGACGCGCACGGCGGCGTCCACTTCACCCACGTGCCCGAACTCGCGAGGCGCGCGCTCGAGCTCGTGCCGCGGTCGTTGCCGTAGACGAGCCAGCCGTTTGCGCCCTTCAGCACGATGGCGCCGCTCGGCTGGGCTCCGCCCGCGGGCGGGTTCAACGTGACGACGTTCGTCTTGTGCCACGAATCCGTTCCGATTGGTGAGCTATCGACAACGGCGCGATAGTTGGCGCCCGTCATCACCATCGCATGAACGACGCCGTTCGCGGCCTCCACGTCTTCGACCTGGCCGAGCGCCGTCGCGGACGGCAGACGCTGTGCCGTCCAGACCTCTCCGCCGTCGTGCGTTGCCCACATCGTTGGGGCGAGCGCGGTGTACGCGATACCAGCTTGGCTTCGCTTCACGGTGATCGCGCCGTAGATCCAACCGTCCTCGACGTTCGCGAAACGAACGCCCAAGCCAATGGCGCCCGGCGAACCCTCAACGCGCTGATCGGCGTCGGTGACGAGCGCCGGGGGTAGCGGTTCCTCGCTCCACGAACGCCCCGCGTTGGAGGTCTTGAGCAGCGTGAGACACCCGCCCTTCAGCGCGCACGTCGCGGTCCCGAGCACCCACCCGATGCGCGAGGTGACAAACGTTGCCGACTCGGGATCGAAGGGCTTGGCGGCCGCACCCGCATGCGTCCACGACGTAAACGACACAAACGACGCGGCCACGGTGACGAGCGAGAGCGCAATCGTAGGAGCCGAATGTCGCATGCGCCTGACGATATCGCCCGCGATGAGGAGAACGCATGACGACGTGATGACAAAATGG
>JBAUSF010000327.1:0-15883 GCA_049581565.1 Acidimicrobiales bacterium
GCGCAGTACGCCGTCGCCGCGAGCGCGCTGCGCGCCATCGAGGCCGAGCTCGCCACCGCCCATCGACGCCTTCGCGCCATCGAACACCACCGTCTTCCCATGCTCGAAGAGGAACTGCACTCGCTCGAGTTGCGCCTCGATGAGGTGGAGCGAGAAGAGCGCCTCATCACGCGCTGGGCAGCACAGCGCCAGACGCAAGGGGGAAACTCATGAACCATCGGATGCTCGTCACGGTAGATGACACGACCGAGAGTCTCCGCGCCGCCGCCATCGCGGCGCGACTCTGTGCCGACTTGCACGGGGACGTGAGAGTGCTGACCGTCATCGAGGACGATGAGGTCAGCGAGGAGCTTGCTCGCGCGACCGGTTCGGAGTCGCTCGATCGGAGGCGCCAGGCAGCGACGAACCTGCTCGAGTTCGTTCGTCGCCAGATCTGTGCCGAGGGTGTCGACCCCGCACGAGTCGAGATAAAGCAGGCCGTGGGCGAGCCCTTCTCCGAAATCCTCGACGAAGCTCGGTCCTGGCCCGCCGAGATGATCGTCATGGCCCTTTCGGACGAACGCCGAGTGCGATCGAACTATGTCGGCAGCGTGACCGAGCAAGTCATCGAGTTCTCCACGTGTCCGGTGCTAGTTGTGCCCGCCTCGAGCGAGCGACACTCCGTGTGAGGGGCGCCGTGGCATCAATGGCTCGATGACCACGCGGCATCGCGCGGCATCGACCAGCTTCGAGTAGACGTCGGCCTCGAGCAGTCGTCGCTGCACCCAAGGCCTGTCGTGATCGAAGCCCGTCAGATGTCAAATTCCTGACTAATTATGAGACTTGACGAAAAAACGCTCAACAATTGTGACTAGCGTTGGAATCTCGAAACTTCGCGTCGTTAGCCAGACTGGCATCGATCGTTGGAGGCTTCGGGTGCTCGCTCATACTCGACCGCTGCACAAAATTGCAGTCGTTACGACGGCGTTCTGCCTTGCCTCGCTCTTGCTCGTCGTATTCATATCTGCAGTGTCGTCGGCCACCTCCACCACGATTTTTGGTAGGAGCCTCACGACAGACACACCGATCGTCCTCAACCCGGGAACCCCGAGTCTCAACTCGCTCCTCGCAGGTGCAGAACCTGACGGGGTTACGGAAGACGCTGCGGGAGACCTCTTCATCGTCAACATCGCCGACTCGGTCACCGTGATACCGGGCGCCAGCACTTCGGATCTCTTCGGCCAAACGGTCACTCCCGGCCAACCGGTCGACCTCCTGACAAGTTCTCTCAACCCTCTGCTCGAATCCCCCTACGCGGTGACCATTGACAGTGCAGGAGACCTCTTCATCGCCAACGAAGAGAATTCAACGGTGGTTGTTGTTCCCGCGTCCGGCGTCACATCCATCTTCGGTCAAACGGTGACGCCGGATACGCCTGCCGTCCTGCTTCCAACAACTCTGACGGCCGAACTTGACGGTCCGGGGGCGATCGCGGTCGACAGCCAGGGAGACCTCTTTGTTGGGAACGACGTCAATGCGACGGTTGTTGTGGTGCCTGGGACGGGCGTCACCTCTATTTTCGGACAAAGCGTGACGGCTTCCGTGCCAACCACACTCAACTCACTCACCACTCTCGTTGGTGAACCCATGGGATTTGCGTTCGACCCCGCGGGCAATTTCTACTCGGTGAACCAGAGCAACGGCGCAATCACGATTCTTCCCGCGTCAACCGCAAGTGTCTTCGGTCAAGGCATGACCGAAGACATGCCGACCACACTTGACCCGGGACTCCCTGGAAGCCTCAACGCGCTCACGTCGGGAGGATCCATGGGTATCGCATTTGATGCCGCAGGCGACCTCTTCATTGAGGACAGCAGTCAAGCACTCACGGTTGTGCCCGCTTCGGGTACAACGTCTCTGTTCGGTCAGAGTGTGACGGCAAACACGCCGACCGATCTCTTCTCTTCCGAGCTTGCGCCGCTGCTCGCCGCACCGATGGGTATCTACGTCAACGCAGAGGGCGACGTCATAATGGCGGACTACGTCAATAACGAAATAGTCGCCATCGCCAATGACGCGATCCAGTTTTCGAACGCCAGCTTCCCTTCAACGACCGTCGATCTCGAAGACCCATTAGACGTCAGCGTTTCGAACGCTTCCGACATTGCACTTACGCCCACTGCCATCGTCGCCAGCGGGGACGGCGTCGACGTGACTGGAGGAACGTGCGCTGACGGTATCGCGATCGCTGCGGGAGCCACTTGTACCGTCGACCTTGCATGGACTCCAAGCGCAGTGGGGTCGCTCACCAACAGTGCGCTCACGGTGACCTATTCAGGAGGGTTCGATTCACCTACCAGTGTCGCCCTTTCGGGTAGTGCGACACAAAGTTCCGGCGGCTCGGGTGGCTCGGGCGGCTCGGGCGGCTCGGGCGGCTCGGGCGGGTCCGGTGGATCCGGTGGATCCGGTGGATCCGGTGGCTCGGGCGGCTCGGGCGGCTCGGGTGGCTCCGGCAGTTCGGGCGTTCCTCCAAACGGGGGGTTCGTCGCGCCGTCGTCTGGTGGCAGTGCGCAAAAACCTCCGATCGAAACGCGCGTCTATTTTGCCAACAACTATGTGACGCTCAGCCCAAGTGCACAAGCGTCACTACGGTCGTTCGCTACGAAGGTGATGGCTCGTAACCAGCACCACATCACCGTGGTCGGTTACGTCGGTCCTCAACCGACAGCGGCGGCAAATGCGTCTCTAAGTTTGCAGCGCGCTCGTGCGGCGGGTCAGTACCTCGTCGAGACCTTCAAAGCGAGGCACTTCACGATCTCGATTGCGGAAAAGGGCGGAGGCGTGAAGGCCGCTTCGGGCCACAGCCCACTCAATCAGATGGCAGTAGTCACGAGCTGATCGATTCTGTCTTGTACCGCTCGGCCTCAAGGAGCTGTACTTTCACGTCGATGCCCCATCGATACCCACCCATCGACCCGTCCTTGCGTACGACTCGGTGACAGGGCACGGCGAGCGCCGCTTCGTTCGCCGCGCACGCGGACGCGACCGCACGAACGGCCTTTGGCGCACCAATCTGCTCGGCCACGTCTGAGTACGTGCGGGTCTCTCCCATCGGGATCGTACGAAGCGCTTCCCACACGCGCAGCTGAAACGACGTTCCCGCTAGATCGACCGGCAGCTCCGTCGCGTCGCGCTCCCCGCGCACGGCACTGGCGAGTACGTTCGCCACATCGAAGAGACCCTCGTCATCGCGTTCAACGAGCGCGTGAGGAAACTCCTCCACGAGCCCCTTTACCAGCGCGACTTCGTCATCGCCCACGCGAACGGCGCACACGCCCCGCGCGGTTCGCGCCGCCACCACCCAGCCAAGTGCGGTCTCGATCGAGGTGAAAGTAATGTGCTCGCCGCGGCCGCCGTCGCGATACCGAGCAGGTGCCATGCCAAGCTGCGGCGCACCGTGTTCGTAGAACGCCCTCATCGACCCGTACCCGGCGTCAAAGACCGCGTCGGTCACGGGCGCGCCGCCGCGCAGGCTCTGGCGAATCCGCTCGGCCTTCTGAGCCCGAGCGTACGTGGCAACCGACACGCCCACGACTTCGTGAAAGCGCCGCCGCAGGTGACGTTCGCTGTAGCCGAGCTCTGACGCGAGCGCGGCGACGCTCGTACCCTGCGCGTCGTGCTCGAGGCGTCGGCACACCGCGATCACGGCCGCAACGGAAGGGTCACTCACGAGGACGTCGTCGGGTCGACAGCGCCGACAGGCGCGATAACCGGCTGACTTCGCTTCGATGGCCGTCGAGAAAAACTCGACGTTCCGACGCAGTGCACGGCGCGAGCCGCAGTCGGGTCGGCAGAACACTTTCGTCGAGGCAACCGCGTAGACGAAGCAGCCGGCCATCTTCGGATCGCGTGCCTCGACCGCGCGCCACCTCATTTCGTCAAGTTCCTTCATGATCGTAATCTAGGGAGGACAGAGCGTCCACGCTTTCCGATTTCGGACCTCGATGTCCAACAGTTTTCTTCGATCGTCGCAAAACTGGTTCTCAGGGCTTTCGCTCTGATCACCGGGTTCTTACCTGGCTTCCGTACGCTTGGATCATGACTCGTTCAAGCGCTTGGCACGCATTGCGCGGACGGCGCAGCTCGCGCGCGGCCAGTTCCTCGCCGAATTCGGCCTATCGCGGACCGCGCGTCGCCGCCATCATCGCCACCGAACGCGTACGACCGCTCAGGCCCCGATACTCGCAATTTGAAGAGTGGCAGGCGCTCGAATACCGCGTCGTAGTGCCTCCGTCGGACGAGAACTGGGCCCGGTGACCGCAACGAAGGAGACCTCCTTCGCCGCCGCTTTTCCGCTACTGTGGCTGCGCGACAACTGCGTGTGCGCGACGTGCCGCGACGCCACCAGCCACCAAAAGCTCTTCTCGTTGCTCGACCTCGATGAGCACGTCGCCATTGAGGACGTCACCGAAGAAGGCGACCGTATCGCGATTGCGTTCAGCGACGGTCACCGCTCAACCTTCTCTCACAACTGGCTTCGCGAACAGGCACGCGGACCAGCAGGCAGTGGTCGCACCGATGACTGCAAGCAACTGTGGCGCGCCCGCGATCTCGACCTCGCCATCGTGCGAGCGACCTGGACGGAATACCTGAACGACGAACACGAGCGGCTGCGCGCGCTTCGCGGGATCGAGCGACTCGGTTTTGCTCTCTTCGAGGGCGCCCCCGTCACGCCCGGCACGGTGCTCGAGATCGCCGCGACATTCGGCTTCGTCCGCGAGACGAACTACGGGAAGCTCTTCGACGTGCGCGTCGAGCCACATCCGAGCAACCTCGCCTTCACCGGTCTCGCGATCACGCCCCACACCGACAACCCCTACCGCGATCCCGTGCCGACGATGCAGCTGCTGCACTGCCTCTCCAACTCCGTCGAGGGCGGCGACTCGGGACTCGTAGACGGCTTCATGGCGGCGGCGATGCTGCGCGAAGAGGACCCGCGGAGCTTCGACGTGCTGACGCGAACCCCGTCGACTTCGCCTGGTCCGACCGGCACCACTCGTTGCGAGCGAGACGTCCCCTCATCGAACTCGACGAGTCTGCTCGCGTGCGAGCGGTGCGCTTCAACGCCCGGTCGATGCAAGCGCTACGCCTCGGTTACGACCAGATCATCGAGTTCTATCGTGCCGCCCGCGCCTTCGCCGCGATTCTCCTGCGACCCGAACTCGAGCTGAAATTCCGACTCGGTCCGGGTGACTGTGTCATCTTTGACAACACTCGTCTCATGCACTCGCGCACGGCCTTTGACGAGTCGGGCACGGGCACTCGCCACCTCCAGGGCTGCTACGCCGATCTCGATGGACTGTTGAGCACGATTGAGATCCTTGAGCGCGCCTGAGACGTGGTGTCAGGGGGCGGCGAGCCACGCCCGACAACAAACTCGTGTAAGATAAGGCGACCGTCATGAAAGTACGACGGTATGAGCGCCTCTACTCGATTCGAAGCCATCTTCCCGCGACGCTACGCTCACGCGACGTTCGTCGCGTTGGCGATCGCGGTCGTGTTAGCTCTCGGCGTGAACGCGCTGCCGGCACGCGCGGCCTCAACCGTTAAGTCTCGCTTCGCCGATGTCGCATCGGGCGCGACCCGCGTCGTCGTCGATGTCAACCGCGGACTCAACGCCAAGGCCAACCGACACTCCGTCGTGACGACGACGACTCCCGCAACGATCGCGGCGATCATTCGGCGCGTCAATACCCTGCCCCCCGCTCCCTCGATCGCAGACATGTGCCCGATGGACGTCGGCGCGACGCTCACCGTGAACTTCTTCCGACACGCAGCTACGCCCTACGCCGTGGTGGTCGCGGATCCGGGCGGCTGCGGGCGGGTATCGATCCGCGACTACAACGCGAACGGCACGCTCGAAGGCTCGGCGACCGCGGGAGGCGGTGCGGCGTTCTCCGCCTACGTCGCAACGGTGCTGCACATCAAGACGCTCCAGGTCCTCTGACCACGCCCGACGTTCGTCGACGTCTCGCCTCTCTCCGCGCTGTTCACACACTCGTTACCCTCCCTTCGCCAGGCTCATACATACGAGCCGTAGCATGACGTCGAACGAGCGAGGAGAACCGTGAAGGCGCCGACTAACCCCCATGAACTGTTCGAGTTGTACGCCGCACACGGAGACGAGCCCTACGGTGAAGCCATCACCCAGACCGAGCACGCGCTCCAATGTGCGGCCCTCGCGCGCGGCGAGCACGCGACCGACGCGATGGTCGTCGCGGCGTTGTTTCACGACGTCGGTCACCTCGTCGTCGGGCGCCAGAACGAACCAGATTTCAAGATGGATGAGGACGACGACGACCACGAAGCCGTCGGGGCGCGAATCCTCGCTCCGATCTTTGGGCCTACAGTCGCGCGCCCCGTATCGCTGCACGTGACCGCGAAGCGCTGGCGCTGCACGACCGATCCCGCGTATTACGACCGGCTCTCCGAGGCGTCCAAGATGACCTTGAAGGCCCAGGGCGGGCTGCTGAGCGACGAGGAGTGCCTTCGCTTCGAAGAGCACCCCGGCTTTCCCGACGCGCTCGCACTGCGCACGTGGGACGACGAAGGAAAGATCGTGGGACTCGAAGTCGGCACGCTCGCCGACTACGAGGGGCTCGCTACGGCGCTAGAAGCGGCGTGGTCACGAGAACGTCACGAGCACTAACCGAGACGTCGACGCGCGTTCCCAGTTCGACGCCGTCCGCGTCGCTGCTGCGCACGTCGACGCGGACGTTTGCCCCCGCGACCCCGACTCCGACTCGAGTGGTCGAACCGAGGAAGCTCCGGTGCGTCACGACCCCGAGCCCGCTCGGGTTTACTGCGATCGACAGGTCCTCGGGTCGAAGCAGCGCCTCGAGATCGCCGGCGGGGACAGCGTTCAGATCGCCGCGGATCTTCACGTCGTGTCCGAGAACTTCGACGTGGTCGTCGTGGCGAATCGCCGGAATGCGACTCGAGACGCCGACGAACTGACCAACGAACGGCGTTGCCGGGTGCGAGTAGAGAGCCGAGGGGGTGTCCACCTGCTCGATTCGTCCGCTGTACATGACACAGACTCTGTCCGAGATCGACATCGCCTCTTCCTGGTCGTGGGTGACAAAGACGGTCGTGATCGCCAGACGCTGCTGCAGCGCGCGAATCTGGTCACGCAACTCGGCGCGCACCTTGGCGTCGAGTGCCGACAGCGGCTCATCGAGTAGAAGCACCCTCGGCTCGATTGCAATTGCGCGGGCCAGCGCGACACGCTGCTGCTGGCCGCCGGACAACTGGTGTGGATACTTGCTCGCGTGTTCGCCGAGTCCCACGAGATCCAAGAGCTCGTTGGCGCGGGCCTTACGCGTAGAAGAGCGTTGCTTGCGCAACTGCAACCCGAAGGCAACGTTGTCGCGGGCGTTCATATTCGGAAATAGTGAGTAGCTCTGGAACACCATTCCCATGTCACGCTTCTGGGCCGGGATACTCGAGACGTCCTTGCCATCGACAAGAACGCGACCGCCGTCGAGCTTCTCGAAGCCGGCGAGCACGCGCAACGCCGTCGTCTTTCCACAGCCCGACGGGCCGAGCAGCGCCATGAACTCGCCCGGATTGATTGAGAGCGATAGACCGTCGAGCGCCCGGTTGGAACCGAACTGGCGCACAACGTGGTCGAGGACCACCGGCGCGCCGTGACCCCTTGACCCAGTGTTCGTCACAGTAGGCACAGTAACAACAGACATTAGGACTGCCTCTTTCTAAGGTTACGGCGAGACTGCGACCGATCGAGCGAGACAATGAGGGTGAGCAGCACCCAGGTTCCGACGAGCGAGAGCAGGGCGACGAGGGTCGTGACGTGCGCGTTGTTCATCGCGAAGTCGACGATCCACACTGGCAAGGTCTCCCAGAGGTCGAGGCTCGCCATCGTGAACTCGCCCAGGACGAGCGCGATGCTGAGCACGATTGCCGACAGCAGGGCACTCCGAAGATTTGGAATGAGCACGCGCCAGAGCGTGCTGAACCAACCCGCGCCCAGAGAACGTGATGCCTCAACGAGGGTCTTAAGGTCCATCGCCCCGAGACCAGCCGCGAGGGACCGGTAGACGAACGGCATCGTCAAGATCACGTACAAGAGCGACAGCAGATAGGGCGAGGACTTCAGCCAGCCGGGCGTGGCCTCGAGGACACCGAGGATCAAGACGATCGGCGGGATCACGATCGGAAGCAGGGTCAATGTCTCGAAGAGTGGCTTGAGCTTGGGCACCTTCAGATACATGTAAATAACGGTCGGGACCATCAGCACAATGGAGATGGTGACGGTCACGAAGGCGAGTCGAAAAGAAAGCCAAAAAGCGGTGCCCAGGCCCGGCTGCGTCCCGATCTCGGTGAGCGGCTGCAACGAGAAGTGACCAGTATTGGTCTGGAGGGCGAATTTGAAGCCCGCGATCAACGGTACGAAGAAGTACAGTCCCGCGACGAGTAGGACAACGGCGCGCCCCACGTGGATGCGCGGAGCGCGCACCCTGAAACGGTCGGTTTTGACGGGGGGAACACTGGCGTCGATGAGGGTCTCAGAGGAGAGCGAACCTAACGTAGCCATCGCGACGCTCTCCGCTGCAAGAAGAAATAGCCGACGATCGACACGAGCATCATTACGATCATCACGAAACCGAGCGCGTAGCCGACGTTCACCTGGTTCGAGATCACGTTGCCGTCGAGAAAGGCGCCAATTTGAATCGGAGTCAGCGCGATGGTGCCACCGGTGAGGGCCTCTGCCGTCGCGTAGGCCGACAGTCCGCTGCCAAAGAGGAGCAGAGTGCTGCCAAGAATCGAGGGCATCAGCACCGGGAGTCCGATTCGTCGCCAGAACTGCCACGCCGAGGCACCAAGGTTGGACGCCGCCTCGCGCCAGGCGAGCTTGAGGCCACCGATGGCGGGAGTGATGATCAGCACCATGAGAGGGACCTGGAAGTAGAAGTAGACGAGCACGACGCCCCAGAACTTATAGAGGTCGAACCCGTGGTCCCATGGATTCCATCCGAGGCGTGCGAGGAATCCGGTGACGATCTGGCGTACCCCCACCGAGGCGATGAAGATGAAAGCGAGGTTGACACCGCCGAAGTTGGCGAACACACCCGCTGCCGTGGTGACGAATCGACGCAGTGTCGCAAAACGAGAGGTCGCGATCACGTAAGCGAGAATCGTGCCGAGGACGGCCGGAACGACGGCCGTGATCGCGGCGAGCTTCAGGCTCGTCTCGAAGCCGAGCAGGTACTGTCCACCGCTAAGGACGGTCTTGATATTGGACGTCGTGAGCTTGCCGTTAGCGCTGCGGAACGCCTCGTTGATAACGGCGAGCGTGGGGATGCCGAGCCCGAGAAAGACGTAGACGAAAAACGGCAGCAGCGGAAGGCCCGCGCGCGACGCACGCAGCGTGCGCTGGAGCAGAGCGGGCGCAGCAACGCCGACACTGCTGGCGCCGACCGAATTGTGGTCGGCGCCAGCAGTGTCGGGTTCGTGGTCAATCACCATGAGATGAGAATGCCACTATTCAGCGGTTCTCAGCCGACTTCCGAAGCCCAGTTCGCGTCAACCGTGGCACCCGCCTGAGTCAATTGCGCGAGAGTCGGGTAGCTCGTGTTCGCAGGCGCCGGAGGGAGCTTCGCGTAGGCCGCCTCGTTCACGGTGTGATCCTTCACCAATATCGGGAGTTCCACGGGACGAGTCGAACCCTCGAGCCACAGGTTCTGACCAGTGACGGAGTAGAGGTACTCCTCCCAGAGGCGAGCCGCCGCGGGGTCGGGTGCCGTCTTCGAAATAGCCTGGCTGTAGTACCCCGCGTAGGCCGCGTCGCTGGGGATGACAACCTTCCACGTCTTTACGACCGGCGAAATCTCAGAAGCCTGCAGGTAGTCCCACCAGACGATGATCGGCGTCGAACCGCTCTCGGCCGTGGACGGGCCACTGGAGCCGGGAACGAAGTTGCCATCACTGTTCAACGTCTTGAAGAAGTCGACGCCGGGCTGGATGTTGCCGAACGAGCCACCGTTGGCGAGCGCCGCAGCGAAGACCGCGGCAAATGCCGCGCCCGCCTGTGTCGGGTCACCGTTGATGCCGACTTCGGCCTTGTACTGGGGCTCCAGCAGGTCCTTGAACGACGTCGGGCAGGTCGTTACGACTGCGGTGTTGCAGCCAATGGCCACGTACCCGCCGTAGTCGTCGAACCAGTAGCCCGAAGCGTTCTTCAAGCCCGTGGGAATGTCCATCCAGGTTGCAACCTTGTAGGGCGCGAGCAGGTTCAGGTTGTCCGCGGCGAACGTCGTGCCTACGTCGAGGACGTCGGGCGCGTTGGAACGGCCGCGGTCAGCCTTCACCGCTGAAATCTCGTCGGCGCTAGAGCCTTCGGGGTTATAGGAGTCGACTTTGATCCCATACTTTTTGGAAAAGTCCTTGATGATGGCGCCATAGTTGGCCCAGTTCGGCGGAAGGGTGATGACGTTGAGTCGGCCCTCAGCCTTTGCGGCCTTGATCAGCGCGGTCATTCCTCCACAAGCTGCGGCTGAGGTCGCCGTTGCACACGACGACGACGCACCCGCCGTGCCCGCCGTGAGCCCAACGCCAGTCAGCGCGCTCGCCATGAGGCCCGCCGCGAGCGAAACCTTCACTTTGTTTAGAACCACTTGATTTCCTCCAAATCACTGAGCACCACGCTGGTGACTCGTCATGACAGTAAGGTTCGGTGGTTAGCGCAATGTGACACGAGGACGCACCTTGTGTGTCGTCCATCGTAAATTCTCGCGAACGACTCTCGACTATTCAGCCATCAATACGTCAAGCCGTACGAGGTCGGCAACCGAGTCGATGACGAGGTCGGCGCCGCTGGAGACCAGGCGGGGCTGCGCATCCGTGCCGGTGAGAACACCAACGCAGTGCCCGACCCCGGCGCGTCGGCCGGCCTGCATGTCCGAGGCCGTGTCGCCGACCACCATGATCGTCTGGACTGCGCTCACCCGCGCTCTGAGCGCACACAAGAGCACCATGTCGGGAGCGGGACGACCTCGACCGGCGTCGGCGGGCGAGACGCGCAGCCCGACGAGTTCCGACCATCCCAAGATATCGATCAGCGCCTCGCGCGTCGCGGGTGAAAAGCCCGTCGTCAGCGCCACCGAGATGCCGCGACCCTTCAGGGTCTCGATGGCGTCGCGCGCGCCGGGAACCTCGCTCACACCAACCTCACCGGCGGCCGTCACGAAATGGCGCTCGAAGGCCTCGTTGGCGAACTGGGCACGTTCGTCAAAGAGGGCACTGAAGACTTCAATCTTCGACTGACCCATCGTCTCGATGACGTACGCCTCGGCCTTTGTCGCTTCCTCTCCGATGACACCGAGCTCGTCGATGGTGCGACGAAACGCCTCGAGCACGAGTCCATGGTCATTCACGGTCGTCCCGGCCATGTCAAAGCAGATCAGTTCAACGGTCATGCGAAGCTCTCTTCTGCGATGGCGGGCGCGAGTGTCATACCCCGTCCACCCGCTCCGGTAATAGCGCTCACCCCTCGAGCGAGCTCACGTCGATAGTAGATCTCGTCGTTCACCGGCTCGACTTGGTGGTAGACACCGCTCCAGCGCCGCTCAATCGCGGGGAGGTCGTCGCCGATCAGGTCTCGCGCCGCACGCACGATCAGCTCCATCGGTGCATCGTGAGTCTCAAAGAGGTCCGGCGCGTCGGCCTCGTGCGTGTCGCCGATGGTAAGTCCCCCATGCAGGCGTTGTTGGCAGAGGAGTTGAATGGCGTACTGGCTCGCGAGCGGCTCCTGGCCGGCGAGCAGCTCGGTCGCGTCGGCTCGAAACCCGGGGTAGTAACGAAACGAGTCGCCGTTCGCGACCGACGTCGTGAGACGACGACCAAACGCTTCGGTCTCGGCCATATTGAGGCGCACGCGCTTGAGCGGCTCACGCTCGAAGAGCTCTGCGGCAAAACCGCTGAGCGTTGCCCCCATGCACAACCACACCTGGTCACCCCGGTGGCGCTCGCCACGGTGGTCGACGACTTCGTAGTCCGACATCGAGATCAGCTCGCGACCGGCGCCGTAGTGGTAGCGGCCCGTCGAGGCCATCCAGTCGCGCAGCGCGCCGAGGGCGATTCTCGATTCGACAGCGGCGTCGCGACCGCAGTAGAGACCCGCGTCGAATTTTCCTTTGAGGGCGGGATTGCGACGTCGCACCTCGTCCTCGGTCAGCAGTTCGAACTCCCGGACCGCCGCGTCCTCACGATCGAGCGCCCGGCGCGCAACGGCCAGCTCGTCGTCGCTCGAGAGCAACGTCAGCGAACCGTTGGCGCGAAAACCCACGCCGGGCACGACATCGCTGATCTCCTCCCAGAGCTCGCGCGCGCGAAGGGCCAACGCGAGTTCCGCGCCCCGCGCCCGTCCACTCACCCACACCAGTCCGAAGTTGCGAACGGTCGCTCCGTGGGGAACGAGATCTCGCTCGAGGTGCACGACCTCTGCGCCACGAGCGAGCGCGAACAGTGCGTGGGTGGTGCCAATGATGCCGCCACCCACGACGACCGTTCGTTGGCCGTCGAGAGTGGGATCTAGCTCAGTGAACACGGCAACAACTTAAGCATGTGAGATTGCCTCGCCGTGAACAGACGGTGTCGCCACGACACGTCGGCTAGGCGAGGCGGCGCGCGATGAAGAACGTCTGCAAGAGCTCGGCCGACTCGCCGGCCAAGACGTCGTACTTGATCGAGACTTCGTGCATCAGCCGAGGATCGCTCAGCAGGTTGTACCGCGAACCAACGGCTCCCGCCTTCTCGTCGCTCGCCCCGATGACGAGTCGTGCGACGCGGGCGTTCAAGAGCGCCCCCGCGCACATCACACACGGCTCAAGCGTGACGTAGGCGGTCACGTCATCCATCCGCCAGCGTCCTCGAAGGCGCGCGGCGGCGCGCAGGGCCACGATCTCGGCGTGGGCGGTCGGATCATTGTCGATCTCTCGCCTGTTCTCACCGACACTCAGCACCGCGTCTCCGACGACCAGCACACAGCCGACCGGGACGTCGTCGTGCGCACTCGCCCTCACCGCTTCGTTCAGGGCCTCGCGCATGAATCGTTCGTCGTCCATGACGAGAAAGCGTAGGGCGCCGGTATCGCCCCCAAAGTCCCTCTCGGACGCCTTGGTAGACTCGTCCCCGGAGGGGTGCGAGAGCGGCCGAATCGGGCAGTCTCGAAAACTGCTGTGTCTACGGGCACCGTGGGTTCAAATCCCACCTCCTCCGCCAGACAAAACGGGTGACGCAGTCACCCGTTTTGTCGTCTTTATGACGGTCATCGGGGACCCCAGTACGCTTGGATTACCCAGGTCACGAGTCCAGGAGATCGCCATGGTTTCATCAGTCACCACGCCCATCGGAACCGAACGAAAGGTACTCACCGAACTGCCCGGGCCCAAGTCCCAAGCGCTGCACCGACGCCGCGTGAATGCCGTGAGTGCGGGACTGACCGTTGGCTTTCCCGTCTACATCGAACGCGCCGAGGGCGCAATCTTGCTCGACGTCGACGGCAACCAGTTGCTCGATCTCGGTTCGGGTATCGCGGTCACCGGCGTTGGTCACGCCGTGCCGGCCGTGATCGACGCGGTGAGCGAACAGGTCGCTCGCTTTACCCATACGTGTTTCATGGTGACGCCCTACGACAGCTACGTCGAGGTCTGCGAGCAGTTGAACGAGCTCACCCCGGGCACGCACCACAAGACGTCCGCGCTCTTCAACTCCGGCGCCGAAGCGATCGAGAACGCCGTCAAGGTCGCGCGCCTCGCGACCGGCAAGCCGGCGATCATCGTCTTCGAGCACGCCTATCACGGCCGAACGAATCTCACTATGGCCCTCACGGCGAAGAACATGCCCTATAAGGACCGCTTCGGACCCTTCGCCCCCGAGGTCTACCGCGTGCCGATGAGCTACCCCTACCGCGACGGGTTGAGCGGTGAAGAGGCGGCCGCGCGAGCGATCAAGCTCATCGAGACCGAGGTCGGCGTCCATAACGTCGCCGCCCTGCTCATCGAGCCAATCCAGGGCGAGGGTGGATTTGTCGTGCCGGCCGAGGGATTCCTGCCCGCACTCTCCAAGTGGACGACCGACAACGGGGTCGTCTTCATCGCCGATGAGATTCAAAGCGGCTTTGGACGAACCGGCGACTGGTTCGCCGTCGACCACGAGGGTGTGATCCCCGACATCGTCACGACCGCGAAAGGTCTCGCCGGCGGAATGCCGCTCGCGGGCGTCACGGGGCGCGCGGAGCTCATGAACGCCGTGCACGAGGGTGGCCTCGGCGGCACGTACGGCGGCAACCCGGTCGCCGCGGCCGCGTCGCTCGCCGTCATCAAGACCCTGAAAGAGCAGAACCTGCTCGAGCGCGCCAAGGTTATCGGCGCAACCATGCTCGAGACGCTCGGTTCGCTCGCCCGTGACGTCGCGATCATTGGCGACGTGCGTGGCCGCGGCGCCATGATGGCCTTCGAGCTCGTCGTACCGGGCACGACCACGCCCAACGCGGCCGCCGCGAAGGCCGTCGTCGGGTACTGCCAGCAGCACGGTGTCATCGCCCTCGTCTGTGGCACGTACGGCAACGTCATCCGCCTCCTCCCGCCGCTCATCATCAGCGATGATCAGCTCGCGGACGGCCTGGCCGTGGTTTCAGCAGCAGTTCGTTCCGTTCGCTAGGTCCTCAGTTTCCCCAAGGAGTCCATGAACCAGGGTTTCAGTCACGTGCGCGTCCCGGCGCGATTCGTCGCGCTGCTCGCGCTGAGCGCTCTGCTGCTGGCGAGCTGTGCGCAGACCGCCGTCGTGCCGCCGGCTCGCCTGCGGGGTACCCCGGCGATCAGCTTCTCGGTGCCGCTGTCGGAGGTCGCCTGCACGCTAAATGACGTCTGCGTTGCGACCGGCGCCGCGAGCAACGGACTTGGACCGACGTCGGTCGCCGAGTTCTCCTCCCCCAAGGGAAACTGGTTCAATCTCACGCTCCCCTCGGGCGCGCCCATCCTTCTCACGTCGGTCGCGTGTGCGGGCGACCAGTGCCTGCTCGGGGGCTCGCGTCCCGGACAGGATCTACTCATGAGCTTTGCCACCCACGGCGACGCCCTCTCAACGCTCGTGGCACCAACGGGAGGAATCGGTGTCAGCGCTCTCGCGTGCAACGCCGGCGAATGTGGCCTCATCGATACCGGCACGACCGGCGAGCCGCGGTTCAGCCTCAGCACCGACGAGGGGAGCACCTGGACCACGCCGGTCGCACTCGCGTGGGCGAAGGGCGACGCGATCACGGCCTTTTCGTGCGCGAGCGTTGACGACTGTGCGGTTGGTGTGCTGACGGTAGGACACCAGTTCGCGCTCTACCTGACAACGGACGAGGGCGCCACGTGGACCGAAGCCACCACGCCCGCCGCGTGGACGACGTTGACGTCGCTGTCGTGTCTCGGCAAGCGGTGCGAGGGGCTCGCGAGCACCGGCACGTCGTCGCTGCTCGTCCGCTCGAAGACGTTCACACGAACCTGGTCGAGCACGAAGCTGGCGCGCGCGGCGAGCGCGCTCGCGTGCTTCACCTTCAACCGGTGCGTCGTGGTGGGCGAAGGATCGAGTGACAAGCCGTGGCTCGCCACGATCCGCGACGCCGACGCGACGAATGTTGATCTCCGCTACGTGCCCTCACCGCTCCTCGACGTCGCCTGCGGAACCAAGGTGTGCGCCGCCATCGGGGTGACGACACTCCTGAGCGTGCCCACTAATACGTAGGCCGAAATCTCTCGAGCGTCACGGCATGTAAGGCTGGTTGCGTGAGTCAGTCATCGCGGTACGAAGTTCCTCCCGGTTGGTACCCGGATCCCTC
>JBAUSF010000328.1:0-3603 GCA_049581565.1 Acidimicrobiales bacterium
GTGGATGACGTCAGTCTCGATCTGCGCGCGGGCGAGGTGACGGCCGTGGTGGGCGAGAGCGGCTCGGGCAAGTCGGTGCTCGCCCGCTTGCTGGCGAGAATTCTCGCGCCGACGGCGGGCGAGCTGATCCTTCGCGGAACGCCCATTGCGCCGAAGGCGCGACGCTCGCTGGCCTACGCCTCTGACGTCCAGCTCGTCCTCCAGGACCCCTTTGGCTCGATGAACCCGGTCCACCAGATCCAGCACAACCTGATCCGCCCCCTGCGGATTCACGGCGCATCCAAAGACGAGTCGCGCGCGCTGGCCGAAGCGGCCCTTCGCCGAGTGTCCCTAGAGCCGCCCGAGCGATTCCTTGACCGGTTTCCGCACGAGCTCTCGGGCGGTCAGCTCCAGCGCGTGTCGATCGCCCGCGCGCTCTGTGTGCGGCCCAAAGTCCTGCTGGCCGACGAGCCGATCTCGATGCTCGACGTCTCGGTCCGCCTGGGCGTGCTCAACCTGCTGCGAGGGTTGTGTGACGATGACCGGCTGGCGATCCTCTACATCACGCACGACATTGCCTCGGCGCGCTACCTGGCCGAAGAGATCATCGTCATGTACGCGGGCCAGGTGGTCGAGCACTCGCGCGGTACGGCGCTCGTCGACGCACCGACTCATCCCTACACTCAGCTGCTCATCGCCTCGGTGCCGGACCCGTCCAACCCGCTCTCGCTCGCGCCCGACATCGGGGAGCAGAACCTGTCAACCATCGCTCAAGAAGGCTGTCGGTTCAGTCCGCGCTGTCCGCGCGTGATGGACATCTGTCGCACCGAGGAGCCGCCGTCGTTCCTGGTTGGCGACTCCCACACCTCGAAATGCTGGCTCTATCGGGACCTACCTGAGGCCCCGATAGAGCTCGCGATACCCAAAAGACGAGGAGAGGGGGCTACGAAGACGACATGAGCACGAGCTAAGAGTTCGTCGCCCGCCCCGTTGTTCGGGTCGTTGGCGACCGTACTGCGAAGGCCCAACCGGCCTCGCGAAGTTCATTAAGGACCCACACGGTTCAAAAAAAACGTCGGCGAAGGCCGGCTGGACAAATTCAATATAAAGGAAAATCATGTTTAGAAAAGCAGGAACTATCTTTATTGCCACGGCGTGCGTGGCATTGGGCATAGTGACGAGTGTGGGCCTGGGTGCCGCATCCGCCGCGAGCCCGCCGCTGGTGCTCGAGGGCAACACGGGCGTCACGTTCACGAACAACTTCAACCCGTACGATTCGACCTCATTCTGCAAGGAAGAGGCCGTCTGCTCGCTCGTGTACGAACCGCTGTTCCAGTTCGACACGATCAAGGCGGGGACCTCGTATCCGTGGCTCGCTACGGCGTACGCCTGGTCGAATGGTGGCAAGACGCTCACCTTCACGATCCGTTCGGGCGTCAAGTGGAGCAACGGTACGGCCTTCACGCCCGCCGACGTCGCCGCGACCTTCAACGGTGTCAATGACAATCCCGCCGCGAACGTGAACGGCCTGCCGCCGCTCGCGAGCCCGGCGACCGTCAGTGGTAACCAGGTGGTGTTGAACTACGCGTCGGCGGAGTATGCCAACATCACCGCTATCGCGGGTACTCAGTTGATGGTGCCGTCGAGCTTCTGGACGACCTACTCACCGGTGGCCACGACTTCGGTGTCGAACACCCAGGCAATCGGCACTGGTCCCTACGTCCCGACGAGCTTCTCGTCGTCGGTCGTCAACTACTCAGTGAACTCCAGCTACTGGGGCGCGGCGCCGGCCGCGAGCGAGGTCCAAGTCTTGAGCGTTGACACCAACGCCGACGCGGCGACCGACCTCGCTGATGGGACGCTCACTTGGGCGGGCAACGACATCGCCAACGTGAACAGCATCTTCGTTGACAAGAATCCGTCGACGAATCACACGTTCTTTGCTCCGGGCAACACCGTCACGCTGGAGTTCAACGTCACCAAGGCGCCCCTCAACGATCCCCAGGTGCGTGCCGCGATCAGCGCGGGCGTCAACCGTAAGGAGCTCGGGATAAAGGGTGAGAGTGGCTACGAGCAGGCCGCGACGTCGCTGAGCGGGTTGATCCTGCCCAACCAGTCGGCCTACCTGGCCTCACAGTTCAAGAACGACGTCAAGGCCACCAACGACCCGGCCATGGTGAAGAAGATCCTGAAGGCGGACGGCTACAAGATGAACAAGCAGGGCTTCTACGCGAAGAACGGCAAGGAGATCAAGTTCAGCATCGAGGACCCGATCTCGTACTCCGACTACTACGCGGACGCTCAGCTCATGTCATCCGAGCTGAAGTCGGAGGGCATCGACGCCACGGTCTACGGCGTGCAGCCCTCACAGTGGTACACCGACTCCGCTGACGGGAACTTCACGACGATCATCCACTGGGGCAACGGTGGCACCAACCCGTACACGCAGTACGACAACTGGCTGGATTACACCACCTCGGCCCCGATGGGCAAGTCGGCGGTTGCCGACTACGGTCGCTACCACAACGCGGCGGTGCAGGCGGACCTGAACCGGCTGGCTGGGACGGACCCGAGCGACACGGTGGCCGTTGCCGCGGCGTCTTTGCCACTCGAGAAGGTCGTGGCGACGCAGCTACCGGTCATCCCGTTGCTCTACGGTGCGACGTGGTGCGAGTACTCAACGGCTAGCTACACGGGCTTCCCGACGCCGTCGACTCCCTACATGGATCCGGCGCCCGGTGACCCGCAACTGCCGTACATCTTGACGCACATCACGGCAGTTTCCTAGAAAGTCACCTCCGCGCGCGGTTCCGTCAATTCAACCCTGCGGAACCGCACGCGGAGGGTACCAAGACTACGCGGTCCGCCGGCCTGGCGGCCTGCGGACCGCGTAGTCGCTCACGCCTACACATTGTCCCTTCAACCAGGAGTTTTTTATGAGCATCAACAGCGCGCACGAGGGTAACTCCTCATGTATCTTTCCACCCGGATTCCTCTGGGGTACCGCCACTGCTGCGTATCAGATTGAGGGCGCGGTCCACGAGGACGAACGCGGCGCGTCGATCTGGGACACGTTCGCCCATCAGTCGGGCGCCGTCTGGAACGGCGATAACGGCGACGTTGCGTGTGACCACTATCACCGTGTCAACGAGGATCTCGAACTGATGCGCCAATTGGGCGTGGGTTCGTATCGCTTTTCCGTCGCCTGGAGTCGCATCCAACCAGACGGAAAGGGTCCGGCCAACCAGACCGGTCTCGACTTCTATCGACGTCTGGTCGATGGCTTGCGCGATCGAGAGATCGAGCCCACGCTCACTCTCTATCACTGGGACCTGCCTCAGGCGCTCGAGGATCAAGGGGGCTGGGTCGCACGCGAAACCGCCGAAAGGTTCGCCGAATACGTCGACATCGTCGCCCACGCTCTCGGCGACGGCGTGACGCGATGGATTACCTTGAATGAGCCGTGGTGCTCGGCGTGGCTGGGATACGGTTCCGGGCGCCACGCCCCCGGTGGTCACAACCTCGGACGGGCGGCGGCGGCTAACCATCACCTTCTGCTGGCCCACGGGCTGGCGGTCCCGATTCTGCGAGCTGCTGCACGGGAGACCGAGGTCGGGATCACGC
>JBAUSF010000329.1:0-2043 GCA_049581565.1 Acidimicrobiales bacterium
CCCTTGCACTGCTCGACAACATTGATCCAGCGATCCAGCTGAACTTCCAGCTTCTCGCCGAACTCCCGTTGCGTCTTCGAGTCTGACGCGATATCGATCATGAGTTTTGGAATTCTCCACCGGTCACCAGTGTGGCCGTAGGACCACGCGAGCACCACGTTGTCACCCAGCGCGGACCAAAAGCCCGCTTCGTCCTCGTCGAGCAGGGCCGCTTCTGCGGAGAGGAGAAACTGATGCAGCGGTTCGGTCAGTCGACCGTACGTGGAGGCCTGTGCTTCAGCGATGAGCTGGTTGCGCGAGTCGAAGTGGTAATAGATCGTCTGGACGCCCACGTGGGCCTGTTCGGCAATGTCCGCCTGGTGAATCTCGCTGCTCGGTCGTTCGGCCAGCATCGTCTCGGTGATCTCAATGATGTGACGCCTGGTATCGGTTCCGCCCTTGCTCATACGTGCCTCTTCGACAAAGTGCTCTCCCGTGCACGCAACATCGTCAAGATCCCCCTTCACCGCGCTCGCTGGTCCCCGCGGAACCCACAACACTCTGTTGTCCGGATAGAACCTAGATGCAACTTGGCATGCAATCGCGTTCCAAAACGGCATTACCACTCACGCTAAGAGGGAGGCACAGTTGGTCGCTAGCCGGGCGACGTCGCTCTCGAATCTAACTCAAGCCCTCGCTCCGCGCTCGAGGGGTCTCGCAGCGCGTCGCTCACGATGCGCGAACAGCGACGTTACTCGACAACCTTGAAGTGGTTCGGTGCGAGTCCTCGCGAGACCATTCCGAGCGAGCCCGCCGCGCACTCTGAGGACGTGTCACGCCTCGCCGTCAACCACGACGAACCAGTGCTCATCGACGTCGAGCACGCAGTCGGGATCGTCGGAACACGCGTGCGCCTCGTCGAGCACGATCGCCGTCCCGTGACAGTGACGAAGCCCCGCCTTGCACGACGCGCACGTGGTGTTTTCGAGGTGCTTGGTGGGCATGAGCCCAACGTAGGGCGAGGCTGTGACGGGTGACGTACCGGTTAAATGAGCCGCATACCTACTTCCCGTGCGATCACGGCCTTCCCGGGCACCGAGAGACGCGCCCCTTCTCAAGAATTTCGGTCCGTGGTAAATTCTGCTGAGTTGCTTTCTCGAACTACGCCGAGGAGAAGCTGCATGGCGCGAGCTACCTGGTCGGGTTTCCTAAGTTTCGGTCTCGTGAGCGTTCCCGTTGGTCTCTTCACCGCGACGTCCGACCAAACGATTCACTTCAACCAGCTTCACCGCGGGACTTCTCATCGCGTCCGCTACAAGAAGGTCGACGAGGAGACCGGCGAAGAGCTCGAGAATGACGACATCGTGAACGGCTATCCCTTGGGCGGCGGCGAGTACGTCATCGTGACCCGCGAGGAGATGGCCAAAGCCGCTCCTGGCAAGTCCGAGCTCATCGAGATCCAAGACTTCGTCGACCTCGCCGAGATCGACCCCATCTTCTTTCGTCAGTCGTACTACTTGGCGCCGAAGGGCAAGGGCGCCGATCGCGCGTACGCGCTGCTCCTCGAGGCGATGCGCGAGACGAAGAAAGTCGGTATCGCCACGTTGGTGCTGCGCGACAAGGAGCACCTCGTCGCGATTCGCCCAACGGAGAAGGTGCTCATGCTCGAAACGATGTACTTCCAAGACGAGATCCGCGATCCCGAAGAAGAGCTCGATACGCTCCCACCCGTCGGGCACGCCAACCCTCGCGAGCTCTCGATCGCAAAGAAGCTGATCGACTCCCTCACCGACGAATGGGAGCCGGGCCGCTACCAGAACACCTATCGAGCGCGGATCGAAGAGCTCATCGAGCAAAAGCGCGCCGGCCACGCGGTGGTCTTTGGCTCAGAGGAACGACCGAAGTCAAATGTCGTCGACCTCATGTCCGCCCTCCAAGCGTCGATCGATCGTTCGTCGAGACGCCCCACCCGCACCGCGGCAAGGGTGACCTCGGCGAGAAAGGGCTCGAGCATGAAGGTCTCGGCGCATCGAGAACGACAGGGCCTTGACGCCATGACCAAGG
>JBAUSF010000330.1:0-2552 GCA_049581565.1 Acidimicrobiales bacterium
CACCTCTGCTCTCAATCCTCTGAAGAGCGCGGGAGCAAAGATCGCGGTGTACACTTCGCGGACGGGCTATTACATCCACGCCAAGACCGTGCTGGCTGACTACGGGACGTCGCAGGCGAAGCTATTCCTGGGCTCGGAAAACTTCAGCGCCGACTCGCTGGAAAAGAATCGCGAGCTTGGCCTCATCATTTCCGACCCCGCATGCATGACCGGCGTCCATAGTGCCATCACGGCCGACTTCAAAGGCGGGACCGCGCTCTGAAGCAGCGTCAGGCCGTGGTACCGCGCTGCCACACAGCCGCATCGAAGCTGTGCGAGCACGTGTAGCCTTCGTCCATGTAGAGCTGGATCGCGTCGTGGTTGGCTTCAGTCACGGTGAGGGAGATTTCAGACGCGCCCAGGCGCATAAAGCTGAATGCGGCTTGCGCAAGCAGCATGCGAGCCAGTCCGCGGCGCCGGTAGCCGGGATGAACGCAAACCTGGGTGAGGTGCCCGCTCTGCGAGCTGACGCGCGAGCCCAGCACCAGGGCGGCGAGCTCGCGGCTTTCTCGCTCCACCACCACGTGCGAGGCCTGCGCGGAAAAAATGCCGCAGCCGGCGTAATGAACAATGTTATTCAAGAAGCGCATGGAGCCATGCGCGGAGCGGTATTGATCGTTGATCAGGCTGTCAGGATGGTTGCGGTAGGCTTCGCAGATGAGCCGCGCTGCCGGAGCCAGATCGGCCTCGCGCCACGGACGCAACTCAAGGTTGCCCGGCAGACTTATCTGCGGCGGGTTCGATTTGCCTTGCAACGGCTGCACCAGAAAGAGCCGGCGGTAGATCTCGAATCGCGCGGCGCGGAAGGCATCGGAGTAAGTGCCGGCGGGATGCAGAAGCAGTTGCGACTCGATCCGGTCAACATGAGGAGAGTTGAGCAGCAGCTCGAAAAGATGGTGCAGGAGCGTCTCTTCCATGGCACGCTCCGGGTTCGATCCTTCGGTGTTATTGGGTACGCCGGGCAGCGCGAAGACATCGCCGATGACTGCTTTGTTTTCTTCGTAGACACAGAACACATAGCCCATCACACGGCCGGACTCACGCGCTGCGAATCCCGGCAACATGTGGTTGTCAAGATATTGCATCAGCAGCCGCGCTGAGGCCTGGTAGTCCCAGTGCAACCTTTTTTCCCACAGTTCGCCCTCCGCTTCCAGCACAGGACGCAGAACAGAGGCCCCAAAGTGCCGCAGGTCGAGAATTTCGACGGACGTGCCCAGTGTCTTCATTCTCCCTCTTCTCTCAGCCCGGTTACGGTGGATAGCGTTCGATGCTAGTGAGTCGGTGAGGTCCGGTCTCACAGTCTTTACTCGATAACGAAAAACAGTCAGCAGGAACTCGGCTTCGTCCGCCAAGAGTGAACAGTGAGACACGGAGCAGCGATCAATTCGCCTCAATTCGGCGAAATGCCCGGACAGACAACGCTCGCCGGACTCCGCGTCCAGAAAGGCCCTTCCGGTCACTTTGCCACGAGTCCGCGGACAACCGCAAGTTAAGCCGAGCGTTAACGGGCGCCAACCATGTAGATTTCCAGCCCCTGTTCGGGCCAGGCAAAGAGCGGTTCGTAGTGCCGGCCTTCAAGATATGCTTCAAGATCAGCAAGGGTTTGCAGATCGGCGCCCTTGCGCCCCTGGACGCGCGCCACCAGAATATGCTGCCCATCGGGTACGCCGCTTTCTTCGTAGTTCACCACTTCGCCGTTGCGGTAGAACGAGAGGCCGTATTCAACGTCGCGGCGCACATGGAACACTGCCACGGTTTCGTCAGCAGGCACCATTTGCGCCAACCGCTGTGCCAGCGGACGTGCGGAGTAGGTGCGGTCGAGCAGATTGATCACGTGCTTGGTTGCAGGAATTCCGGGAATGCCAAAGACCGGACCGACGCCGTAGAGAAACAGCACCAGCACAACCAGAATCCAGCAGGTTGCCGGGCGCAGCCTGGCCACGCCAAAGCCTTTGGTCACAACCAGAATCAGCAACCCTGCGCCAAGCGCGGCCAGCGAGGCGGCGGCGAGCGCGTGAGTGGGCGGCACAATGGCGCCATGGACGACAAACCACGGCAGCAGCAACACTACGAAAGTTGTGGCGGCGCAAACCACCGCGTGTCCCAGAAGAATCCATCGGTTCAGTCCCTGCTGCCGGCGACGAAATAGATAATCTCCGGTGAGGATGGTGATGGGAGGAATGGCGGGAAGAATGTAGCCGGGCAGCTTGGACTGCGAGATGGAGAAAAAGACGATGGGAATGAGCGCCCATAGCACAAGAAACTCGGGGAACGCGTCGCCGGGACGGGTAGGCAAAGGCTTGCCGGCCCTGGAGTGCCGCAGCCGCCACTCAGCCACCGACGTGAGGATGCCGTCAATCAGGGCGCGGACCGCTAGAACGGTCCACGGCATCAAAGCCAGCAGCACCACCACCAGGTAGTACCAGAAGGGCTGTTCATGCTGGTAGCGGTTGGTGGCAAAGCGTTCCAGATTGTGTTCGAGGAAGAATTCACGGAAGAAGGTGGGGTTCTGG
>JBAUSF010000331.1:0-33583 GCA_049581565.1 Acidimicrobiales bacterium
TTACGCGACAACGCTTCTGAAGCCGTCTGGGCCGCGGGGCTCAACACGTTGCGCCTTGTGGATTACCACGACAACCAACTCGTTATTGGCGCACCGAATCAGATCCAGCTTTTGCGCGCGCAGCAGCGCTACCTGCCCTTCATCACTGAGCAGGCGCAGCGACTGGTCGGCGGACCGGTGCAGGTTTCCTTGACCGTGGCCGAAGCCGCGCCCGGTCAACTCGTCGCCGAACCGCCCGTCGAGCCCGTTGAGGCGCCCGTCACGTTCGTGTCATCGGTGGATCAACCGGCCCGCCTCGACCCGCGGATGACCTTTGACTCGTTCGTCCCCGGCCCGTCGAATCGGTTGGCCTTTGCCGCCGCCCAGTCGGTCGCCGAAACCCCGGGGCGGGCCTACAACCCCCTGATGATCTACGGCAATTCCGGGCTCGGTAAGACTCACCTGCTCCACGCGATCGGCAACTACGTCCAGGAAAACTACCGCGGCCGCAAGGTCCTCTACGTCTCCACCGAAACGTTCCTTAACGACTTCATCCGCGCCATCCAGACCCGCACCCAGCTCTCGCTGCACGAGCGCTACCGCGAGAACGACGTGCTCTTGATCGACGACATTCAGTTCATGGAGACCCGCGGCGAGACGTTTCACGAGGAGATCTTCCACACCTACAACGCCCTGCACGGTGAGGGCAAGCAGATCGTGCTCACGTCGGATCGTTCGCCGCGCGACCTCGCGGGACTGCAGGACCGTTTCCGCAGCCGCCTGCTCCAGGGGCTCGTCACCGAGATCGACCAGCCCGACCTGGAGACTCGCATCGCCATACTGCGCTCGAAGTCCGAACGCGAGGGCATCGCCCTGCCCGACGACGTCGCCGAGTGGATCGCCCAGCGCGTGCGTGACAACATTCGCGAGCTCGAAGGATCGATCACCATGCTGCGGGCCTTCGCCAACCTGCGCCAGGAGCCCATCACCCTTGAGCTCGCCAAGGCCCACCTCACCAACCTCGGCCACGAGCAGGTGATCCTGAAGCCCGAGACGATTCTCTCGGTCGTGGCCGACTTCTATGGTCTGTCGGTGGAGGAGGTGCGCGGCTCGAAGCGCCTGCGGCCCCTCGTGCACGCGCGCCACGTCGCGATGTACCTCATCCGGGACCTTCTTAACAACTACTCCTACCCAATGATCGCGCGCATCTTCGATGGGCGCAACCACACGACCGTGATCAGCGGCGTCGAGAAGATCAAAGAGCAGCTCGCCTCCAACCCGGAGATGCTCTCGCAGATCAACCAGCTGAAGCGACGCCTCCAAGGCGAGAATTAGGAAGGGTGTGTGTGCAACTTCGGGGTTGACCTGTTGAGTATCGGTTGACAACCGCGCGCTCCTGCACATCATCTCAGGCTTGAGTCTCCAGGGTTGAGAGAGTTACTCACAGCGCTGTTGGCATCACCCAAACCCGTAAAATCCGTATGATCAGGAGTGACACCACTTACAACCGATCTCCACAGCACTACTACTACTAAGACTTCTCTACATTGAAAGACACACCGTAACCTCAGTAGCAAGGAAAGGTAGTTCTATGAAGTTCAAATCAGAGCGCGACATCCTCGTTGAGGCGCTGACCGCCGCGAGCCGCGTCGCAGCTACCAGGCTCATCGGTGCGTCGTCTGGAGTTCTTCTCTCCCTGACCGGCAACCAGCTCGTGGTGACCGGCACCGACCTCGATATCACGGCACGCACCACGGTCGACGTCATCGGCATCGAAGACGGTTCGACGGTGGTGCCGGCTCGCCTCATCGTCGACGCCGTGCGCTCCCTCGAGGCGGGGGCGGTCACCGTATCGAGCGGGGACGACAACGTGGAAATCTCCCTCGGTCGGGCGAAGTTCTCCCTACGGACGTTCCCGGTCGCCGATTACCCGAAGCTCCCTCCGGTGAGCGGACCCCTGACGTCCATTGCCGCGCAAGATCTCATCCAGGGTCTCAACCAAGTGGTCCGTGCGGCCGCGAACGACGACGCACGGCCGCTTCTCACCGGTGTGCTCTTCACGACCGACAACGGGACCCTGCGACTGTTCGCGACCGACTCCTACCGCCTGGCGGTACGTGACGTGCCTGGAGTGAAGGGGATCAGCGACACCGAGGACCTCCTCGTGCCAGCACGCGCACTTCAAGAACTCCAACGTGCGGCGTCATCGCTGGACGCCGACGCCGAAATCGGCGTCACCTTGAGTGACGCCGAGATCTGTTTTGTCGTGGGCCCAACCAGCATCGCGTCGCGACTCATCGACGGGAATTACCCGTCAGTGCTGCAGCTGATTCCGGCGAGCTTTCCGAACCAGCTGCGCATAGCCAAGGACACGCTGCTCACCTCACTCCGTCGAGCCAAGCTCCTCGCCAAGGACTCAACTTCCTCGGTGCGGCTCACGATGAAAGATCGAAATCTCGAGATTCGTACCCAGAGCCACGACGCCGGCGACGTCGAAGACAACGTGGACGCGGACTACACCGGCGATGAGATGACCATCGCGTTCAACCCCAGCTTCCTCATCGACGGCGTCGAAGCGGTGCTGGGCGATGAGATCATTCTCGAGATGTCCGACTCGGTGCGAGCGGCCATGGTGCACGGCGTTGACGACGTTCGGTTTCGCTATCTCTTGATGCCCGTGCGAGTTCAGTAGCCGGGAACGTCGTGGGTCTCCACGAACTCACCCTTCGCAACTTTCGACTCTTCCGAGAGCTCAAGGTTATTCCTGATAGCGACGCTATTACGGTACTCATCTCCGCGAACGGTACAGGCAAGACGTCAGTGCTCGAAGCGGTGTACGCGCTCGCGACGGCGTCGTCGTTTCGCACCAGTGCCGCGAGTGACATGATCCGAACCGGCGAGGGCGTGGCGGAGGTTCACGGTGTCGTCTTCCAACGCGAGCGCCGCGTGCAAGTGGACCTCACTCTCACGCGAGGGGTGCGTAACACAACGAAGCGAATGCTCGTGAACGGACAACGTCCGCGTTCTCGCGCCGAGCTTGCCGACGCACTGCCGCTCACCGTCTTCACCCCCGAGGGCGTCGAGGTAATCCGCGGCGGACCCGAGCATCGTCGCAACTATCTGACGACGCTCCTCACCGACGTCGAACCACTCACCGGCGAAATCATCGAACGGTTTGCGCGAGTACTGAGTCAGCGCAACGCACTTCTGCGCACCCTCGAGGGGAATCGACCATCACCCAGCCAGCAGTCCGAGTTGGAGCTGTGGACGAGTGACTTCTGTCTCATGAGTGAAGAGCTACTCGGCCACCGTCGCGAACTCACGAAGAGACTCGCGCCGCTCGTCGGCGACTTCTATGACGAGCTCTCAAAGAGCTCGAGTTCGCTCGAGGTGACGTACGAAGAGTCGTGGCACGGAGCACTGCGAGACGCGCTCGAGGCGTCGTTCGATGACGATCGATACCGCGGCTACACAACCGTGGGTCCCCATCGCGACGACCTCACGATCGTGCTGGACGGTCGCGATGCGCGACGGCAGGCCTCCCAGGGTGAACAGCGCTCACTCGCCCTCGCTCTTCGTCTGGCCGGTCACGAGCTGGTTCGCCAGAGTCGCGGTATCGATCCATTACTCCTGTTGGACGACGTATTTAGTGAGCTCGATCCGGCCCGGAGCAACCGATTGCTCGGCCTGCTGCCAACGGGCCAAACGCTCGTGACGACCGCCTCGCCTCTGCCGGGAGCCCTCACGCCGGCTGTCGTCATCGACCTCACGCGAGTGGCGTCGTGAGTCGCGACGATCCCGCGCCGCTGTCGGATCTCTTGAATACGCTCGCGGGACGTCTGCGTCGCGTCGATTTGCGACTGATCGATCGTGCGCGCGAGCTGTGGCCGAACGTCGTCGATCCGATACTCGCCGAGCACTGCCAGGTCGAACTCATCAAGGACGGTGTGCTCATCGTGAGCGTTCCGTCAGGAGCATTCGCCCAACAAATCAGGTTGGAATCGCCGTCAATTCTGAGCGGTTTTTCTGCGCTCGGAACAGGCGCGCCAACGTCGGTAAAAACAGTCCTTCGATAGTCGAAAAATCGCTGCGAAACAGGCGTTTTGACTGTCTCGTAGCGGATGAAGGTCACAACCATTCGGGTAGGATGGAAGCATCAAATTATTGACAGCGCCCGCACGAACACGTGCCCAGTCATTTGCATCGAAAGGATTTCTTAGTGCCCGATAAGACCAAAGGTTCGTCTAGTTACGGAGCTAGCGACATCACTGTTCTTGAAGGCCTCGAGCCCGTTCGAGTTCGCCCAGGAATGTACATCGGTTCAACTGGTCCCGCTGGCCTTCACCACCTCGTCTGGGAGGTCGTGGACAACTCGGTCGACGAGGCAATGGCTGGCTACTGCACCCGGATTGACGTCACCTTGCTTAAAGACGGCAGCTGTCGGGTGACCGACGACGGCCGCGGTATCCCGGTCGACGAACACCCCCAGTATCCAGGAAAATCAGCGGCGGAGATCGCCCTCACGGTCCTGCACGCGGGAGGAAAGTTCGGTGGCAACGGCTACAAGATCTCGGGCGGCCTGCACGGCGTGGGCGTTTCGGTTGTGAACGCACTGTCGACCAAACTGGTACTTGAAGTTGACCATAACGACCAGCACTACAAGATGACGTTTCGCGACGGCGGAAAGCCTGAAGGCAAGCTCGACGTTACGGGACCTGCTCCGAGGGGGCGCACCGGAACAACCGTCACGTTCACGCCCGACCCCACGATCTTTGAAGACGTGGAGTTTCGCGCGCAGACGATCATCGAGCGTCTGCAGATCACCGCGTTCTTGAATCGTGGACTCGACATGCGCTTTACTGACGAACGGCCCGGCCGCGAGGCGAAAGAGAACTTCAAGTACAACGGCGGCATCGTCGACTACGTTCGCCACCTCAACAACACGAAGGAGTCGCTCTTTCGAAAGGTCGGCTACTTCGACCAGTCCGAGGAGAACCAGGAAGTCGAAATCGCCTTTCAGTGGAACACCGGCTACTACGAGAGCATCTACTCCTTTGCGAACAACATCTCGACCATCGAAGGCGGCATGCACGAAGAGGGGTTCCGCAAGGCGCTCACCAACGTCGTCAACCGCTACGCGCGCAAGCGCAACCTATTAAAGGAGAAGGAGGAGAACCTCAAGGGTGAAGACATCCGTGAGGGTCTCACGGCGATCGTCTCGGTGAAGTTGCGAGATCCCCAGTTCGAGGGTCAGACGAAGGGCAAGCTCGGCAACGTCTCGATTCGCTCGATGGTCGAGCGCGCGACCAACGAGAAGTTCGCGGACTGGCTCGAGGAGAATCCCCGCGAGGGCGGCCAGATCGTCGCGAAGGCGATCTCCGCGTCGCGGGCCCGCATGGCGGCCCAGGGGGCGCGCGATCTCACCCGCCGTAAGAACGCCCTGGACGGGGCCGGACTTCCCGGCAAGCTCGTCGACTGCTCGTCGAATGAGCCGCGCGAGTGCGAGCTCTTCATCGTCGAAGGCAACTCGGCGGGTGGCTCGGCGAAGGACGCCCGTGACCCACGAGTTCAGGCGATTCTGCCTATCCGCGGCAAGATCTTGAACGTCGAGAAGGCGCGCTCGGACAAAATCCTGCGCAACACCGAGATTCAGGCGCTGGTGTCAGCGATCGGTGCGGGCGTCGAAGGCGAGTTCGATCTCTCGAAGATTCGCTATCACAAGATCATCCTTTTGGCCGACGCGGACGTCGACGGCAGCCACATTCGCACGCTGCTGCTCACGTTCTTCTTCCGCCAGATGACCGAGCTGGTGAACAACGGGCACGTCTACGTCGCCCAGCCCCCGCTCTACTCGACGCTCGTGGGCAAGGAAAAGGTCTACCTCCACGACGACCTCGAGAAGGCGAAGTTCCTGAACGAGCACCCCGATCACAAGAACGACTTCCAGCGTTTGAAGGGACTCGGCGAGATGGACTTTGACGAGCTGCGTGATACCACGATGAACGCAACCAAGCGAGCGCTCCTCCAGATCACCGTCGAGCAAGCCGCGCTCGCCGACGAGGTGTGTTCGATCCTCATGGGCGACGACGTTCCCCAACGACGCCACTTCATTCAAACGAACGCAAAAGACGTTCGCTTCCTAGACATCTAGGAACGGAGAGACATGCCACGCACCACCAAAGGCTCCGGCACGGGAACACCGCCGCCGAACGACGACGAGCTTGTCGTTGGCTACATCGAGCCCATCGAGATCAACCTCGAGATGGAGCGCTCGTTCCTCGAGTACTCCATGTCGGTCATCGTCTCGCGCGCGCTGCCGGACGCGCGCGACGGACTGAAGCCTGTCCACCGACGAATTCTCTATTCGATGTTCGACCAGGGCCTGCGCCCCGATCGGCCCTACGCGAAGTGCGCGAAGGTCGTTGGCGAGGTCATGGGCACCTACCACCCCCACGGCGACAGCGCGATCTACGACGCGCTGGTGCGCATGGTCCAGGACTTCGCGATGCGTCACCCGCTCATCAGTGGGCACGGCAACTTTGGCGGCACCGGTCCCGACGAAGGCGCGGCCGCCATGCGCTACACCGAGTGTCGCCTCGCTCCGATCGCCCTCGAGATGCTCGACTCGATCGACGAAGAGACGGTCGACTTCGAGCCGAACTACGACAACTCAACCCAGCAGCCGGTCGTGCTGCCGTCACGCTTTCCGAACCTGCTCGTGAACGGCTCCCAGGGCATCGCCGTTGGCATGGCGACGAAGATCCCGCCCCACAACTTGGGCGAAGTCATCGACGCGACGCTGCACCTGCTCGAGAACCCGGGCGCCACGCCCGACGACCTTATGAAGTTCGTAAAGGGTCCGGACTTTCCGACGAAGGCCCAGATCCTCGGCCGTCAGGGCATCCTCGACGCGTACCGCACGGGTCGAGGGTCGATCAAGCTGCGCGCCGTCGCCGAGATCGAAGAGACGAGCCGCGATACGCGCATCGTCGTCACCGAGTTTCCCTACGAGGTGTCAGTTGAGTCGATCGAAGAGAAGATCTTCGACCTCGTGAAGAACGGCGAGCTCGACGGCATCGCGGCCGTGCAGAACGATTCCGCCGGGCGCCAGGCCCGTCTCGTCATTCGCCTGAAGCGCGACGCGAACGCGAACGTCGTCTTGAACAAGCTCTACAAGAACACCTCGCTGCAGACCTCGTTCGCGGTCAACATGCTCGCACTCGTCGACGGCGTCCCGCGCACGCTCAACGTGGCCCAGGCCCTCACGCACTACATCGCCCACCAGGTCGACGTCGTCACTCGGCGTACGCAGTTTCGCCTGCGCAAGGCCGAAGCTCGCGCCCACATCGTCGAGGGCCTGCTCAAGGCGATCGACATGCTCGACCAGGTGATCGCGACCATTCGCGGATCAGACGACCGCCCGGCGGCGCGGACCGCGTTGATGGAGGCCCCCTTCTCGTTCTCCGAAGAGCAGGCGAACCACATCTTGGACATGACGCTCGGACGGCTCACGCGACTCGGACGAAGCGAGCTCGAAGAAGAGATGGCCAAGCTCCGCGAGACGATCGCAGAGCTCCAGTCCATTCTCGCGAGCGACGTGAAGCTGCGCGGGGTGATCGCCGAGGAGATCGGAGTGATCAAGGAGAAGTACGCCAACGAGCGGCTCACCCAGATCGTGAACGACCCGGGCGAGCTCGGTGTCGAGGACCTCATCCAAGACGAGGAGATCGTGCTCACGATGACTCGCGCGGGCTACGTGAAGTCCGTCGCGGCCGACGCGTTTCGAACCCAGGGCCGAGGCGGTCGCGGGGTCCAGGGGGCGAAGCTGAGGGATGAGGACCTCATCGACCAGGTCATCCACACGACGAGCCTCTCCCACCTCCTGCTGTTCTCAAACCGCGGGCGAGTGTTTCGCATGCGCGGCCACGAGATCCCGATGAAGGAGCGCACCGCGAAGGGCACCGCCATCGTGAACCTCTTGAACCTCCAGCCGCACGAGTCGATCCAGGCGATCGTGTCGACCGACGACTTTCCGATCGACAAGTTCCTCGTGTTCGCAACGGCGAACGGCACGGTCAAGAAGACCGCGTTCAGCGAGTACGACAAGTCCCGTCGTGAAGGCTGGATCGCCATCAACCTGCGCGAGGGTGACGAGGTGGTTCGCGTTGTCTCGACGGGCGGACACGACGACCTCATGATGGTGACCCATCGCGGCATGGCCATTCGCTTCAGCGAGGAAGAAGTCCGAGAGATGGGTCGCGACGCGACCGGCGTACGGGGCATCAGGCTGCGCGAGGACGATCGCGCGATCTCCCTCGACGTCGTGCGGGAGGACGCCGACCTGTTCGTCGTCACCGACACGGGATTCGGCAAGCGCGTGAAGACGGATCGCTTCAATCGCCAGGGCCGCGGGGGACAGGGTGTGCGCGCCATCAAGCTCACCGCCGCGCGCGGCTTTGTCGTGGAGGCCTTCATGGTCCGTCTCGACGACGAGGTGCTCCTCGTTTCCTCTGGTGGGGTCCTGATTCGCACGCCCGTGCGCGAGATCTCCTCCCAGGGCCGCGACGCGACCGGGGTGCGGGTGATGAACCTCGATGAGGGTCACGCGGTCGCGGCGGTCGCGCTCGTGCTGAACGAAGACGACTGAGCAGTTTCGCCCCGGCCCGGTAAGGTGGCCAGTCGCACTATTCGCCGTTACGTGAGGATCGTCATTACCCCTGTCAGCGCTCAAGAGAAGCTCGACTTCATCACCGCCCCCTCCTCGGGCGCGCCGGGTCACGTCCTGGCTGCGGGCATCTCCATCGGGAGGCTCCCGTGCTGATCGTGAGGGACCTCGGAATCGAGATCGGTCCGCGCCGGCTCGTCGAGCCGGTCTCCTTCGTCGTCGGTGACGGCGAGAAGGTCGGACTCGTCGGAAGAAACGGCGCGGGCAAATCGACGCTGCTCTCGGTCCTGCTCGGCTACCACCCCGAGCACCTGCGCGTCACGGGCACCGTCACCACCCAGGGCACGCTCGCCCACCTTCCCCAAGAGCCCGTCGTCGGCGGTCTCGGGGTCGAGCCGATCGGCTTGTCACACGTGCTGTCGGCGCGCGGCATCGACCGGCTGGACGCCGATATGCAGCACGCCCGTCACGAGCTCGCGGCCAACCCCACCGACGAGACGATCGCGCGCTTCACCTCGCTCGAAGAGGATTTTCGCGAGCGCGGTGGCTACGAGGCCGAGTCCGAGGTCGCCCGCCTCGCCGACGGCCTCGGGCTCAACCAGGATCTCCTCCTAGAAGACCTCGGCACGCTCTCGGGCGGCCAGCGCCGTCGCGTCGACCTCATGCGCGTCCTCTACGAGCAGCCCGAGATCATGGTGCTCGACGAACCGACCAACCACCTCGACAAGGCGGCCAAGCGCTGGCTCTTCGACGAGCTCGAGCAGTTCCGCGGCACCGTGCTCGTGATCAGCCACGACCTCCCGCTGCTCGACCGCTCCATCGATCGCGTGCTCGCGCTACGCGACGGCCAGCTGCGCGAATACCGGGGGAACTACACCAAGTTCTTGCAGCTCGAAGAAGAGCGCCGCCTCTCCGAGGAGAAGATCGCGGCCCACCAGGACGCGAAGATCGACCAGTTCACCACGCTCGCCGACTCCATGCGCGGCCAAACGGCAAAGCGCGCGCGTCTCGCGAAAGTGCTCGACCGACGCGTCGAGAAGCTGAAGGACAATCGCATCGAGGTCACGAAGAAGGAGAAGAAGGTCACGTTCCGCCTGCCCGTTCCCCCGCGCAGCGGCGACGTGCCCATGACCGTCGAGCACGTCAGCGTGAGCTACGGCTCGCTCGATGTGCTGCGCGACATGAGCTTCATCACCCGTCGCGGCGACCGCATCGTCATCGTGGGTCGAAACGGTGCGGGCAAGTCGTCGCTCCTGCGCTGTCTTGCGGGCACGCAGACGGCTCAAGGTGGCGTCGTCAAGTTCGGGGCGAACGTGAGCGTTGGCTACTTCGCCCAAGAGAACGAGCAGCTCGACTTCGCCAAGACCGTCCTTGGCAACCTCGACAACTCAACGGTCGAGTCCGACGTGCAGCGCCGCTCGATGCTCGGCGCGTTCGGTCTCAAGGGTTCTGCCGCGCACCAGATGCCCGCGACCCTGTCGGGTGGCGAACGCGCGAAGCTCGCGCTCGCGATCCTCGCCTCCTCGAAGGCGAACCTGCTTCTGCTCGACGAACCGACGAACAACCTGGATCCCGCGAGCGTCGAGGCACTCGGCGAGATGATGCACCAGTGGAAGGGGACCATCGTCGCGGTGAGCCACGAACGCGGATTCGTCGAGGCGCTCGCGCCGACTCACGCAGTGTTGCTGCCCGAGGAGTACTTCGACCTGTGGGACGACGAGTACATGGACCTCATCGAACAGCGCTAGTCAGGCGAGGTGACGCTCGGTCGCCCAGTTGGACAGCTGGTGGCGGTTTGCGAGCTGGAGCTTGCGCAGCACCGACGAGACGTGGCTCTCTACCGTCTTTACCGAGATCTCGAGCTCCGTTGCGATGTCGCGGTAGGAATAACCACGGGCGATGAGGCGCAGCACCTGTCGCTCGCGCGGGGTCAACAGATCGAGGTCGGGATCGACGTCGCCCGCCTCGAGGTGCTTGCCTTCGAGGGAGAACGCGTCGAGCACGAATCCGGCGAGACGTGGTGAAAAGACGGCGTCACCGGCTGCGACTCGGTAGATCGCGTCCACCAGGTCCACCCCGGAGATGTTCTTCGTGACGTACCCGCGCGCGCCCGCTCGAATCACGCTGATCACGTCGGCGGCGGCGTCAGAGACGGACAGCGCGAGGAACCGGACGGTTGGCTCCTTGTCCACGACCGCGCGCAGAACCGCAATCCCGCCGCCCGCGGGCATGTGGACGTCGAGCAAGACAACGTCGGGCAATCGTTCGATGATCATCTCGATGGCGGCGTCTACCTCGTCGGCCTCCCCGCAGATCTCGACCGACCCCGCGAGCTCGCTCCTGATGCCCGAGCGAATGAGCTCGTGGTCGTCAACGAGAAAGACGCGGGGCTGACTCATTTCGGTGTCGTCCTCGGCACCGTCAGCTCGACCTCGGTCCCGACGCCGAGGGTGCTCTTTACGAGGGCGCTTCCCCCGTGTTGGGTGATGCGTTGCTGGATCGAAAGTGTGATGCCGTGACGGTCTGAGGGAACCGTGACTACGTCAAAGCCGCGACCTTGATCGCGCACGAAGAGGCTGAGCGTGCCGGCTTCGACCTCGGCGTAGATGGACATCGACTCGGCGCCTGACCAGCGAGCCGCGTTGATCGCCGCCTCGCGTCCCGCGCCGACTATGGCCGTCACCTCGTCGCCCGCGGCGCAGTCACCGACGATGACGAGTTCGACGCGCACGCCGTAGTCGCTTTCGATCTCGCCCTCGAGGTGGCGAAGCAGTCCCGTGAACGTGTTCGTCTCGGCGTTACCGTTCACGTAGTTCGGATCGAACAGCCACTGGCGAAGCTCGCGCTCTTGGGTGCGAGCGAGTCGCACGACGGCGTCCTCATCGCCGGCCGCCCGTTCGATCAAGGTCAAGGTCTGTAGGACCGAGTCGTGAAGGTGCGCGGCGACGTTCGCGCGCTCTTCACTGCGCACACGAGCTTCACGCTCTTCAGTGAGATCGCTCAGCGTTGCGAGCCACCACGGAGCGAGCAGCACCAGCACGCCACCGAGCAGCACCAACGTGCCAAGGAGCACGGGGGTGGTGACCCCCCACGCGCTGTGGAGGTGGTGGAAGATGACCAGCCCCAAGAAGACGAGCAGCAGGCCAAACACGAGACGCAGGGCGACACTGCGGCGGCCCTTCGACGCCGCAACGCCGATGAGCGGCGCGGACTTGACGAGCGCCTCGATGTGTTTGAGCTCATCGGGCGAAGCGCCTCGCCACACCGCCACGAGTCCGAGGATGCTCAGAAAGAAGGGCCACGTGAAGATCCCGAGGTTGGGCAAGCCGAGGGTGTTCAAGACGAAGAAGATCGCAAAGATCGCGACGATTCCGATCGCGACGCGCAGCAGCTGGCGGTCGTGGCCGACGAGACGCTGGGCGATCGCCTCGTGCTCGTTTGCGCGCGGGAGGCTGAGCCAGAGCACCATGTAGAGCAGGACCCCAATGCCCGAGACGAGAGCGAGCAGCGAGAAGAAAATGCGTACGGTGCGCTCTTTCACGCCGAGACGAATGGCGAGTCCGCCGCAGACCCCCCCGATGATGGCGTTGTCGACGCCGCGGCGATAGGGCCGGTGCGGAGTTCCAATAACCGCGCGCGGCGGCGTCTGAGTCGTCACGGCGCTCCTCTCTTGTCCTTGGATATTCTCCCACGGGCACTGCTCGCCCGTCCTCAGGGAAAACCCCGACTTTCTGTCGCGAACGCTCGCCGCGGTTCGGGTTCGCCCTGATGGTTACGATCGCCGGGGCAACTTACATTGAGAAGCATGGACGAAGTCGAAATCATGAGCGAAGGACCCAGCGAGAGCGAGGGCGCCACCCCGCCGAAGCACGAGGGGTCGACGCTGCACCGTAGTGCTACAAAGCGCATCTTCGGGGGCGTCGCGGGCGGACTCAGTGAGCGCTTCGACCTCGACGCCAACATCGTGCGCGTCATCTTTGTCGTGCTCGCCTTGCTCTACGGTCTCGGCATTGCGCTCTACCTCGCGATGTGGGTGCTCATTCCGCTTGAGGAGTCGAGTGGCACCACGGTGAACGCGCCCGTCGAAGAGGTGCCGCGTGTTCGGTGGCTTCGCTACGCGCTGCCACTCGCCGTCGTGGTGCTCGCGGTCATCTTCATCTCGACAGTTCGCTTCGTGCCGACGATCGGCAAAGCGTTCTCATTGCTCTGGCTCGTGTTTCTCTTCGTGCTCGCTGTCGTTGCACTCTTCTCTCCGGCACGGAGGCTCACGTTTCGTCGCTTCGTCGCGCTCGCGTTTCTCGGCTTCTTGAGTCTGTTGATCGTCCTCTCGGGCGCAGTGTTGCTGAGTCTCCAGGTAATCGGGGTGCCGGTGAGGGGCGGCAGCGGCGCTCGCTCGTGGCAGCCCACCAGCCTGAGCCAAGTCCAGCGCTACTACCACGGCGCCTTTGGCGCGACGACCATCGACCTCTCCCACGTTACCTTTACCGGCACGACGATGGTGACGGCGACCGAGGGCATTGGCGGGTTGACGGTCGACGTGCCGACCGACGTCACGATTGATCTTCGAACGAACGTCGGGATCGGCACGGTGCAGCGCAGCTACGAGATCATTCTGCCGGGCACGTCAACGATCGTGCCGGGCTCGCCGTCGAACGTGCACGGAAAGGGCAACCTCGTGTTGAACCTTCAAGTTGGTATCGGTGAGATTCTGATCAACTACGTACCGCCTCAGTAGCTCCCGTTCGTGACCGAGACCGGACCGGTCACGAACGCAGCTTCTATCGCCAGTTCGACCCACGTCGTCGTCGCGCCGGCGGTTCGATGCCCGGAGCCCGAATAGGTGTAGACGGGCAGGAGCCAAAGCGAATGGTTCCTCAACTGGAAACCAGCCAGTGACAGCGTGTCACGCGTCACAATGACCGTCGCCGCAGGGGCCTTCGTCACCGATGACGCGTAGGTGCGCCGCTCGAGCGCGTTAAGTGTCGCGACTCCGGCACGGGGGCTCTGTAGCGGGTAGTTGACGCTGCGACGCACGCTAAACGCGGGACCTTGCGCATAGAGTAGCGCGTTCGACGGATCGACGGTGAAGCTGACCACCTGATTGATGGAGGCGCCGCGGACGAGGACCGTGTAACTGACCGTTTCGCTGTCAACCGTGAGAGGAGCGCCGCTCGTCGTCGTGGTCGACGTCGTCGCGGTTGAAAAGTTCGGCGAGCCGAGCTCGTAGCTGAAGCCGAGCTTTCGGAGATCACGGCGGACGTCGAGCTCGACGGTGGTGTGGCTCGGCACGGGGACCTGGGCTCGGCCCGACTCCGTCGCGGGAGCAACGTTGGGGGAGGTGGAGGAGTAGTACCACTGGGGCACGCCGGTGCTGTCGTAGTTGAGCACCGCACCCGACGCGTTCGCGTCAATCCAGTTGTTTGCGCCGCGCGAAGTCGCGTTCCCGACGACGCCGAAGACGGCAGCGAGGGCCGCGGTTTCGGTCTTTGGATTGGACGGGACCTTCAGTTCGTAGGAGTCAGTGTGTGGGGCGCTCGCGGACAGTCCGCTTCCGGCGCGGAAGTGGACGTCGCGGTTGGTCTGCATCGGTGCTGCCGTGGCGAAGCTCGCCGACGGAGCGCTGAGCGCGCGCTGGACGGCGAGGACGGGCAGCGAGGGGCCGCCCTGAACGAGGACGAGCGAGACCGCTGTTACCAGCGTCGCGGCGATGAGCCCTCCCGCGAAGCGCGCCTGGATTCGCTGCCAGCGGGCGCTCGCGTTGGCGGGCGTGGCGACGATGCGCGCGATCATGGCGTCGAGGTCCGGGTGCTGGTAGGTCTCGTTCGCTGCGGGGTCGAGCGCGGCGAGTCGGTGATCCAGGTCACTCATCGTTCCTCCTTCCCCTTGTTCCTGTCGCGAGCGGCGTCAACATTTCAGTGGACTTCCCCGGCGTCGAGCAGCGAACGAAAACGGGCCTGGGCGCGCGACAGGCGCACCGCGGCGGCGTTGGGCGAGATCACGAGGGCCGCACCAAGCTCACGGGCGTCGAGCCCGTCCCAGGCGTGCAGGAGCAAGATCTCGCGGTCGTCGTCACTGAGTCCGACGAGCGCCGCTCTGACGCTCGCGTCGGCGACGACGAGGTCTTCGGCGGAGGAGGTGTTCGAGGGAGCACGGAGCGTTGCCTCGTAGGCCGAGCGACGGTTCTTTGATCGACGAGCGTTTCGCAGCACGTTGCGCGCCACTCCGAGCATCCACGGGAGCTCCGCGTCAGGGGGCACGCGGTCGAGGCGGCGCCAGACGACGATCATGGTCTCTTCGACCAGGTCGTCGAGATCGGCGGATCCCAGGGGATAGAGCCGGCGCCTGAGGTAGTTGGCTACGGCCGCCGAGTGCTCGTGCACGAGTCGCCCAAATCGATCCTCCTCCGGCGAGCCCATAGTTTCATTCTGTCCCGGGGACCACGATCGTTTCTGACAAGTTGCCCTAGTGCGACACCAGTCGGCGCTCGTGCTCACTCGTCAGCCACCGTGCAGGCCACTCGCGATCGCCCCACCACGACACCACGTCGTCCACGCTGTCTTCGAGTGGGCGCAGGTCGAGTCCGCTCGCAACCGCCAGCGAATTGTCGAGCGCGAGGACGTTCTCGCTCGTGCCGGCGCTCCAGAGGGGGAACTTGTCTTCGAGATTCGCCGCACGCACGTCCTCGGGGGAAACGACGCGGAGGGTAGAACCCGAGGGGGCGACGCGATTGGCGATGCGGTCAATCATGTCGACGAAGTGATCGGGGGGAGTGGGACCGCAGACGTGGTACGGGCCCGCGAGAGACTCGTCGGCCACCCGCACGACGAAGTTCGCGAGGTCTCTCGCGTCGACGTACTGCATGAAGCTGTCGCGCGGACCCGCAACGAGGATCTCTCCACCTCGCCGGGCTCGCTCGACCCAGTAGGGGAAGCGCAGCGTGGCGTCAAAGGAGCCGATGACGTAGGTCGGACGGACCATGGTTGCGTCGGCGAAACACGCAACGCCCGCCCGTTCGCTCGCGGCCTTGAGGGGCCCGTAGGTCGCTCCGGTCACCGGCGCGCTGATGTCGTCTGGGTCATCGAGCAGCGCGAGCGTCGATTCATTCGCGCCGGGTTCTACGGGATCGCAGTAGGCCGAGATCGAAGAGATCTGGATGTAGTGGCCCCCTCGTCCCGAGAGCGCCTCGGCGAGGCATTCGACGTCGCTCGGCCGATAGGCGATCGCGTCAACCGTGACGTCGAAGCTGCGTCCCGCGAGTGCGGAGAGGTCACTCGTGCGATCACCGGTGAGCCGCTCGATCGTCTCGGGCAGGTCGTTCACGGTGACCCCGCGGTTGATGACGGTGACCTCGTGGCCGTGGTGCCACGCAGCCCAGGCAATGGCTCGACCGACGAACGCCGTGCCGCCAACGATGAGTAGCTTCATCTCTCCTCCTGCGCTCAGGCTAGGTGGTGAGTTCGTCGCTCACGAATCGAAGAACCGAGATCGCCGCGGCGAGCTCGTGCGCATCGACGTTGGCGGCGAGCTCACCGTTGAGCTCGTGAATGACCGCGATGATCGCGCTCGCGTAGTCGCGCCCTTCTTCCGTGAGGCGAACCGAACGCCGCCTCGCGTCGTTCGGATCGACGTTGACGTTCGCGAGACCCCTCTCGACGAGTCCGGTCACCACCTTTCGCGTCGCCTGGCGCGACCCGCCGAGCGGCGCGGCGACGGCGCCCAGCGAGTGGGGGCCCGACGCGAGGAAGCGCAGCGCGAGCGCGTCGCTGCGGCGGTAGTCGAGGTAGCCGCGCAGCTCAAGGCGGCGAGCCATCTCGCGGACCCAGCGTTGTCGCGCGCGAGCGAGCACGTCCCCGAAGAGGGGCGGTTCGTCGAACAGGGACACGACTCACTGTAGCAGTTAGGCAAACAGGTTGCATAACTCACCGTACTGTGCCACGATAAGGGAACGCAAAGGAAGAACCCGTGAAGAACGCCGCACTGCATCGCCGCCCAGTCGTGACCTACCTGTTTGCCGGACTACTCGCGTCGACGGCCCTCGTTGGGCTATCCGCTTCGAGTCAGCGAGCCAGCGCCGCCACCACGACCGGCTGCGGCGCACCCGGGTCGTCAGCAACGCTGACGCTCAAGGTGAACGGCTTCGAGCGCACGGTCATTGTCCACCTTCCGCTGGGATCTTCGGACACGACGCCATTCGCGCTCGTGCTCAACCTGCACGGCAGCGGCAGTACTGCGCTCGAGCAGGAGGGGTTTACGAAAATGAACAAGACGGCGAACGAAGACGGGTTCATCGTGGCCTACCCGCAAGCGCTCATCGCCGACGGCACGGGCTTTGACTGGAACGTTCCCGGCGTGCCGTTGATCGGCGGCCGCTCAGTTCCCGCGCACGCCGCGAACGACGTGAAGTTCCTCATATCGCTCGTGGGCATCCTCGAGCACCGGTACTGCGTCAATCCTCACGAGGTCTACGCCACTGGATTCTCTGGCGGTGCGCGAGAGACGAGTCAGTTGGCGTGTGACGCATCGAGTGTCGTTGCGGCTGTTGCCCCGGTGAGCGGCCTCAGGCGCCCGAGCCCGTGTCGGTCAACGCGCGCGGTGCCGATCATCTCCTTTCACGGATCCGCAGATCCCGTTGATCCCTTTGCCGGCAACGGGCAGCCGTACTGGACGTACTCCGTGCCGAAGGCCGAGCGGTTGTGGGCCAAGCAGGATCACTGCACGTCCGGTCCGACGACGTCGACCCCGGCGTCGGGAGCGACGTTGACCACGTACGCCAAGTGCTCGGGTGGGTCCGAGGTGCAGCTGTACGAAGTTCTCGGTGAGGGCCACGAATGGCCCGGCGGCCCCACAATGCCGTCGAGCATCACGGCACTTCTCGGCCCGCAGTCGAGCGCCGTCAACGCCAATGCACTGATGTGGGCGTTCTTCAGCGCCCATCCGCTACCGAGCTGACAGAGCTGGTTACAGGAAACCGAAGCGAGAGAGCGGCCAGATGCGAACAAAGGCCTTGCCGATGATGCTCGAACGCGGAATGGTTCCCCAGAACCTGCTGTCGCAGGAGTCCGATTCGTTGTCGCCCATCATGAAGTAATGATTCTTCGGAACGATGACGTTGCCGATGGCTTTACCCAGGACGGAGTTGTGCGTCCACGGCTGGGCGAGCGGCACATTGTTGACGTAGATCGTGTTGCCCTTGGACGTGAGGTGCTGACCCGGTAGACCGATCACGCGCTTCACGAGGTCAGCGACACTATCGCCGCACACGGACGCGACGGCCTTCGGTGCCTTGAAGACGAGTATGTCACCCGTGTGGATCGTGCCGAGCTCGACGCTCAACTTGGAGACGATGATGCGATCGCCTACTTGTAGCGTGGGCTCCATCGAACCAGACGGAATGGAAAACGTCTGAAAGACGAATGTGCGGATGAGCAGTGAGACGATGACCGCAATGACGACAACGATCCCCCACTCGATGAGGGTGCGGGAACGTGACCGATGCTTCTCGGGAACGGGGCTCTCATCGACCTCGAGGGTTGGGGGCGGAAACGACACTCGATCAACAGTACTGGCCGCGGGCAATGATCGGGAGTGCAGCCTGGTCACGGCGTTGCGAACGGGAGTCCACGACGGTGGTGGAGCCACTGAGAGATCTTCCCAATGAAGCCGTCAGGATCGGTGAAGTTTGCAGTGCGAATCCTCCGCGGTCGGTCTGAGGGTCCGTTCAACAGCGCGACGCCACGCCGGTCTCGTTCGACGAACGCGTCATCGCTTCTTGTTGGCGTGAGTCAGGATCGCTAGCATCGCCGCATGAATCACGAGGCGTGCTGCAGCGAATTAGATCTCGAAGTGAATCGTTTCGCCGAGGCACTTTCGGGCGCGGAGTGGACGGCGACGGTCCCGTCGTGCCCCGACTGGACCGTCCGGGACCTGACCCAACACCTCGGGACAGTGCATCGTTGGGCGGATCAGCTCGTTCGTGCCCGTGCGGCGACGCGAATCGGACGGTCACACATGAATATCGACACCGGAGAAGTCAGTGCCGAGTGGCTCCGCTCTGGTGGACGAGCACTGTCTCTGACCCTGCGCTCCGCCGACCCCGACGAGTCCATGTGGGCGTGGGGAGCCGATCAGCACGTGCGGTTCTGGTCGCGTCGCCAGCTGCACGAAACGATGGTGCACCGAATCGACCTGGAGCTCGCGATGGGCGTCACGTCGGTGGTTGACCCCGCGATCGCGGCCGACGCCGTCGACGAGTTTCTTGCCAATCTGAAGTCCGACCGCGACGTCACGATCACGGCGCGCTCTCTGCACGATCAAGGCGAACGGCTGAAGATTACGACCGCGGACGGGATAAGGACGTGGAATGTGGTGCTGAGTCCCGACCGTTACGACTTCGTCGAGGAGCTTCCGTTTGCCGACGCCGTCGTCACCGCAGAGCCGAGGGAGCTGCTCATGCTGCTGCTGCGTCGCAGACCGCGTAGCGCGTGCGACGCGACGGTTGCGGGCGATGAGTCGCTTCTTGATCACTGGTTGGAAGCCACATCGTTTCAGTAGCGGGCGGTCAGCGTTTCAGTTGACGAGCGGTGCGTCGTCCTAACCTGATCGTTGTGGCTTCTCTCCTCCCTAACGCTGTGTACTACCGCTGCTCACTCTGCGGACGCGACTACGAAGTCGAGCTCAGCCGCATCACGTGTGACTGCGGCGGGGTGCTCGACCTGCACTTCGAGGCGCCTCCGCTCGCCTCGTCGCTGTCGGGTCGTGGCGTCGGTCTCGCCCGTTACCGCGAGGCGCTGCCGATCGGGGGGGAGTGGCTCGCGCGAGCCGATCTCGGAGCGTCGCGGACTCCCGTGGTGACGGTCGGCTCGACCTACGCAAAGTGCGACTACGTCACGCCGAGCGGCTCCTTCAAGGACCGAGGTGCGTTCATGCTCGCCGCGTTGGCGCTCGGACTTGGCGCGAAGAACGTGATCGTCGACAGTTCGGGCAACGCGGGCGCGGCCATGGCGGCCCACTGCGGTCGAATAGGCGTTCCCTGCACCGTCGTTGCTCCCGCGAGCGCGCCGGCGGGAAAGCTCGCGCAATCGAAGGCGTACGGGGCCACGGTGGTGGCAGTTGAGGGGCCGCGGACGGCTGCGACCGAGGCGGCACTCGAGATGGCCGCGGGCGGCGGGTTCTACGCGAGCCACGTTGAAAACCCGTTCTTCACCGAGGGAACGAAGACCTGGGCGTTCGAGGTGTTCGAGCAACTCGGCGACGCGCCGGCAGAAGTCGTCATGTCGGTCGGCAACGGGAGCCTGTTTCTCGGCGTGGAGCGCGGTTTTCGCTACCTCTTCGATCAGGGCCTCACGACGCGCGTGCCGCGGATGGTCGCGGTGCAGGCCAAGGGATGGTCGCCACTCACGAACGACGTCGCGGATGATCGCGGGGCCCCGCTCGCCGACGGCATCGCGATCATTGCGCCGCGCCGCCTTGTTCAGATCCTGCGCGCGATCGAGACGACCGGGGGCGAGGCGCGATCGGTCGGAGACGACGAGATCATCGCCACGACGCGCCAGCTAGCCCACGAGGGCCTGTGGGTGGAGCCCACGTCGGCGACCGCGTGGGCGGGGGCCTTGCGTTCGCAACACGAGGACGGACCGGTGGTGGTCAGCCTCGGCGGGGCGGGATTCAAAGCGGCGTCGCCCGGCGCCTGACCGTCGTTCGCAGACTTCGCCCGACGTCGCGAACGGTAGAAGATGGATTTCAACGCTCCGGCAATGAGGGAGAATCTGGGACTTTAGGCCCCAGACGTGGCGAACTTGCGCCCGTAGCCTTGAGTCATGGATTCGCGAGCGACTTCGGCCCTGCGGGGGTGTCGTTCGTGATCACCGGAACCGGGGCGACCCCAAAGTGGTGGCGCGGATCTTCTCCCTCGTCAGAAAGGGCTACCGACCCCCTCCTGAAGCAGGGTGCCGCCGCGCTCTCGCTCGCACCCGCGACGCGAGTACGGTCGCCGTTCGCCCTCGCGATGCTGTTTGCGTTCGTCGGACCGGGGCTCATGGTCATGTTGGCCGACACCGACGCGGGCAGTGTCGTGACGGCAGCCCAATCCGGCGCCAAGTTCCACTACGCGTTGATCGCACCCGAGCTCGTGCTCATTCCGGTGCTCTACGTTGTCCAAGAGATGACCGTCCGACTCGGGCTCACCACCCAACGCGGACACGGCGCGTTGATCAACGAGATGTTCGGGCGTCGCTGGGCGGTGGTCTCTGCCGCGGCGTTGTTCGTTGCCTGCGTGGGTGCGCTCATCACAGAGTTCGCCGGAGTAGCGGGCGTTGGTGAGCTCGTCGGGGTTCCGAGGTGGGGGTCGGTTGGCGTGTGCGCACTGGCCCTCGTCACGCTGCTGCTACTCGGTCGCTATCGCCGAATCGAGCACGTGGGGATCGCCGTTGGTGCGTTGGAACTGTTGTTCTTGCCCGCCGCCCTTTTCGCGCACCCTTCGGTGGGGGCACTGGTTCATGGTATGGCGCACCCCATTGTGATGAGCGGCGGGTACATGACGCTGCTCGCCGCCAATGTCGGTGCGGTCATCATGCCGTGGATGATCTTCTACCAGCAAGAGGCAGTCATCGACAAGGGCCGGCACGGCCTGGACGCGCGGTCAGCGCTGCGCTTTGCGCGCCTCGATACCGCTACGGGCGCGGTCGTCACCCAGCTGATCATGGTGGCGATCGTGATCGCCACGGCCGCGACAATCGGGGTGTCGTCGCACGGGCACTCTCTGAATTCGATCGGCGACATCGCGAGTGCCCTCACGCCGTTTCTTGGGCACCGCACCGCCGTGCTCTTCTTCGGGCTCGGCATGGTCGGGGCCTCGCTCGTCGCAGCCCTCGTCGTGACGCTCGCCGGTGCGTGGGGAATCTCCGAGGTCCTTGGCTGGCGCCACAGCCTGAACGACTCGCCGCGCCGGGCGGTCGGGTTCTACGGCCTCGCCGTCGCGGGGGTCGTCATCGGCGGAGCCGCCGTCCTCGTCGCGCCCAATCTGGTCAACTTGTCGGTCGACATCGAGGTGCTCAACGCGTGCCTCCTTCCGGTCGTGCTCGGGTTCCTCATCGCGCTCGAGCGGCGCGCGCTGCCTCCCGCGCTACGCATGCACGGCGTGCGCCGAGTGATGGCGTACGCGATGACGTCGGTCGTCATCGTGTTCGGACTGGTCACGATCGCCACGGTGGTCGGCCACCTGCGCTGACCGCTACGGAACGAGGATCCGACGGAATCGCCGCGCGGCGACTGACAGGCCCACGAGTCCGAGGGCGAACAGGTACCCCGCACGGACCACCATGATCCATTGAAACTGACCGAGGTCGATGCTGCGCAGCAGCGCCGCTGATTGGTAGAGGGGCGAGAGGGAAACGACAGCGCCGATCCACCTCGGATAGAGCGTGATGGGAAAGAACGTCGCCGAGAAGAGGAACAGCGGCAGCTGAATCAAGGCAACGAGATCGAAGTCCTGCCACGAGCGAAGATACGTGCACGCGGCGAGACCGAGGCAGCTGAACGCGAGGCTCGTGAGGATGGCGGCGGGCCAGCAGAGCAGCACCCAGGGGCTCGCGGCGTCGCCGAGAATCGCCATGCAACCAATGAAGGAGGCGGCGTAGATCGCGGCTCGCGTGAGCGCCCACCACACTTCGCCAAGTGCCACGTCCGTCACGTCCAACGGCGTTGCGAGAATCGCGTCGTAGGCGTGGGAGATCTTCAGTCGAAAGAACGTGTTGAAGATCGAGTCGATCACGGCGCCGTTCATCGCCGAAGTCGCGAGCATCCCCGGCGCGACGAAGGTGGCGTAGCTGATGATGCGGCCACCAGCCGTGAGGTTGCCGACGAGATGGTTGAGGCCGATGCCGATGCTGAGCAGGTAGAAGAGGGGCTCGAAGAATCCAGAGACCAGCATGAGCCACTGGGAGCGATACACCATGAAGTTGCGCTCGAAGACGTGAGTGGATCGCCGGGAACCGAAGCGAGGGAGGGTGCGAGTCAGCATCAGTCCACCAACCGCCGCCGCAGCGTTCGACGACCCCAGGCGACGCCGATGATCACCAGGGCAAGCAGAAAGGCAGTATGCGCGGCGAGCGCGGTCCACGATCCCTGACCGAACGCGGCGGCTCTGGCGAGGGCGACGCCGTGATACAGGGGCACGAGCTGGACGAGTGGCCGGAGGTAGCCCGGGTAGGCAGAAACCGGGTAGAACGTCGCCGAAAAGAGGAACATCGGCACGAAGGCGAACCGGTAGATCACGATGAAGGATCCGTCTGACTGCGCGCGGGCGGCGTAGGCCACGAGCGGCGCGGAGAACGCGATCGCGATGAGAACCCCGATGAAGGGAAGGGTGAGGCTCCACCACGAGTGCAGCGCGCCGAAGAGCCCGATGACGACGGTGTAGACGACTCCGGTCGCAAAGGCTCGGGTAGCAACCCACGACAGCTTGCCGAACAAGATGTCCTCGGGCTCGAGTGGGGTCGAGACCGCCGCGTGGTACGAGCGAATCCACTTGACGGCCGCGAGCACCGGCCAGAGGGACTCTCCTTCGCCGAGCTGCATGCAGGTCGTAGCGAGCAGGCTGGGAGCGATGAAGTGCAGGTAGGTCTGTCCCTGGACGAGACCCGTGTGTTTGCTCACCAGATGGCCAACGCCGACGCCGAGCGCGGCGAGATAGAAGATCGGAAAGAGGACCGTGCTCGCCACCGACCCGCGCCAAGTCTGGGCGTAGTACGTCGCGTGGTACCACCAGCTCCGTCGCCAGCGGGCCCAGCCGGACGTGGTGTCGAGCGCGATCGACATTCAGTCGACCAGTGTCCGGCCCGTGAGGTGCAAGAAGACGTCTTCGAGCGAGCTGCGACGAACGAGCGCGCTCGCGGGCGTGACGCCGACTCCGTGCAGCGTTCGCAGGGTGTCGTCGCCCTCATCGACGTAGAGCAGGATCCGATCGGGCAGGACCTCAATGCGCTGGGCGAAGGGGGCGAGCTGCTCACCTAAGTCCTCGTGCGAGTCGGTCGCGAATCTCAGCTCGACCACTTCTCGAGTTGAGTGTTGAGCGATGAGCTCTCGCGGCGGACCCTCGGCCACGATGGTGCCGTGGTCCATCACGACGAGGCGGTCGCACAGCTGCTCGGCCTCGTCCATGTAGTGGGTCGTGATGATCAGGGTGACGCCTTCGCGCTTCAGTCGGTAGAGCCGATCCCAGAGCAGGTGACGGGCTTGGGGGTCGAGCCCGGTCGTTGGTTCGTCGAGGATCAGAATCTCGGGTCGGTTAATGAGCGCTCGCGCAATGGTGAGGCGCCGCTTCATGCCCCCCGAAAGGTCGTCGACCTTGTCGTTCGCGCGTTCGGAGAGCTGGGCGAACGCGAGGAGTTCGGTGGCGCGCTCCCGCACGACCGCGCGCGAGAGGTCGAAGTATCGACCGTACATCTCGAGGTTCAGGCGAACCGACAGCTCGAGCTCCAGGGTGTCCTCCTGCGGCACGACGCCAATGCGGCCGCGAATCTCGGGACCGCTCACCCTCGGGTCGAGTCCAAGAATGGATAGCGAACCCGACGTGGGCTGGGAGACCGCGGAGATCATGCGCATGGTGCTGGTCTTGCCCGCGCCGTTCGGACCAAGGAAGCCAAAGCTCTCGCCGCGCTCTATGGCGAAGCTGACGCCGTCGACGGCGTTGAGGGTGCCAAAGCGCTTGACGAGGTCGCGCGCTTCGAGGATGCGAGTGCCGATGCGATCCACCCACGGCGTGTCGTCTCTGTCGTGCACGGAGCCCTCCCATCCTTGGTGTTTCGCCATGTCAGGAGAGACTGGCACTCCCCTGTATCAGTCGGAGGCGAGTTGAACTCGCGTCCCTCCCTCGGGCCGTCAGTAGAGATCGGTTGACGAGGGAGACCTGAGCGTACTCGGAGGTCCCACGGGACCGCCGTCCGTTTCCCTCTCGTCGAGGATACCGGTGCCGGGTCGATACCCGTAGGCTTTTCGGTCTCAAGAACCAAACAACAGAGGAGGCGTCCCATGTCGAACCCCACGACATTCACGTACGCGAATCAAACGATCAACCGTCTCGGCTATGGCGCCATGCGCATCACCGGACCGGGAATCTGGGACTATCCCGAGGACCGCAATGAGAGCCTCGCGGTCTTGAGGCGCGCAGTCGAACTCGGCGTCAACTTCATCGACACGGCCGACTCGTACGGACCGTACGTCTCCGAAGAACTGATCAGAGAGGCTCTTCACCCGTACGGCGAGGCGAAGATTGCGACGAAGGCCGGACTCTTGCGTACGGGTCCGGATGTCTGGGTGCCCTGCGGGCGTCCCGACTACCTTCGACAGGAGTGCGAGATGTCCCTTCGTCGACTTGGCCAGGAGTCGCTCGACCTCTTTCAGCTGCACCGCATTGACTCAACGGTGCCGCGCGATGAGCAGTTTGGTCTCTTGAAGGCGTTGCTCGACGAGGGAAAGGTCCAGGCACTCGGGCTCTCCGAGGTATCGGTAGAGGAGATAGAGGCGGCTCAACAGGTCTTTCCGGTCGCGACGGTGCAGAATCTCTACAACGCAACGAACCGGCAGAGTGAAGGCGTGCTCGACTACTGCGACGCGCAGGGTATCGGATTCATTCCGTGGTTCCCGGTTGCCGCGGGTGACCTCGCTCGAAGCGGTGGTCCGTTGCATCAACTGGCGACCGAACATGGCATAACCGTGGCGCAGTTGTCGCTCGCGTGGCTGCTTCGCCGTTCGCCGGTCGTGATTCCCATTCCGGGGACGTCGAAGGTGGCGCACTTGGAGGAGAACCTTGAGGCGGCGGACGTCACGCTCGACGACACGACGTTTGACGCGATCGAGAAGCTGGGCGCCACGACTTGATGAGCCCGGCTTTCGGTTATGGCGCGCATCTCCGACGCACGGTCTTTAGAACCCCGATCCGGGGCGTTCACGGGCGCAATGTGCGATGAAGGTTGCTCTCTAGCCCAGACACGAAACGACAGTGCTGCGCGAGACGTCGAAAGCACCTCGGTCCACGGGGACCTCAGTTCGTGGGCGAGGGGGGACTTGAACCCCCACATCCTTTCGAATACAGGCACCTGAAGCCTGCGCGTCTGCCAATTTCGCCACTCGCCCGAAGACCTTGCAACAATAGTCGACCAGTTTCACGCCTTCTGTCGCCCCTTCGATCGAGGGGGCGACCGGTACAGTTATAAGTGCCATGGTTCTGAAAAATGTCGAAAATCGTCTCGAGCGGATCTTTGAGCGGACGTTCTCGCGTCCCTTCAGGGCGTCTCTGCAGCCCATCGAGATCGGCACACGAATTGTGCGCGAGGTGGACCTCACCCGTCGACTCTCAACGCAAGGGCCAATTTCTCCCAACATCGTTCGCGTTTGGCTCGGGCCGGCGGACGCGCAGCGATTCGAAGGCTTCCAGAAAGCGCTCGTGAGCGAGCTCGAAGAAACAGTGCGCCAGCACGCTCTCGCGGAAGGGTACGCCTTCGTCGGTCCCGTTAAGGTCGAGATCTTCATCGACGACGACCTCAAACCTGGGGCGATCGAAGTCAAGACCGACTTCGTCGGCGGGGAGAGCCAGCCTCGCCTGGTCGTGAGCGACGGACGCTCGTTCGCGGTCGCCGACCTGCCGCTCGTCATCGGGCGCAGCCCCGACGTCGAGGTCGTCGTGAATGACTCCAACGTCTCGCGCCAGCACGCCGAAGTGTGGCGCACGAGCGAAGGGGTGGCGATCCGCGACTTGCAGTCCACCAACGGAACGTACGTGAACGGCCATCGAATCTCGGCCGTCTCGCTGTCGCCACGTGACGACGTCACGATCGGCGCGCTCCACTTTCGGATTGAGCTCGCTTGAGTCCCATCGCCGCGTCGACGAACTACGCGGCGATTGTTCGCCCGTTGCAACTGTTGGTGATGGTTATCGCGGTCCTGTTCTTTGCGAGAGTGCTGCGCGTCGCGGTCGTGGAATCGCGGCCGGTTGACTACGAGAAGCGAAGCCGCCGCCGACGTGCGCTCGCGCTTGAGTTCATCGATCCGCCGGAGCGAAGCGGCGAGCGAATCGACGTCGACGTGGGTCTCACGATCGGACGAGGCGGCGACTGCGACGTCACGCTGCAGGACACCTATCTCTCGTCGCGGCACGCGCGCGTAGCGAACGACGACGGTGACCTGTCGATCGAGGACCTCGGCTCGACCAACGGCACGTACGTCAATCAAGAGCTGGTGAAAGGTCGCGTGCGCTTGGAGCGCGGCGACGTCGTCCAAGTGGGCGGCGTTCTCTTCGAGGTCGTTCGTTGACACGTTGGCGTCACGCCGCGGCGACCGATACGGGACTGGTGCGCCAGACAAACCAGGACGCGCTGTTCGCTGACGACTCTCTCGCCATCATCGCCGACGGCATGGGGGGACACGCCGCGGGCGAGGTGGCGGCGGCGATTTCAATTGACCTCATCAGGGAGCGTTTCAAGGAGAATCCCTCCGTCGAAGGGCTCATCGAAGCGATAGAAGAAGCGAACGCCGCCGTCGTCAATGATGCGAGGGAAAACCCCGCGCACTTCGGAATGGGCACGACGATCATCGCCGTCGGGCTGACGTACGACGTGAACGGCGTGGCCTCGCCGACTCTCGTGCACGTTGGCGACTCGAGGGCCTACCAGCTGCGCGACGGCGCGCTGCGTCAGCTCAGTGAAGACCACAGCGTCGCCGAAGAGTGGGTGCGCATGGGTCGACTCACCCCGGAAGAAGCTGCCGTGCACCCTCGCCGTCACCAGCTCACGCGCGGCGTGGGCGTGGAGGACACCATTTCGATCGACGTCACGTCGATACACGCCATACCCGGAGATCGAGTGCTGCTCTGCAGTGATGGTCTATCGAACGAACTCGACCCGGACACGCTCGCGCGGCTCGCGAGCGCTCCCGCGGGGCTCGAGTTTGCGGTGGAGAGCTTGGTGAGTGCCGCCAAAGCAGCGGGGGGCCACGACAATATTTCGGTGATTCTGCTGGAGTTTGACGAGGTCAACGTCGCGTCGGCGCCGATTCATCGCACGATGAGCTCGGCACCGCCGACGGTTGAACCAACTCGGCCGAAGAGCGCGGGACGGCGACGGCGCATCGTGACCTGGCGCGTGTGGGCGGCCACGCTCCTCTTCCTCGCCGTCGTAGGGGGCGGCGTCGCTGTCGTGCACTGGTACGCGTACTCGACGTACTACCTCGGCAACGACGCGGGTACCATCGCGGTCTACCAGGGTCAGCCGAGTGGTGTCTTGTGGTATCAGCCTTACGTGGTGCGCTACACGAGCTACCTGGCGTCCCAGCTTCGACCACTGGACCAGCGAGCACTCGCTTCGACGATCAGTGAACCCACTGCCACGGCGGCGCTGCGCTACGCGAAGTACCTGCACGATGAATGGGAGCTCACCCAATCGGATTCGAGCGGAACGACCACCACGACCGCTCCTTCGAGCAGCCATTCGACGACGACCACCGCGCCCAAGTAGGCCGTGCCCACACCCGCGCATTGTGCCAACGTGTCACCCCCAGGTATGGGCGCTGACGAGGAAGGATGATGGTGGTACGGCGAGGCGTCCGAGCGATCGCGCAAGATCGGTTCGCCGTTATGAAGCCAACCGCGACGACGACGTCTTACGATCGCCAGATTGTTACCGTTTCACGCCTTTTCTGCAACCACCAGTACGTCTCGACTTCGCTCGTGCGACGAATCGCTCATGGATACATCGCGATGCCGTCCGAACGGGCGTGGTGGACGTTGACGAGCCAGTGATCCCAAGAACGACAGCGTAGGCTTAGCCCAGTATGGAGCCCGTCAACGACCCACGACTGTACTCGCATCGTTATCAGGTGACACACCTCATAGCCCGCGGGGGCATGGCGATGGTCTATCGAGCCCAGGACACCCTCTTGAACCGGGCGGTTGCGCTCAAGATCCTCTATCCCGAGTTAAGCGAAGATCCCCTATTTGTTGAGCGGTTCCGCCGTGAAGCCCAGGCGGCGGCGAACCTGTCGCATCCCAACATCGTGCCGGTGTTCGACTGGGGAGAAGACGGCGAGACGTACTTCATCGTGATGGAGCTCGTGGAGGGCGTTTCCCTCGCTGAAATGTTGCGCAATTCGGTGACCCTCACCGCCTCTCGTTCGGCTCAGATCGTGGCCCAAGTCGCGGCGGCTCTCGGGTACGCACACCGCAGCGGCGTCGTGCACCGCGACGTCAAGCCCGGCAACATCTTGATCACGAGAGACGGTCAGGTGAAGGTCACGGACTTCGGAATCGCCCAAGCCGTGTCGAGCGAAGATCATCTTGCCGAGGCCGGCTCGGTGATGGGCACGGCGACGTACTTCTCGCCTGAGCAGGCCGAGGGCGTCGCCGTCGATGGACGAAGCGACGTGTACTCGCTCGGGGTCGTGCTCTACGAGATGCTCGTTGGCCGACCTCCGTTCGTCGGCGAAACGCCCGTCGAAGTGTCGAGTCAACACGTCCACAACGTGGTCCCGCCAATGTCGCAGTTTTCTTCGAGCGTGCCGAGCGATCTCGAGGCCATCGTCATGGAGGCCCTCAACAAGTCGCCCTCCAACCGCTATCAGTCGGCCGACGAGCTTCGCGCGGACCTCATCCGCTTCAGCGAGGGTCAGCCCGTTCACGCCGCCATGCGAGACGCGGCCTTCTTTGGTGCAGATGCGACGCGGTCCGTCGCCGCCGTGGCGGGCGAGCGCACTCGCTCGGTGCCGGTCATGCAAGGCCCGCGAACCGACGTGCGCCGTCGTCGGCGCAGCTACAACGGCATCATCTTGGTGCTCGTTGTTCTGCTGATCGGCGCGGGCGCCTACGCCTTCTTGGAGCACAACAAGACCACGACGGTGAAGATGCCTGACGTCATTGGTCAGCAGCAGACGGCGGCGACAAAGGCGGTGAAGGACGCTGGACTCGTCGTTGGCTCGACCACGCTCGAGAAGTCGCACAAGCCAAAGGGAACGGTCCTCTCAACGAGTCCGAGGCACGGCGTGAAGGTCACGAAGGGAGACGCGGTGTCCCTGATTGTGAGTGAGGGCATCACCACGACTCCCGAGACAGTGCCCGACCTCGTCGGCATGAACGTCTCGGCGGCGATCGCCACTCTCAGCCACGAAAAGCTGAGCTCCAAGATCTCCGAGACGCCAACCGTGCCACCTGGTTCGGGCAATCCCGCGCCCAACACCGTCCTCGCCCAGTCCATCCCTCGCGGCACGACGGTGCAGTCAGGCCAGACCGTGACCTTGACGGTCCTCGCGCCAAACGCCAAGTACCCGCTCGACAGCGTCAACGGGAAGACGATCGCCGCCGCCGCGGCGTTGCTCACCAGTCAAGGACTCTCGATCGCAACCGCAGAGACCCACGCGTGCTCGAACACCATCGCCCAGGGACTCGTCATCGCGTCAAATCCGCCGGAAGGCTCGCTAGTGACTTCCAACCAGGTCATCACGCTCGAGGTATCGAGTGGCAACTGCCAAGAGCCCGTTCCAGGTGTGGTCGGCGATACCGAGTCGCAGGCGAACACCATTTTGACTCAGTACGGATTTCAGCCGTCCTACTCACTGAGCTCGATGCCGTGCCAGTCGGGAGCACCTCCGACGGTGGTGTCCCAAAGTGAAGCACCGGGCTCGAGCGTCACCTACGGATCGACCATCGACATGCAGGTCTGCGTCACGACGGCGAGCACTACTTCCACGACGACGACGACGACCACCCCGCCAACTACCTAGCGAGCGTCCGCAGTAGCATCGTTAGCCATGGCGAAACCTGCGGCGAAACCGAATCCGAAGAAGTCCGTCGGTCGCTATGTCGACGCCGAAGCGCGCGGTCGGGTGACCAAGCCCCGGCCCCGCAGCGCCGATCACAGCCCGCGCTGGTTCGGCTGGTTGATCTTGGGCCTGCTGCTCTTTGGCATCGTGGTGATCACGCTCAACTACCTGTCCGTGCTCCCGGGCTCCACGTCGGCGTGGTACCTCGCGGTCGGGCTCGTCGCGATGTTCTCGGGCTTCTACTTGGCGACTCGCTACAAGTAGGGGCCCTCAGCCCAGCCGTTCAATGATCATGGCGTTCGCGAGTCCGCCACCTTCGCACATGGTGAGCAGTCCGTAGCGGCCGTTCGTGCGCTCGAGCTCATTGAGCAACGTCGCACAGAGCTTCGCGCCCGAGGCTCCGAGGGGGTGTCCGAGGGCGATGGCGCCTCCGTTCACGTTCACCTTGGCGAGATCGGCCTTGTGCTCAATCTGCCAGGCCAGCACCACCGCGGCGAAGGCCTCATTGATTTCGACGAGATCGATGTCGTCGAGCGTGAGACCCGCGCGTTCGAGCACCTTGGCCGTCGCGGGGATCGGACCCGTGAGCATGGTGACCGGGTCGACCCCCGCGAGTGCGAAGGTGTGGAACTTGGCGCGAGGCGCGTAGCCGAGCGCTCGCGCCTTCTCCTCACTCATGACGAGCACCGCCGAGGCCCCGTCGGTGATCTGCGAGGAGTTGCCGGCAGTTACCTTGCCGTCCTCTTTGAACGCGGGCTTTAACTTCGCGAGGCCCTCCATGGACGAGTCGGACCGAATGCCTTCGTCGCTCGTGACGAGCTCGTCGGTGGCGTTTCCTTCGTCGTCACGAACATAGATGGGTATCAGTTCTCTTTCGAAACGACCTTCCGCGGTCGCGCGTGCCGCACGGCGGTGACTCTCGAGCGAGAATGCGTCGAGTTCCTCTCGAGTGATGCCCCACTGGTCGGCGATCATCTCGGCGCCGACGCCCTGGTTGACGAGTCCTCCAACGGGAGCGTAGCGCTCGGCGACGCGAGGGCCGAACGGCCAACCCGCGTCCTGGCCGATCGAAGAGCCCATCGCGACGCGCGTCATCGATTCGACGCCCGCCGCGACGACGACGTCGTAGGCGCCCGACATCACCCCTTGGGCCGCGAAGTGCAGCGCCTGCTGGGACGACCCACACTGACGGTCGATGGTCGTCGCCGGCACCGACTCCGGCCAGCCGGCCGCGAGCAGCGCGCTTCGCCCGACGTTAAAGGCCTGTTCGCCGACTTGGGAGACGCACCCCATGATCACGTCGTCGACGACGCTCGTGTCGAGCTGGTTGCGCTCGGCAAGTGCGCGCAGCGTCTCGGAGGCGAGGTCGACGGCGTGCCAGTTCTTCAGCTTTCCGTTGCGCTTCCCGCCAGGGGTGCGAAGCGCATCAACGATGACCGCAGTCGGCATCGTGCTCCTTTCGTCGAGGCGGTTAGCCCACCGCGCGAATCCTACGCGGCGCTGGGAACTATCGTCACGACGATGAACGAAACGATAAAGAACATGGACCGTTGGTTGGGTAACGGGGGCATGGCCCTCATCGGCGCGGTCGGTGCTTCGTTCGACGGATACGGCATCGACGGGGAGGACCTCGGCTGGGTCGACGGCACGTTCAGTCCCACGGAACTCGCGTGCAACCCTCACGGCGCGGTCCAAGCGGGCGTGCACGCACTGCTCCTTGACGCGTCGATGAACTTCGCCCTCAATGCGGCCCTCCCAGGCCGAGACCGCACACAAGCGACGATCGAGATGACGACGGAGCTGCTGAGACCGGCGATGCTCGGCGAGCGCTATCTTCTGCGCGGAGATGTCGTGCGCCTGACGAGACTCATCGGCTACGGCGAGGCGAGCGTGACCGGTAGCGACGGCAAGCTCATCAGTCGCTCGACGGGTACCTTTCTCGTGCAACGTGACGAGCCCGACTCATGACACCTCGCTGACTGCGAACGACCATCCCGGCGACAACGGCGACGATGATCGCGCTGAACATCATTGCGACGTTGCCCGAGCCCCATCCGAGCCCGCCAACGCTCTTCGGCTTTCCCATGTAGTCAGCGAATGACGCACCGAGCGGGCGAGTGAGGATATAGGCGGCCCAGAACATGGCGATCGAGTTCAGTCGAAAGATCCTGTAGCCAAGAGGAGGCAGACAGAAGACAAAGGCGAAGACGATCCCTGAGGTGAGGTAGCCCAAGCTGAGTGTCGTCGCGGTCGTGTCGCCAACGGCCGTCCCGAGCGCAAAGGTGACGGTGATCGTCGCCCAGTAGAAGAGCTCGCGACGAGTCGTCGTGATGCTGTGAATGGAGAGCGTGTGCTCCGATCGCGACCACGTGACGAAGATGGCAAGAAGCAGCACGGCGAACGCCGCGGCCGAGACCGCATAGGGAACGCCGAACTTCACGTGGATCACGTCAGCGCACATGGTGCCGAACACGCTGACCATCACGACGGCGGCCCAGTACGTGGTGATGAAGTACCGCGGCGCGCGAAGCTGGCGCCAGATGACGACTAGAAAGACGACTCCTGTGCCGATGACTGCGAGCTCGGGGTTGAGCCGACGCACGAAGAAGTCGGACGTCGCCTCGCCCATCGCGGTCGTCAGCAACTTGAGCACCCAAAAGACCCCATCGATCGTCGGGGGCACTTTGCTCGTGCGAAAGATTCGATTCAGAGCGAAGGACATGTGGAGTGAAATTCTAGGACCCGCGAAACGGCTTCCGATGAAGTGCTCGGATTCGGGCTCTAGTAGTCCTGTTCTTCCTGCCTGCGCTCGCGCTCGATCAGGAGCTCCTTCGTCGTATCGTCCTCGGGGTCTGCCGCCGCACGAACCTCTTCACTCGCGATGTCGCTCTCTCCGGGTTCGGCGATGAGGATCGGGGACACCGTAAAGACCTGCGGTCCGAGCACTCCCTCGCGGCCCAACTCCTTGGCTTCGGCGGCGTCTTCGAGTGGATCGGCGGAGTAAGGGCGATGCCGTGAGCGACGAAAGAGTCCCATGAGGCGTACGGTATCGCATCGAGAACTGCTCGGACTTGCGACGTCTTGGTCACGTTGCCCCTAAGAACCCGGGCCTACTCTCAGGGTTTCCCCCAATGGCCC
>JBAUSF010000332.1:0-6344 GCA_049581565.1 Acidimicrobiales bacterium
GCCCTCGACGTGGTCGGCGCCCGCTTCGTGCGCGAGATCAACCCGGGTGAGCTCGTCACGATCACGAGCGACGGCGTCACCTCAACCCAGCTGCTCCGTCCGGCCGCGGGTACTCAGAAGCTCTGCATCTTTGAGTTCGTGTACTTCGCTCGACCCGACGCGTACCTCATGGGACATCAGGTCCACACGACGCGTCGGCGCATGGGCGAGCTGCTCGCCACCCAGTCGACGGTTGACGCGGACATCGTCATGGGCGTGCCGGACTCGGGAATCCCCGCCGCCGAGGGCTACGCGAAGGCCTCGGGCGTCCCCTTTGGCTACGGGCTCGTGAAGAATCGCTACATCGGTCGAACGTTCATCGCCCCCGACCAGAGTGAGCGTTCGGCGAGCGTGCGGCGCAAGTTCAATCCGCTGCGCGAGAACATCGAGGGCCAGCGCCTCGTCGTCGTCGACGACTCGATCGTGCGCGGCACGACCACCAAGGCACTCGTGGCGATGCTGCGTGACGCCGGCGCCGCGGAAGTGCACCTGCGCATCTCCTCGCCGCCGTTCATGTCGCCGTGCTACTACGGCATCGACACGCCGACCCGCGACGAGCTGCTCGCCGCCAACCACAGCGTCGCCGAGATGAACGCATTCATCGGCTCTGACTCACTCGAGTTCATTACGCTCGAAAACCTGCGCGCCGCGATCAAGCTCAACGGTGAGTGCTGCGACGCGTGCCTCACGGGTTCGTACCCGGCGCCGATACCTGTCGCGATCGGCGCGGTGGGAAGCCGCTGGTGAGTCGACTGCTCGACGTCGCCGGAGCGAGAACCTACGCCGGCGCGGGGGTGTCCATTGAAGCGGGCGACGAGGCCGTGGCGCGCATGAAGGGCAGCGTTGATTCGACGTATCGCGACGGTGTGCTCGGTGGCATCGGCGGGTTCGGCGGACTGTTCGCGCTCACGAAGAACTACGACGAACCGGTGCTCGTCGCCTCCGCCGATGGCGTCGGCACGAAGCTCGAGGTCGCCCGCCTCACCGGTCGCTACGACACGGTCGGGATAGACCTGGTCGCCATGCTCGTCGACGACCTCGTCTGCGTGGGCGCCGAACCCCTCTTCGTGCTCGACTATCTTGCCGTCGGATCGCTCAACCCCGCCGTTATCGAGGTCCTCGTCGCGGGCATCGCCGAGGGGTGTCGCCAGGCGCACGCGGCGCTGCTCGGCGGTGAGACGGCCGAGCACGGCGGCGTTATGAAGCCCGAGGATCTTGACGTGGCGGGCTTCGCGCTCGGGGTCGTCGAACGCCGCGACGCCCTTTCGCCCGAGCGCACGCGCGAGGGCGACGTGCTCATTGGACTCCACTCGCCGGGACTGCGATCGAACGGCTACACGCTCGCGCGCGACATCCTCATCACCGACACGGCGTCGCTCGACGAACCCGCGTATCCGGGGTCCGAGCGCACGCTCGCCGACGAGCTGCTCCGGCCTTCGGTGATCTACGCACCGTTCGTGACGGCGCTCTGCCACGAGTTCGGCGCGGGTGTCCACGCCGCAGCCCACATCACCGGTGGGGGCATCGTTGGCAACGTCGTGCGACTGCTGCCCGAGGGTCTTGACGCCGTCATCGACATGACCGCCTTTCCCACCCCGGAGATCTTCTTCGAGATCCAGCGCCGCGGTCCCGTGAGCGCCGAAGAGATGGTGAGGGTGTTCAACTGCGGGCTCGGCATGGTCGTCGCGCTCGACGAAAGCGCCGCTGAAGCGGCCGTCACGCTCGCGCGCGCGAGTGGCGTCGACGCCTCGATCGTCGGTTCGCTCCGCCCCGGGACGAAGCAGGTCGTGCTGTCGTGAGCGCGAGAGAGCGTATTCGAGAGCACCTCCTCGCATACTCGGTCATGCGCGGTGATTTTGTCTTGAAGTCCGGACGCCACTCCACCTGGTTCATCGATTCCAAGCAGACGATCTGCGCGCCCGAAGCCATGGTCGATCTCGCAACCCTGGTGCTCGACGCCGTGCCCGAGGACGCGACGGCGATCGGCGGACTCACGATGGGCGCCGACGGCATTAGCTTCATCACGGCCGGGGTCGCCGCGACGCGTGGACGTGCCCTGCGCGCTTTCAGCGTGCGAAAAGAGGTGAAGGATCACGGTGGCGGAGGACGCATCGCGGGCGCCCTCGAGCCCGGCGACCGGGTAGTCATCACCGAAGACACGGTGACGCGTGGCACGAGCCTGCTCGAGGCCGTGCACGTCGTCCAGGCGGCGGGATGTGAAGTCGTCATGATCCTCGCGGTCGTCGATCGCGGCGGCACCGCGGCCGCCATGACCGCCAAAGAGGGGCTCCGCTTCACGGCGCTCTTTAGCGCGCCCGATCTCGGTTTCGACTTCGAGGGCGCCTAGGACGCGAGCACGCGCAAAATGCGACGGCGCCACTCGAGGAGCTTCGGACCGTTCTCTTCGGGGGTATGGCCAAAGCGAAGGATGAGCGCGTCGAGGGCGGGCACCACGCTGATCTGCTGGCCCTCGTAGCCCGACGCCCAGTAGGTGCCGAACTCGTCGCCCGTCACCCACCACTGCCAGGAGTAGTACGAGCCGGTCTCCTCGTCGACGCTGAGAGGAGTCTGGGCGGTCGCGCACCATCGGCGCGAGATGATCTCGCGGTCATCCCAGATGCCGCCGCGCAGGTAGAGCAGCCCGAACTTGGCGAAGTCGAGAGCGCTCGCGCGCACGTAGCTCGAGGCGACGAAGACCCCGTGACCGTCGAAGGTCGCCTCCGCGCTCGTCATGCCGAGTGGTCCGAAGAGCCGCTGCTCGAGGTACTCGCGGTAGGCGTCGGCGTAGCCGACGTGGTCGGCGACGATGCGGCTGAGGATATTCGTCGTGCCTGACGAGTAGTTGAAGACGGTGTCTGGTTCGTGGGCGAGGGGCCGCGCCGCGGCGTAGGCCGCCATGTCGTCTTGGCCCTCGCCGAAGAGCATCTCGATCACGTCGCTCGGTTGGCCGAGCTCGTACGCTTCGTTGAAGTCGAGGCCGTCGCGCATGGCGAGCAGGTTGTCCACTCGAATCCGGTGACGCGGATCGCCCTCGCTCGACCATTCGGGGACGGGGGCGAGCTGTCCAGGGTCGAGCTCACCCGCGTCGACGAGCGTCCCGATCACGCAGTGCAAGACGGACTTCGCCATCGACCACGAGAGCAGCGGACTCACGTCGGTGATCGGCTCGGCGGGACGATCGAAGTACTCGCGTACGCCCCCGTATCGCTCGACGATGACGCGTCCGCCCTGTATGACGACGACGGCGTTCGTGATCGCGAGCTCGTCGTTGGTGAACATCTCGTCAACGACCGACTCGAGCTCGCTCTGACGCGGGTGAACCCCTCTCGGCCACTCGGCCGTCGGCCATTCGACACCGGCACTCGGCGGCGCGAAGGCGGGGATGATCAGCGGCAACGTGGCATCGGTCATGGGTAAATCCATTGTTACTCGATGGCGCCGCGCCGGACGTCACATCGACTCTCTAGTTTCTTGACGTGGATCAACCGGAACACGTGATCGCCCACTTCGTGTACCGCTCGGTGCCGAGCTCGAAGCGCCACGCGGTGAGTCTCATGCTCGTCGCGCGACTTCACGGCTCGAACGTCGTTGCGTCGGTGACCCCGCTTGGTCGCGGCGCGCGGACGTCAACCGCGCCGCGCGCAGAACGCGGCCTGCACGTCGTTGGACCGTGGACGACGACGGCGAGTCGCCGGTACGCGAAGGCTCGCGTTGCCCTCAGCCGTCCGTGACGGCAGTGGGCGAACAGCCAGAAGTGGTCGAGACCGGCGTCGATCCGGTGACCTCACGCTTTTCAGGCGCGCGCTCTACCAACTGAGCTACTCGACCTCCTCGTCACCCCAAGGGGGTGTCGAGCGGACCTGACGGGATTTGAACCCGCGACCTCCGCCTTGACAGGGCGGCGTGCACTCCGAGCTGCACCACAGGTCCTCGGTGTTCTCGAGGTGTACCCCGAGACGCGAAGTTCCATCCTAATCCGTCAGCGCAGCGCCACCAAAATGGAATGACTTATTCCTTGGGTCGAAGGACCAGGCAGAAGGGGTGCCCGACGGGATCAAAGAAGACACGAAAGGTGTCGCCGGGCTGATAGGCCGCTTTCGTGGCGCCGAGTGCGGTGGCGTGGGCTTCGGCGTCATCGAGGTCGTCCACCATGAAGTCGACGTGCAGCTGCTGGGGGATCGGACCCTCGGGCCAGGTTGGCGCAACGTACGAGTCGATCTTCTGAAAGCCGAGCGTCGGACCGCCGTTGCCCAGCAATTCGATCCAGGTGACGTCCTCTGGCGGAAAGTCCTCGAGCGGTTCGACGTCGAGCCCCGTCAGGGCCGCGTAGAAGTCCGCGAGCGCGAGCGGGTCGGGGCAGTCGAGCGCCGTGACCCCGAGCTCCACGCGCGGTCGAACGTTCGTTGCCATGCCCCTACTCGTCGGGGTGTTCGCCACCACGCATCACGGTCATGGTGGTGCCGTTCACGGGTTCGGTGAAGACGCAGATCGCGCTGCCGGGCACGGGCATCTCCTCGACGAGGATGGCCCCACCGTGGCGCGTCACGACCTCGCGAGCGCGCTCGAGCGAGTCGACGACGTAGATCGGATTCCACTGGGCCGGGGCGCCGTCGACCTGGGTGAAGCTCGCGTACCACGCGTCGCCGTTCGCGAGCACTCTCATGTTCTCGCCCGGCGAGGTCAGTTGGTGTCCGCTCAGTTTCAGGTAGAACTCGGCGGCACGATCGGCGTCAGCCGAGCTGTGATCGAACCATCCCGCGGCGTTTTCTTCGTGCATCACGCCGAATCCGTGAAACGATCCCGGCTGCCACAGTCCAAAGACGGCCCCGACGGGATCGACCAGGACCGCCATCGACCCGAGGTCCATGACGTCCATTCGGGGCATCAACGTCGTCGCGCCGCCGTCGGTCGCTCGGACAATGGCGTCGTCAATGTCTGAAGTGCTGAAGTACGTCGTTGCGGCGCCGTGCACGCCATCGGTCTTTCCAAGCCCGAGCACCGGGAGTCCTCCGGACAAGGCGAGTGAGTAGCCGCCCATCTCGGGCCCGCCGAGCTCCCAGGTCCAGTCGAACAACGTGCTGAGGAACGCCCTCGTGGCCTGATGCTCATCATCGGTCTCTACCATCACGTCAACCCAGCACGGCATGGCGTCGTCAAAGCTTGAGAATTTCGTCATGGCGACATCATGACAGAAGGTCGCATCGAGTTCCAGCGAAATAATTCACGACGTTGGCCCCAGAGAATTTACCTGCTCGTCACGCGGCGAGACCTTTATGATGCGAACGACCAGAGACTCAGGAGATAAAGGAGCGACATGCCCACACGCAAGGCACGAACGACATGGACAGGTGGTCTTCAAGACGGGTCGGGGCGGGTCGAGCTGCTGAGCAGCGGAGCCGGCGCGTTCGACGTCTCGTTTCCCAAGCGCGCCGCCGAAGACGCCGACGGCACGACGAGCCCCGAGGAGCTGATCGCGGCGGCCCACGCCGCCTGCTTTTCGATGGGGCTCTCCAACGCGATCGCAACGGCCGGTGGCACGCCCAAAACCCTCGTCGTCGAGGTCGAAGTTCGCCTCGGTCCCGACCCCGCGGGTGGATTCCGCATCCCCGACATCACCATCCACGTGCGGGGCACCGTCGAGGGTCTCGACGAGGCCGGCTTCTTGAAGGCGGCCGAGGATGCGAAGGTGGGATGTCCGGTCAGCAAAGCGCTCACCGGCACCACCATCAACCTCGACGCCGCCCTCGCCTAATCCCGCCTGCGCTCACGGTGACGGCACAGGCAGGCTTCGGCGGAGCGGGCGGTACACTCCCACTCATGAAGCGTCGCGCCGCGCTACGGGGGGTCATTGGCTCTGCCAGCCTCGTACTCGCCGCCTCGCTCGTGACAGTCGGTCCCGCAAAGGCGTCGCCGCGCGTCGCCGCGTTGAGCGAATTCGATGCACCCTCCGGGCTCGCCTTCGGGTCGGGACATCTGTGGGTGACCAACCAGGCCGGCGATTCCGTCACCGAGATCAACCCCGCCAGTGGCGCGTGGGTGGCGAGCTTCGGGCGCGCCCAGGGCTACCTCTTCAACAGCCCGACGGGCATCACTCGCTCGGGCGCCAATCTCTTCGTCGCGAACGCGGGCGGTTCCGTGGTCGAGATGGCTGCGTCGAACGGTGCGCTCGTTCGCGTGATCAAGGGCGGATCGTTCCACTTCAATGACCCGGTCGCCATCACCGCCGCGGGCAGCACCGTGCTCGTCTTGAACGAGGGCGGCTCTGGCACCTCGGGATCGATCACCGAGATCAGTGCGCGCACGGG
>JBAUSF010000333.1:0-21379 GCA_049581565.1 Acidimicrobiales bacterium
CCTGTTCCAGCCGGTCGAGCACCCCGGTCGCGCCCATCTCGGGAGCACAGCACGTCCAGACCGCTCCAATTCCTACGGTCGCGAGCATCAAGGCGAGCGTCTCTGGAATGTTCGGCAGGTACGCCGCCACCACGTCACCGCGTCCCACGCCAGATCGACGTAGTCCTGCCTGGAGACGAGCGACGAGATCGCGCAACTCCGCCCACGTCACCTGCGTGCGCCCTCGTGTGTCGGAGTGGCACGTGAGAGCGACGTCCTCGTTGAGTCGGATCGTCGTGAGTGCTAATTCGGCGTAGTTGAGCGTGGCCCCGGGAAACCAGCGAACGCCCGTCACCGATGACGAGTCATCTTCAATGGCACACGTCGCCTCGTTATGGAATCTCGCGCCAGATACACGCGCGATTTCGAGCCAGAACTCCGATGCGCCTTCCTTATCGACCGACCACCTCCACGCCTCGTCGTAGGAGTCAAAACCGTGCGCGTCGAGAAACTCGCGCAGGTGCGAGGCGCGCTGACGCTCCTTCGAAGGGGACCAGAGGATCTCGCCGGACGCCATCTTCATCGCCTCATCGCACCAGATTCACGCACCGCAACAGTACAGCATCGCAGGGGGCGGCCATTCGCCACGGTGCTGCTCGGGGCTCGATGCGAATCAGTTGGCGAAGACAATGGTCCGGTTCCCGGCGAGCACGACCCGATCTTCGGATTGGAGTCGAACCGCGTGAGCGAGCACCGTGCGCTCGACGTCTCGGCCCATCGCGACGAGGTCCTCGGCCGATTGCGCGTGGGTCACCTGGGTCACCGCTTGGGCGATGATGGATCCCTCGTCGAGCTCGGCGGTGACGTAATGCGCGGTCGCGCCAATCAGCTTCACGCCTCGCTCGTACGCCTGGTGATACGGTCTCGCCCCCTTGAAGCTCGGCAAGAACGAGTGGTGGATGTTGATGATGTTGCCGGGCATCGTCTCGAAGAAATCGCGCGAGAGCACCTGCATGTATCGAGCCAGCACGATGAAGTCGGCATCGTGGGCTCGAACGAGATCCATCAGCGCCGCTTCGGCGGACGCCTTCGTCTCCGGCGACACCGGGATGTGCACGAAGGGTATGGCGTAGCGCTCCGCGATCGGGGCGCAGTCGGGGTGGTTCGACACGATCACCGGGATGTCGACCGCGAGCTCCCCAATGTTCCAGCGATAGAGCAGGTCGACCAGGCAGTGATCGTGTTTGGAGACCATCACGAGAGCCCGGCGACGCTGCGCCTCGGGCCGCACACCGATCAGCGCTTCAAAGGGCGCGAGGTGCGTCTCTAATGCCTGTCGGACCTCGCCGAGCGGTCGAGGACTATCGAACCTGATCCTCATGCAAAAGAGCCCCGTCGGAGGGTCTGAGAACTGATCGCTTTCGACGATGTTTCCCGCAACCTCGACGATGCCATTGGCCGACGCCAAAACGATCCCTGGCTGGTCGGCGCACCGCAGCGTCATGATGTATCGAATCATCCACCAACTTTAGAGTTGCCCCAGCACCCCTCGCGAGCCGAGGCGGGAACTCGCTCCCTCGTCATCGCACAACGTGGCCCGCTCCCATCCACGCAGCGAATTGAGGACGGCCAGCTCGTCGGCGCCGAGGAGATCGCTCGGTCGCAGAACCCCCTCGCACAGCGTTCCGTCGTCGAGCAGCCGCGCCCGCTCGATCCCGGGAAGGCATCCCGAGGAGAGCGGTGGCGTACGCCACACCTCTCCGAAACGGGCCGCGATGTTCGCAATCGTCGTTTCGGTGCACTCGCTCCGCTCGTTCACCAGCACGACGTCGTCGGCGTCGGGGAACTTCCTTCGCCGCGCATTGTAGAGGGATCGACTGGTCGTCTTATGAAACAGCATCGTCGACGAACTGTCGATCGCCTCGTCATCAAGGGCGAGACGAACGGGGACCAGTCGCCGTGCGGGCGCCGGTACGTTCTGTATTTCGAGACGGCCGTCTCGCGACAGCAGTATCCGCACGCGAGCCTCGATGTCGATGCGTGCGAGCCGTGAAGTGACGTATGCGTCGAACGACGGTCGAATGCGGTATCCGAAAAACTCGGCTGACCTCGTCAGGCGAGCGAGGTGGCGAGCGACGTGGAGATTGACGAGCCCCGGGGAGTAGCGGAAGGTCTCGAGCAACCGGAACGGTCCTTCGTAAGGTGTGCTCAACATGGCGGCTTTGAGGAGCATCTCGTGATATTCACTCGACGACACGGAGTCGGCGACAATCCCCCCGCCACTGCCGAATCGGGACTCGCCCGCGCTGTCAACGACCGCCGTGCGAATAGCCACGCTGAAGCGAGCGTGAAGGCGACGCTCGCTCGGTCGCAGCAGTCCTAGCGCGCCGCAGTACACGCCGCGCTCGGTTCGCTCGAGACGTTCGATGATGCCCATCGCGCTCTGCTTGGGGGCTCCGGTCACCGAGCCGCACGGAAACATCGCACGAAAGATGTCCACGAGACGGGTGTCCGGGCGCGTCGTGCAGTGGACTTCGGAGACGAGCTGCCAGACGTTCGGATACGCCTCCAACACCTGAAGCTCCGTGACGGTGACGCTGCCCGTCGTGGCGACCCGGCCCATGTCGTTTCGAATGAGGTCGACGATCATGACGTTCTCGGCAGTCTCCTTCGACGAGTGCTGCAGACGACGCGCGAGTTCTTCATCCTCCAGCTCGAAGCGACCGCGACGGATGGTCCCCTTCATGGGTCGACTTCGCAGGTGCGAGCCGTCCCATTCAATGAAGAGCTCGGGTGAGGCGCTCACTATCGACGCACCGTCCAGTTCGATGAGGGCTCCGTACGCCGGGCGTTGCGCCACGAGCAGTTGGCGATAGAGAAGCCGCGGGTCGAGGACGCCGCGGTGAACGAACGCGCTCGTCAGGTTCACCTGGTACACGTTGCCCTGGCGAATCTCTTCGAGTATGCACGCAACGTCGTTGAGGTACTCCTCTTCGGTCGTCCCAAGCTCCCAGCTCGGTCGAGCTCGGTCGTTGCCCTTCGCCAGCGAGAGCGGCGAGTCGTCGCACTGGCGATACAGACCGAACCAGGCGAAAGGGAGGCGACGCGCGCGTTGAGCGTCTCCTCGGGGAACGCGCAGTCCCCCGTCGAAGGCGGGCGACGCATCGTAGGACACGTAACCCGCAACCCACAGGCCTTCGCGGGCCGATTCTTCCGCCCGAGCGAGAACGCTCGGCACATCTTCAAGGCTGTCCGCGCGAAGCTCTCCGACGAAACCCGTCAGCGTCGTCGTCGTATGGGAGCGAAGATCGTCGAAGCGCGCACGGGGGCTGGATAAGGATGTCACCGCCGAGGTCCGGCTAGTCGGCAATCGCGTGACCGAATTCCGGAAAGTCGAGCACCTGACGATGACGCAAACTCGAGAGCGTCCCGATGGAGAGGCTGACAAAGGTCACCGTTGAATGTTACGACCCGGCACGGCGCGGTTTTGCAACGCCGCCAGGCTTGTCGACGCAAACGGGTTCAGCTTGCAACGCTGAGCAGTAGGTCCCCGCCTTCGACCCTGCCCATCGGTTCGACGACGACGCGATCGACCACCCCGGGGAGCGGGGCGGTGATGGACGCCTCCATCTTCATCGCTTCGATGATCGCGACGGTCTGTCCGGCCGTGACGTGATCGCCCACGCGTACTTGTACCGAAACGACACCGGAGAAGGGGGCCGCAATCTGGGAGAGATCGCCCAGGGTAGCCTTCTCCCTGTGCACGGTCTTATCACTCGCCGACCGGTCACGCACCGTCACCGTTCGCTGTTGGCCGTTCAGCCGCCCAAAGACGGTCCGACAACCCGCGTCGTCCGCCTCGCCGACCGCGTCGACGCTCAAGAAGATCGAGACACCCAGCGCGAGCGAGACGTCGACCTCTTCGCCCGGCTCGAGCCCGTAGAAGAAGGCGCGCGTCGGCACGACCGAGAGGTCACCGTAGGCGCCGACGGCCTCTTCGAACTCCTTGGTGGGTCCGGGAAAGAGCAGTCGGTTGAGCGTCGGACGAACTTCCTCGCGGGTGGCGAGCGCCTCCTCGTCGGCGTCAGACAGGAGCGTCTCTCTCGTGCTCACGGCCCGTCCGGCCAGGGCTTTCGTGCGAAAGGGCTCGGGCCATCCAGCCGGTGGCGTGCCGAGCTCACCCTCGAGAAAGCCAATCACGCTGTCGGGTATGTCGTACGCGGCAGGGTCCTTCTCGAACGCCTCGGGATCCGCGTCAATCCCGCATAGATAGAGCGCGAGGTCACCAACGACCTTGGACGAGGGCGTCACCTTCACGATCCGGCCGAGCAGTCGGTCGGCTGCCGCATAGAGGTCTTCGACCATCTCGAAACGGTCGCCAAGGCCGAGCGCAACTGCTTGGGTTCGCAGGTTGGAGAGCTGGCCGCCGGGGATCTCGTGGCGATAGACGCGTCCGGTCGGGGTGGGCAGACCGCTTTCGAAGGGAGCGTAGAGCTCGCGCACGGCGGCCCAATAGGGCTCCAGGTCGTTCAGCACGTCGAGCGAAAGGCCCGTCGCGCGTGGGGTGTGATCGGTCGCCGCGACGATCGCCGAGAGCGGCGGCTGACTCGTTGTTCCCGAGAGCGGCCCCGCGGCGCCATCGAGCGCATCGACGCCGGCTTCGACGGCGGCGAGATACGTCGCGAGCTGTCCGCCCGAGGTGTCATGCGTATGGAGGTGAACGGGCAGATCAAAACGCGATCGCAGCGCAGCGATGAGCTGGCTCGCCGCGGGTGCGCGAAGCAGCCCGGCCATGTCCTTGACGCAAAGGACGTGGCATCCGGTCTCGACGAGCTGCTCGGCGACGCGCAGGTAGTAGTCGAGCGTGTAGAGCTGTTCGCGAGGATCCGCAAGATCGCCGGAGTAGCAGAGCGTGCCTTCTGCGACCTTGTCGGTCTCGAGGACGGCTTCGATCGCAGGTCGCATCTGATCGACATTGTTGAAGGCGTCGAAGATGCGAAAGATATCGATGCCGCTGCGCGACGCCTCATGGACAAAGGCGGTGGCCACCCGGTCCGGATACGGCGTGTAGCCCACCGTGTTGCGCCCCCGCAGCAGCATCTGCAGGCAGACATTGGGCACCGCGGCGCGCAGCGCGTCGAGTCGCTCCCACGGGTCCTCCTTCAAGAAGCGCAGCGCCACGTCATAGGTCGCGCCGCCCCACGCCTCGAAGGAGAACATGCCGGGAAGTCCCTTGGCGAGCCACGGAGCGACCGCAACCATGTCGTAGGTGCGAAGGCGCGTCGCGAGCAGTGACTGGTGCGCGTCGCGCAGTGTCGTGTCGGTGACCGCGAGTGCCGTCTGGTTACGAAGCGCGGTCGCAAAGGCCCGAGGACCGAGCGCCGCGAGCGCCTGACGCGTCCCGGCGGGCGCGTCACCCGAGCTGAGCAGCGGCAGCTTGGTCGTGGGTTCGGGCGACTGCGGCGCGGGTCCGTTCGGGTGGTTGACCGTCACGTCGGCCACGTACGTGAGCATCCTCGTACCCCGATCGAGTCCACTACGAGTATCTGCGAGCCCAGGATGATCGGCGAGAAAGGCGGTCGTCAGCGCTCCCGCCACGAGATCCGGTTCGGCCATGAGCGCCTGGAGGAAAGCCAGATTCGTCGCCACGCCTCGCACCCGGAACTCGGCGAGCGCGCGTCGCGTGCGCGCGACCGCGTCGGCGAACGTCCGCCCGCGACAGGTCTGCTTGACGAGCAGGGAGTCAAAGTAGGGAAGGATCTCGGCGCCGACGTAGGTGCCGTCGTCGAGCCGCACTCCCGCGCCGCCCGGTGCTCGGTAGGTCGTGATCCGGCCAGTGTCGGGGCGAAAGTCTTCCGCGGGGTTCTCGGTCGTGATGCGACACTGCAGCGCCGTTCCGCTCACGGTGATCGAGCCTTGGTCGATGCCCAATTCAGAGAGCGTCTCGCCCGAGGCGATGCGCAGCTGGGACTGAACGAGATCGAGGGAGGTCACTTCTTCGGTGACGGTGTGTTCGACCTGAATGCGGGGGTTCATCTCGATGAAGACGTAGCGGCCCTCGCCGTCGACGAGGAACTCGACCGTTCCGGCGTTCCGGTAGCCAACAAACCTCGCGAAGTCGACGGCGCTCGCGCACAGTTGGTCACGCAGGTTCGGGTCGAGGTGCGGTGCGGGCGCTATCTCGATGACCTTTTGGTGGCGGCGCTGGATCGAGCAGTCGCGCTCGAAGAGGTGGACGACGTTGCCCTCGCCGTCAGCGAGCACCTGGACTTCGATGTGGCGTGGCCGCACCACCGCCTGCTCCAAGAAGACCGTCTCGTCTCCGAAGGACGACTCCGCCTCTCTCGACGCGATGCGAATGGCCTCACCGAGATCGGCTTCTCTTTCGACGAGCCGCAGCCCCCTTCCGCCGCCGCCCGCCGCCGCCTTCACGAAGAGTGGAAATCCCACCTCGTTCGCGCGCGCGGCGAGCGCCTCGTGGTCGTTGTTGGGTTCGGCGGCCTCGCGGAGCGTTGGAAGCCCCGCTCGCCGAGCCGCGTCAAGAGCGCGCACCTTGTTCCCGACCAGTTCGAGCACCTCGGCGCTCGGCCCGACGAACACCAAACCATGTTCTGCGCACGCGGCCGCCAGTCGAGGGTCCTCGGAGAGAAAGCCGTAGCCCGGATAGATCGCGTCGGCGCTGGCGAGCTGTGCGACCCGAATGATCTCTTCGACCGAGAGGTACGCCCGCACGGGATGTCCCCGCTCGCCGATCTCGTAGCTCTCGTCCGCCTTCTGGCGGTGCAGCGAGTAGCGATCCTCGAAGGCGAAGATCGCTACAGAGGCGATGCCGAGTTCGTTGGCGGCCCGAAAGGCGCGAATAGCGATCTCGCCGCGGTTCGCGACGAGTAGTTTACGAATCACGTCGCCAACTCACCGAATGAGAGTACAACAGGACGAAGAACGTACGTTTCGAGGTCTCGCTTGACACGGACATGAATGTAATGGCTCGTGGTTCGACTTCGACACGACAGCGCGCACACACAACATGAACAATCGAATCCTTCTCGCGTCAGCGAAGAACACAGCCCTTACGAACGCACTCGTAGACTGAACCGGTGAGTACCGGCACCAACCACCTTCGGGCCGACACTGTCTAGGTCAGTGGACCCGTGAGAACTCCATCGTCCACGGTGGGAGCAATCCTGCTCACCGGCGGATCGAGTCGGCGCATGGGGCGCGACAAGGCCACGCTCGTGATTGCGGGATCAACGTTGGCCGAGCGCACCGCCACGTTGCTGAGAGCCAGCGTCGACGTCGCGGTCGAAGTGGGTCCCGGCGTATCGGGCTTGTCGTGGACGACCGAAGATCCCCAGGGCGCGGGACCGCTCGCGGCGATCGCGGCGGGACGCCGGGCCCTTATGGAGCAACGACACGAAGGTCCCGCGCTCGTCATTGCCTGCGATCTGCCCCTCCTCACCTCCCGACTGCTGAGCTTTCTCGTCGACTACGACGCGGTTGGTTCCGTCGTACCGGTCGTGCACGGAGAGCCCCAGCCGCTGTGTGCGAAGTGGGCACCCCACGACCTCGACGGTGCCGCCGCGCTCGTGAGCGCCGGGGTGCGATCACTGCGACATCTGACAAGCCAGCCCGACGTCGTCCTGCTCGACGAATCGGCGTGGGGTGGCGTCATCGGGGAACGCGAATTCTCTGACGTCGACAGCCCCGACGACCTGCAGCGGTTCGGTTTAGAAAGCTAAAACCGCCGGTTCAGCTCTTCAGTCTCTCTTCCAAGGCGTCCGCGAGCGCTTTCGCGTCGCCCGCTTCCAGGCCCGCCCGGGCAGCGAGCCAGCACGCGATCGGAGCCGCGGTTCGCTCCGAAGAGTGCGCGGCACTGCCCGCGAGCGCCAAGAGTAGCTCCACTTCTTCGTCACTCGGCGCGTCGATTCCGAGCACTTCGCTATAGGCGCTCAGCCATTCCTTGGCAGTCATTGTCATAGCGATCAGCCTAGGACCGTTCGCCACGCAGCGCGATCTTGCTCGCCGGTCGTCGTTATGCTCGTCTTCGCCGATTCTGGCTCGAGGGGAGGGAGCGAGATGAGTCGTGTTGCTCCGGAGCGAGATGTGCTGCGCCTGACCCTCGGTGAACCCGCACAGCACCGCCGCGACACGCTGGTCGGCGAGGAGCCGCTCGAACTTCGCGTTGGCGGCACGTCCCTCGCGGTCACGATGCGCACGCCCGGCGCGGACTTCGATCTGGCGGCCGGGTTTCTCGTCAGCGAGGGCGTGATCGCCAGGAGCGAAGAGCTCGCCGCGATGCGCTACTGCGCGGGCGCGGGCGACGACGGCGTGAACCGCTTCAACGTGCTCGACCTCGTGCTCGCCCCGAGTGTGGCGCCACCTGGCGAGGGCGTTGTCCGTGCGTTCTACACGACCAGCTCGTGCGGACTCTGTGGCAAGACGTCGATCGACGCCGTCCGAACGAGATCGCGCTTTGACGTGAGCGGCGACCCGCTCGAGGTCGCTTCGTCGCTGCTCGTCACCCTCCCGGCTCGGCTACGCGAGGCCCAGCAGGTCTTCGAGCGAACCGGAGGTCTGCACGCGGCGGGGCTCTTTGACGGCGAGACCGGCGAACTGGTCGAGTTGCGCGAGGACGTCGGACGCCACAACGCCGTCGACAAGGTCATTGGTTGGGCCCTGCGCGAGAATCGCCTGCCACTGCAGGGCACCGTCTTGCTGGTTTCAGGACGTGCCTCGTTCGAGCTCGTCCAGAAGGCGGCAATGGCGGGGGTACCGATGCTCTGTGCGGTGTCGGCGCCATCCTCACTTGCGGTCGACCTCGCGACAGAGACCGGCATGACGCTCGTTGGCTTCCTGCGCGACCCCTCGCTCGTCGTCTACGCCGGTGAAAAGCGCGTCACCGGCTCGCACTGAATCAAGACCGGACGATCAGTTCGAGTCCTATCGGTCACGATCACCCCGCTTTCGAACGACCGATGGAGGCCAACGGTGCGGACGGTCTCGGCGGTCGGCACCGTGAGCCAGTATTGAGGTGGACGACACTGATGGTGAGGCGAAATGAATGAGTTGAACAACTTCGAGCGACGCATCGCGCGAAGCCCGGTTTCGGGAGTGCTGCCCGTCTTCCAGACTCCCTTTGACCAACACGGTGACGTCGACGTCTCGTCGCTGCGGCGCGAGATCGACTGGCTCCTCGACGAGGAGGCCGACGGCGTCGTCTTCGCGATGGTGTCGGAGGTTCTGCGGCTTTCATCACGTGAGCGCGACGCCGTGACGGCGGCCGTGTGCGAATACGTGGGTGGGCGTGGCTCGACGGTGATCTCGGTCGGTGCCGAATCGACCGTGCTCGCGCTCGCCCACGCTCGCCACGCGCAGGACTGCGGCGCGAGCGCCGTCATGGCGACGCCGCCGGCGCTGCACCGGGTCGGTGACGAAGAGCTGATGGCCCATTTCATGGCTATCGCCGAGAGCGTCAGCGTGCCGATCGTCGTCCAGGACGCAAGCGGCTACGTTGGTGCGTCGCTCTCGCTCGAACTTCTGGTACGTCTGCACCGTGAGCTCGGTGACCGGTGTTTGTTCAAGCCCGAGGCGCCACCTGTTGGCCCGCGATTAAGCCAGCTGCTGGAAGCGACCGACGGCCAGGCACTCGTCTTCGAAGGTACGGGTGGCCTCTACCTGATCGACAGCTTCCGTCGTGGGGTCATCGGCACGATGCCCGCCGCCGACCTCGTCTGGGCACTCGTCGCGCTCTGGGACGCACTCGTTGTCGGCGACTTCGAGCGCGCCTACGAGATCGCGGGTCCGCTCGCCCTCATGGTGTCGCTGCAGACGAGCCTCGACAGCTTCGTCGCGATCGAGAAGCACCTGCTCGTCGCCCAGGGGATCATCAGCTCGGCGTCCTCGCGCGGTCCCGTGGGACACGGCCTCGACGACGCGACGTACGCAGAGTGCGAACGGCTCATGGCGCGACTACGCAAAGCCGTTGACAGCGACACCGACGACGAAGTCGAAGAGGACGCCTCAATCGGCTGAGCTGACGGAGTCGGCGAGTGGTTCGACCGGCTGTCGATTGCGCGCCGCTACGACGGCGATCGCGGCGAGACCGATGAGCTCGCCGACCACCTGCAGGACCGAGAGGGACTGACCGAGGATCGGTATCGCGACGACCGCCGCGACCAGTGGCGCCAGGCAGCTGATCGCAGAGGACACCGACGCGTCGACGAACCGGTGCGCCCAGTTCATGATCAGGTGGCCCGACCCGGGCACAATGGCGAGCAGCACGATCCAGCCCCAGTCGGCGGGGTGGATCCGCCCGAGCGCCTGGCTCGAGGCGAGGACCACCACGGTCGTGACCGCGGCCGCCATGATCGTGACCCCCGCCGTGTACTCCATCGCCTGAGTGTGTTCTCGCGCTCGCTTGGAGACGATCCAGTAGCCGGAGAAGCTCACGAGCGCGCCGACCGACAGCAGGTCGCCCGCAAGTCGGTGGTGGGCGGCGGGACTCGGCCCGAGAACCGCGATGGTGACCCCCGCCATCGCGACGACGATCCACGCGACATCCCATCGCCCGAGGCGTTCGCCAAACATCTTCCTCGCCGCGATCAGCATGAGCGCGGGCTGGAACGCACCGATCACGGTCACGTCGACGATGCTCGTCAGGCGTACGGCGCAGTAGAACAGCATCATGTCGCCGGCGAGAAAGACGCCGCCGAGCCAGGTGTGTCGAAGCGTCGCCCAGCTGAGGCGCTGACCTACCGCGTAGCTCACGATGGTGAGCAGCGCCGCGCCGAGCCAGAGGCGATAGAACGCGACGACGAGGCCCGAGGCGAAGGTGAGCACCGCGAAGATGCCGCCAAAGCCCCAGAGGGTCGCGGCGAGCGCCGAGGCGCTGAGGCCGAGCGTCGAGCGTCGGGTCGTCTCGTTAATGGGACGTCACGTGAAGGGTTGGGGGTACCGCGCGCGTCACGTGTTTACTTGCCTTGCGCCTTTGCTCGGTCGGTCGTGGTGTTCGTTGGGAAGTTCAGCGACGCGTGGTGCTGGCCAATGTTCTGCCAGCGGCTCGTGACGGCCTTGCCCTTCGTGTAGAACTTGACGCCGTCGGGACCGTAGATGTGGAGATCGCCAAAGAGCGAGCTGTTCCAGCCGCCGAAGGAGTAGTACGCCACAGGCACCGGAATGGCCACGTTGATGCCGACCATTCCCGCTTCCACCTCGGTCTCGAATCGTTGAGCGGCCCCACCGTCGCCGGTGAAGAGCGCCGCCCCGTTGCCGTAGCCGTTGCGCTCGATGAGTCCGATCGCGTCATCGAGGGTGTCCACGCGCACGAGCGAGAGCACGGGTCCAAAGATCTCGTCGGTGTAGACCTTCATATCTTCGGTGACGTCGTCAATGAGACATGGTCCGAGCCAGTATCCGCCGGGGTCGCCGCTGATCTCGTGGTCGCGGCCATCGATCGCGATCTTCGCGCCTTCGGATTCACCGATGCCGAGGTACGACGCGACCTTGTCGCGGTGCTCGGCGGTGACGAGGGGGCCCATCTCCGAGGTCGTGTCGGTGCCAGGTCCAACCGCCAAGCGGTTCACGCGCTCGCGAATCCGCTCAACGAGCTCGTCGCCACATCCTCCGACCGCCACCAGCACCGAAGCCGCCATGCAGCGCTCGCCCGCCGATCCGAACCCGGCGCTGACGGCCGCCTCGGCGGCGTCGGCGAGGTCGGCATCAGGCAGCACGACCATGTGGTTCTTCGCCCCGCCAAGGGCTTGGACGCGCTTACCCTCGCGGGCGGCCGTCTCGTAGATGTAGCGGGCGATCGCCGTCGAGCCGACGAAGCTTACCGCCGCGATGTCCGGGTGAACCAGGATCCGATCGACCGCGACACGGTCACCCTGGACGACGTTGAAGACGCCGTTCGGCACGCCCGCTTCGGCGACGAGTTCGGCGAGCAGCAGCGACGCCGAAGGATCTTTCTCTGAGGGCTTCAAGATGAACGTGTTGCCCGTCGCGATGGCGAGCGGGAACATCCACATCGGCACCATCGCGGGAAAATTGAACGGCGTGATGCCCGCGACGACGCCGAGGGGCTGGCGTACCGAGTGCACGTTCACTCCCGTCGAGGCGTTCTCGGTGAACTCGCCCTTCATCATCTGGGCAATGCCGCAGGCAAACTCGACGACTTCGAGGCCGCGCGCCACCTCGCCGGCGGCGTCGGTCTTCACCTTGCCGTGCTCGGCGACGATGAGGTCCGCAAGCTCGCTCGAATGGGCCGCGAGCAGCTCGCGGAGCATGAACAGCGAGGCGGTGCGCTTCGCGAGCGACGTCGCACGCCAGGCGGGAAAGGCCGCTTTCGCGGCCGCGACCGCGTCGTCGACGTCCGCGACAGAGGCAAAGTCCACCTCACCGGTCTGCTTGCCGGTCGCAGGATTGAAGACCTTGCCGCGACGTTCGGCCTCGCCGACGAAGGGCTTCCCGTCAATCCAGTGAGTGATTCGCTTCATGTGGCCTCCCAGTATCTCTTCTAGTGTGACGGATCGGCAGCGCCCTCGTCAGGCGGAGCCACGACTTCATCGACCGACACCCAACGGCGTTCGCGCACCGACCGCTCCATCGACTCACAGATCGCGCTCACGTTGGCACCATCTACAAAGTTAGGGGTCCACGGCGAATCTGGCCACGCAGCGGCGAGATCGGCCGTCTGATTGATGAAGCTGGCGTCGTAACCGACCCCCTGGCCGATGGGCCACCAGCCCTTCGTCTCGGGCTGGGAGGGGTGCTCTGCGCGCACGCGACGCATGCCGTAGAGGCGCGGGTCGTCGTCGACGCTCGCGAACCAGAGTTCGTTCAGGTTGTTATACGAAAAGACGGCTGTTCCCTTCGAGCCGTTCACCTCGACGACGAAGTCACACGGTCGACGCGGCGCCACCCGCGCGACTTCCATCGTGCCCTGGGCGCCCGAGCGGAAGCGCAGGAAGGCAGACGACGCGTCATCGATCTCGACCGGACGTGTGCCGCCCGCGACGGTGCGTTCGCGCACGAACGTCGCCGAGGTCGCCGACACCTCGTCGACGGGGCCGAGCATCCACGTCGCCATGTCCACGAGGTGGCTGCCGAGATCGCAGATCGTCGTGCCGCCCATGGAAGCTTCGAAGCGCCAGTCGAAGGGAATCGCGGGGTCGACGAACTCGTCAGAGAGCCACGTCCCGCGCCAGAGCCGAACTTCGCCGAGCTCGCCGCCCTCGACCATCTCCTTTAGGAGCGACACCGCCGGCAGGCGCCGGTAGTTGAAGCCGACGGCGTGTTGGACCCCCGCTGCGACAACCGCGTCGCGGGCGCGAACGGCGTCGGCGTAGTTGGTCGCGAGCGGCTTCTCACAGATGACCGCCTTTCCCGCGGCGGCGGCGGCGATCGCGATCTCCGCGTGGGTGCCCGGCGGGGAGCAGATGTCAACCACGTCGACGTCGGGGCGTTCGACGAGCTGGCGCCAGTCGGTCACGTACTCACCGATGCCGCAGTCCGCGGACGCCGCGGCGACGGCCGCTTCGTTGCGTCCGGACATCACGATTGGACGGAAGTGGACGCTGCCGGGGCGGATCATCGGAGCGGCGAGGTAGCCGTAGGAGTGGCAGCGTCCCATCATGCCGTAGCCCACGATGCCGACACGCAGTTCGGTCGAGTCGCTCACCGCGCCACCGTCGTCGCGTTGGCGGCCTTCGTCGCGGCCTCGAGCGCGGCGATGGCGTCATCGACCGTCGCGCCCTCGCACGCTCCCCCTCGTGCGTAGGTCGCAAAGGCGCTCGCCTGGCGGCGCAACGCCTCGAGCTGGGTAGCTTCGCCGTCTTCGGGGCGAAGGAATGCCGCGAAGACGTGGTCGCGAGTGCCAAACACCTCGACGCTCGCCATATCCCCGCCCGCGTAGTGACGCCCGAGCGACACGAAGGCGGTCGATCCGTTCGCGAGCTCGCCGAGCACCTGCACGCTGTCGGGGTCGCCGCTCACGTCGCAGTCGGTAATCGTAGAAGAAGCGCTCGCCGCGAGATGAGTGAAGCTGCTCCCGGTGAGCCAGCGCGCCTGGTCGAATTCGTGCACGCCCATGTCGACAAAGATGCCACCGCTTCTCGCGCGAAAGGCGGCCGAGGGCGGCTCGCCGTCCCACTGCAGGCAAGAGATGCTGAGCACGTCGCCGAACTCGCCGCTCGCGATACGCGCGCGAATGGCCAGGAGCGCCGGCACGAAACGACGCCAGTAGGCGATCTGGAGCGCCACCCCGGCCTCATTGACGAACTGCTGGGCCATCTTCGTGTCGGCGACGTTGATGCCACACGGCTTCTCGCAGAGGATTGGCAGCTTGGCCCGAGCGACGCTGCGGATCACTTCGACGTGTGAGTCACTCGGCGTGACGATGAGTACGCCATCTATTCCGCCGGCGCCGAGGAGGTCTTCTACTGACGCGTAGCCCTCGAGGCCAAAACTCGCGACCGCGCTGTCGCGCAGAGCGTCGACCGGCTCGGCGACGGCGACGACCCCCACGTCGGATGAATCCTTGAGCGCGCGCAGATGGGTCTGGCCCATGCGGCCCGCGCCGACGAGCCCGAGGCGAAAGCTCGCCGAGGGGTTAGATGCCACGGCTGGCAAGGAACTGGCGATTGCTCTTCTGATCGATGACGGCCTGGGCGAAGCGGTCGGCGGTCTGGGGGAAGATGTCCTGTTCGACCACCAACCAGCCTTCGAAGTTGAGACGCTCCAACTCCGCGAGCACGCCATCGACGTCGACATCACCCTCGCCGAGCGCGCAGAACACTTCACGCGACCAGATGGCGGGCGTCGGCTCGTGGTCGGCGATGACCGCGTCCATGCGCGCGCGATGGGCGTCTTTGAGGTGGACGTGGTTCACGCGCTCGGGTGCCGAACGCAATACGTCGAGCGGGTCACCCCCACAGACAAAGATGTGTCCGGTCTCGAGGCAGAGTCCCACATCAGAGATCTCGAGCACCCGAGCGATCTCCCAGGGCGCTTCGACGAAGGTGCCCGTCTCGGGGTGAAACGTCGGTTCGTAGCCGCGGTCTCGACAGCGCTCAAGGACGGCCCTCAAGCCGACCTCAAACTTCTTCCACTCCTCGTTCGAGAGCCCGAGCGACGGGTTGGCGTGGCTCTGTCCGGGCGAGAGACGGCGCGCGTCGCTGCTCGCGTCGGCGATCGTCGGGCGCGGCAGCGGACCGGGCACCGCGTCGCGCACCGCGTCGAAGGTGTCGAGCATCGCGTCGAGTTCGGGGTAGAGCTTCTCGAGGCCCGCCTGGTCGGTGAAGGGGAACTCGAGGTAGGCCCCCGCGAGGCCGAGGTTGCGGCTTGCGAGGCGCTCGGCGAGCACGGGACCCGCCCCGAGGTAGCCCACCGGTCCAAGGTCGATGCCGGCGTAACCGGCGTCGGCCACCTCATTGAGGACGAACTCGGCGTCGGGCGTGTTCGGGTCGATGCCGACCGTGAGCTCAAAGGCCCCGTAGCTGATCGGCGCGTTAGCGACGGTGATCTTCATGATTTCCTTTTCTTTCGTTCTAGCGGCTGGCTAACGTTGGCCAGCCGAACTACAGCTTGGTGGGTTGATCGATGCCGACGCCCTCGCGCGCCGAGCGGATGATGGCCTGACAGAGCGCGATGTCCCGGGTGCCGTCAACGCCGTCGGTCGCGATCGCCGCCTCGTTCACGACGGCGTCGTAGAAGGCGACGAGCTCGAGCTTGAACCCGCTCTCGTACGAGGTGACTTCCTCGCGCCGCCACGAGTCGACGGCGCCCGGTTCTCCGCCCTCGATCGCGAGCAGCGTCGGCGCGTTGCGCAAGAAGGGCGAGGGAAACGACAGGGTCACACGCCCGTCATTGTCGAACGCCGCGAACTCCATGAGATAGCGAGTGATGCCTGGCAGATCGATCCAGTGAATCGCGACCGCCGTCTCGCCGAAGCTGAGCATCGCGGTGAGCGAGCCCTCGCGCAGTTCGACGTAGTCGAGGCGGTTGGGTTCGCCGAGCACTCCGCGGACCGTATTGATCTCGTGGACGAGCGTATCGAGCATCACGGCGTGATACTGATTCACGTAGAAGGGATCATCGGTGCCGATCGCGGCGGCGAGGCGCGCACTCGTGTCGGCGCGAAGCCCCGCGAGAACGTCGTGGTCGACGGCGCCGGGCGGGTTGAGTGGATAGTGCGTGACGTAGGGGTGAAACGGCGATTCGCAGGTCGTCACGCGCAACAGCTTCGGGTGCGCGAGCGCGCCGAATTCGTCGCGGAAGCGAGCAAAGGCCGGGTCGTAGCGCTTCGGATAGCCGACCATGAGCTTGACGCCCGCCTTGGCGGTGGCGTCGACCATGGCCTGTCCCTCATCAACGGAAAAGCACATTGGCTTTTCCACGAAGACGTGCAGTCCGGCTTCGGCCGCGGCAATCGCGATGGGGGCGTGACTGCCCGAGGTCAGGATCATGACCGCGTCAAGCTCTTCGTTCAGCATCTCTCGCCAGTCGGTGAAGATGGCAACCACGCCATACTCGTCGGCGCAGGCCTGGGCACTCTCTGAAGAGATGTCACAGAGCGCCGCGATCTCGTAGCGATCGCGTAGCTCGCGAAGGAAGTGAAGGTGCATGACCTGGGCGATCAGCCCCGTACCGATGACCCCGATGCGTAGTTTCCTTGTCACTGGGCTGCTCCTTGGCTCGTTGTCAGTGTGGGATTGATGACGACCTGCATGGCGCCATCGGATTGGGCCGTGATCACGGCGCGTTCGGCGTCATCCAGAGAGAACTCGTGAGTGACGATCCTGTCGAGTGGGTAGCGGCCGAGGTTGGCGGCCATGAGCGCCATCGACGGTGCGTACGAGACGGCCGTCTCTCCCCCGACGCCCACGATCGAGACATTCGGCGTGCAGATGTCCGAGTTTGGATTGATCCCAACCGGACCCATGTCGACGAAAGTGCCCGCTTCGATGATGACCCCGCCGTTTCGCACGAGGCGAAGGCTCTCGGTGAAGGTCACGGGCACCCCACTGCAGTCGACGACGATGTCGGCGCCGCGACCACCGGTGAGACTCATCACCGACGCGGTGCGCTCTTCGAGCGTTGAGCTGGTGACGTCATAGACGTGATCTGCGCCGAGGTCCCCCGCGAGCGCCAAGCGGCTGGCGAACTTGTCGGTTGCGATAATGCGGCCGGCGCCGGTGAGGCGGGCCTTTACGAGATGACAGAGTCCGAGCGGGCCGACACCGAGGACGACCACGGTCCGACCGACCGGCGGATTGCCCTGGAGACCGAGTATGGCGTTGGCCGTCTCGAAGCCGTGCGTCACCGCCATGACTTCGGTGAGTACCGCAACGTTGTCGGGCAGCGCTTCGGGAACACGGAAGATGGGCGTGCGCGGCAACAGGTACATGTACTCGCTCCAGCCCCCCATGAGGTGAGGAGGGTCGATGCAGTTGAGGCTGTTGCCGTAGTCCTCTAGGTGCTCGCAGAAGTAGTACGGATAGTGGTTCATGCAGTAGTAGCAGGCCCCACAAGGCACGTTCGCCCCCGGCACGACGCGGTCGCCGGGCTTGAGGAGATTACCGTCGCTGTCGCGCACGTCCCCGCCGACGTCGACCACGACCCCGACGTTCTCGTGGCCGCAGATGAGCGGGTATTCGATGTCGCGCTCGTGGGCCGTGCCCGCGTACTGCTTCGATTCACCGCGAAAGGTGTGCTTGTCGGTGCCGCAAATGCCCGACAGCGACATCTTGATCACGACCGCGCCCTCTTCGGCAGCGGGCACGTCGAACTGGTGAACCGCGACGCGGCCCGGCTTCTCGGTCACGGCGGCGCGGCTGGTGGTCACGATGCACCCACCATCGCCGACGCGTCGATCGCCTGGCGCAGCAGCGTCGCCGCTTCCGGCACACCGACCTGAGGAGTGACGAAGGGATCTTCGTGTTCGATCGAGATCACCGTCGCGCGCGAACCACGCACGCGAGTGAGGAGCTCCGTCCACCACGCGAGATCGTGTCCGCGTCCGGGCACCGAGAAGGTCCAGGGCATGTCGGCCGCAGGCTGGGGCCAGCGGCTGTCCATGACGCCATTCATCGCGAGACTCTCTTCATGAAAGGTCACGTCCTTTCCGTGCAGGTGCCCGACCCGGTCGTAGATGCGCGAGGCGACCTTCAAGGCGTCCATCTGCATCCACATGAAGTGGCTCGGGTCGAGGTTGGCGTTGATCGAAGGTCCGAGCGCCGACACGCGTTCGAAGGTGGAGACGTTGTAGGCAACGGTACCGGGGTGCAGCTCGAGACAGATCATCAGATCGGGATTCACGCGCTGGGCGAACTCGTTCATCTGGCCCCAGTAGGACTCGATCGAGTCGACCCACTGCTGCTCGTAGACGTTCTCGAGGTAGGGCAGCCACCCGCCACCGGCGAAGTGCGGCGACACGTCGTGGCGTGTCGCGGGCGGACAGCCCGCCATGGCGACGATCCGATTGCAGCCGATCTCCGTGGCAAGGCGAATACCGTTGCGCAGCGCCTCGTCGTGACTCTTTGCAATATCGGGGTCGCCGTGTAGGGGGTTTCCCCACGTGTTGAATGCGGCGACGTTAAAGCCCCTCTCGCTGATCGAAGCGAGCCACTTAGCGCGCGTGTCGGCGTCAGCGAGGAGCGTCTCGGTGTCACAGTGTGGGTGCGGGGCGTAGCCCCCCGCGCCGATCTCGAGGTCGGTCACTTCGGGAGCGGCCTCTCCAAGCCAGTCCAGCGTCTCTTCGAGAGACTGATCTAAGAACGCCTCCATGACGACGGCGATACGGATCTCGTTGGTTCCGTTATTCACTGCAACTCTTTCTTGTTTGGTCTAGGGGGGATTCTCTGGCTCAACGAGCCGGAGCGTACAACGTGTGGCGACTTAGCCCTTGACGGCACCTCCAAGGACGAAGCCCTCACGGAACAGTCGGGCAGAGAACGAGTAAAGAATGAAGACGGGTACGCAGAAGATCAAGGAGTACGCCGCGATATCGCCGTAGCGGACGTTGGCGGCACCGATGAATCCGTAGATGGCGACGGGCGCCGGTTGCTGGGTCGCCGGGCTGATCAAGATGAGGGGCACGATAAACGAACCCCACGCGTTCACGAATCCAAAGATCGCGGCCGCCGCGATGCCGGGCAACGCCAGCGGTCCAATGACCCGAGTGAGCACTTGGAATGTATTGGCCTTTTCCATCCGAGCCGCTTCTTCCAGGTCTTCGGGTACGGCGTCGATGAAGTTCTTGATGAGGTAGATCTCAAAGGGCAACGACGTCACGGCGAGGAAGACCGCCGTCGGAATGATGGAGAGCAGCCCGTAGGACGCAAAGAGCTGATAGAGCGGCACGATCAAGATCGTGAGCGGAACGCCCGATGTGAACAAGACGAAGAGCAGGAGCGGGCCTTTCCAGGGGATGCGTCGGCGCGACAAAGCGTAGGCGGCGAGCATGCCCGCCGTCGTCGCGATGGCGGTCGAGACAACCGCGAGGATGAGGCTGTTCACGAGTGCCTGCAGATCCGTGCCAGATAGGACGGTGTCGAAGTTCGCCAACGTGAAGTGCGGCCACTCGACGGCCCACGTCGCTTGTGAGTCGAGCGACGCGAAGACGAGCCAGACCATCGGAGCAAGGAAGAGCAGGCCAAAGATGAGCAGCAGTCCGTTCGAGAAGGCCTTTCGAACCCTCTTTCCCTGGGTCTCCTCGTTCGCCCCGGGCATATCGAGTGCGTCGGTCACCTCGACTGTAGCTTCACTGGTCGGCAACGTCACTTCGTCCTCCTCGTAGCGACGCGAACGTAGAGCACGCCAAAGATTGCGGCGATGATGACCATCACGTTGCCAATGAGCGCACCGTACGCCAAGTTGTTGAATTCAAATGCCTGCTGATATGAGTACAGCGGCAAGATGTTCGTGGCGTTACCTGGTCCCCCTTGGGTCATCACGTAGATGAGTGAAAAATTGGCAAGTGAGAGAAGCGCCACGAGCAAGACGACGGCCGTCATGGTTGGGCGCAGCATCGGCAAGACCACCAGGCGAAAGCGCTGGAACTTCGATGCATTCTCAACGTCGGCGGCTTCAAGGATCTCCGAGGGAATGTTGCGTAGGGCCGCGCCGATCACGAGCATGGCGAATCCAGTCTGGGACCAGATGTTCGCAATCGTGACGACAAGCAGCGGATAGCTGCCGAGAAAGTCAGAATTGGTAAGACCGCTGAGCGAGGCGAAGGTGCCGCCGGCCGTTGTCGAGGCGTACCACGTCATACCCGCCGTGATGGCTGGCATCATCCAGGCAATGACAACAACCCCACCGACGAGAACCCGTACCCAGGGCGTGGCACGCATCAGCAACGACGCGAGACCGTATCCCACGACGAGAACACCGACAATTGAGCCGACGACAAAGAATGCCGTCAGGCCAAGAGAGCTTCGAAACTCCGTGTCCGAACCGAGCCGCTGGAGGTTCGCCATGCCCGTGAATCCCCACTTGACGGCGGTCGGGCCGACCAGCGTGAGGTTGGTAAATCCGAGGTAGACCGCGTACCCGACGGGGATGAGGAAGAGGATGGTGAGGAGCGCGAATGCCGGTGACAACATGACCAAGCTGCCCCACTGGAACTTCTCCTTATCCTTTCGCGTCTTCCACAGATCAGTCGTGGAGGGATCAATGATGGTGTCATTAACGAGGGTCGACGCCATCATTGATCCCTTTCCACGTTCATGTTCGCTCTATTACTTCAGCTTCGTGACGGCACTGCTGCCGAGCTGCTCGGTGACGTAATTCTCCAACGTGGTGAGTGCTTGATTCACCGTGGTCTTCGGGTTCTGGACAAAGTCACCAGTCGCCTCTCCCATGCCCTGGACCCAGACTGAGTAGTTCGCACTCGTCGGCGTTTCGGTCGCGTAGGGAAGGACCTTCGCGAAGTCCGCGTTGTAGGGTGGAGCGAAATTCGTGTACGCAGGAAGCGTCCAGTCTGATGCGACCGGCGGCACCCAACCGGCCCAGTTCGCGGCGTCAATCAAGTTCGTCGGGTCCTGGGCCACGTTGATGAAGTTGTAGGCCATCTTTGGATCCGAAGCGTGCGATGAAATCGCGAGGTCCCATCCAGCGAGCGTGCTTGCGACACCCCCACCCGCTTCAGTCGGGAGGTTCGCGACACCCATCGTTGCGACGGCTTGTGGCCAGTAGGGCGCATTGATGAACTTCGTCCAGTTTCCGCCGTAGTAGTTAGACCCGACTGCGATGGCGAGCTTGCCCGTCTTAAAGAGTGCGAGCGGGTCAGTTACTGCGTTGGGGCTGAACAGCGCTGTTTCACTCGCGCCAAGTCCGTCCGCGTAGACCTTCTGATAGAAGCCGAGGGCCGCCTCAATACCGGGGCTGTCGATTACCATCT
>JBAUSF010000334.1:0-39762 GCA_049581565.1 Acidimicrobiales bacterium
CCCCCAGGGTGGCTGTTCAAGTTGTCACTTCACAGATGTGTCCTATTTCGAACACAAAATTGAATGCAAAAAATAGCGGTTGCTGGCCACAATGTCAAATCGGAAATCGATGTTTTTGAATTGGTCGTCGTTACAACCTGTAATCAGGAGCCACGCAATTCTGAGCTATCGAGTAAGGGATCCGTCCGGTCAGTACGACGTCGGCGTCCTCGCCTCTCGGCACTCTTCCTGGTTGCGAAACTGCCACGCCATTCGCGTACTCGCTACCCGACAATCATGCAGTCGCGTACTGACTTCGTCCGTGACTCGCTCCGAGAACTGTCGGCGCGCAGGTTCGACTCCTGTCGGGGGCACCACTATCTAATGAGGTCCCACACCGTCGGGGGCACCGGTTCGCTGAACGGCGGCACCTCTCCCTAGGACCACCGCGTCAAGTGTTCGCCATAAGTTCCCTGTCACTTCACGCGGCGCCGTGCCATACTCCACTACGACAGGGCCTAGGGAGGGCACATGGCGAGTGAGCTGATTATGGAATTCGACGGCGTTGGTGACAACGAGTACTTCGCCGTGAATAAGGAGTTGGGCATCGATGCCGCGAGCGGCGACGGTGACTGGCCCGAGGGGATGCTGTTCCACTCGGCGGGGCTGAACGCCGACGGTCGCTTCGTCGTCACTGAGGTGTGGGAATCGCTAGAGGACCAGGAATCGTTCATGAAGAACCGCCTCGCGAGCGCGCTCGAAAAGGGTGGCATCACGGAACCTCCGTTCAGCGTGACGTGGATCGATCTGGTGGCGCACCACAATCTGAGCGACTAACCACCTGCCGCGACGGCGCGAGCCAATCGCGGTAGCTAGAGGGCCGTCGCGACGCTCGTGAACAGTCTCGAGGAGACAAAGACATTCTTCAGGGCAGCGAGGTCTCCTGCATTCCCCGTTGAGAAGAGCACGCACTGCACGCGATAGGGCGCCGGTCCGGGGTTCGCGCAACGCTGGAGCTGGTAGGGCCCGAGGGAGCCGCCCTTGAAGTTGGCAGCCCAGAGCTCGTTGAGGAACCTCGAGATGTCGCGCTCGCTCACCACTGGCTTCGCGGTCGCCTCAATGGTCGGACAGGCAGAAGCCGTCTCGCAGATCTTTGCGGTCGCCTCGTGCACGCGCATCGACGCAGCGCTGGCGACGCCGCAAGGAAGAAGGCTGAGCGTCGTCGCGCAGAGCAGCGCCAGCACCGGTCGGACTGCGCGCGAGTGACCGTGATCTGTACTGGTCACGAGGTCATCCCCCCGCCATGGCACCGATGATGAAAAACGGCTCCTTGCCGCTGACGACTTCTTCGGGCAGCGGCGCGTCGAGGGGCTCATGTGAGAGGTCGTCTTCACAGGCAAAGAAGCGAACGAACTTCCGACGCTCTTGGGTCTGGGAATCGCGAATGGTCCCAACCAGCACGGGGTAACGAGCCTCGACGGCGTCGAGCACCGAGCGCTGGGTAACCGGTCCGAGTACCTCGACTTCGACGGTGCGATCGACCTGAGCCAGCGTTCGTAGGTGCACCGGCAGCACGACGCGAATCATGCCAAGGTTTGCACTTCAACCGACAAGACGGCGGGAAGGTCGCGGACGATTGCCTGCCAGCTGTCTCCCGCGTCGGCCGAGGCGTAGACCTGACCGCCGGTCGTGCCGAAGTACACCCCGCACGAGTCGAGCGAGTCAATGGCCATCGCGTCACGCAACACGTCGACGTAGCAGTTGCTCTGAGGCAGCCCCTTCGTGAGCGGCTCCCACTCGTTGCCCCCGGTGCGGCTGCGGTACACCCGCAGCTTCCCGTCGGGCGGAAAGTGCACCGAGTCGCTCGTGATCGGCACGACGTACACGGTCTCTGGTTCATGGGCGTGCACGTCGATGGTGAAGCCGAAGTCGGTCGGCAGGTTCCCGCTCACCTCGTACCACTTGTCGCCCGCGTTGTCACTGCGCATGACGTCCCAGTGCTTTTGCATGTAGAGGACGTCGGGGCGCGAGGGATGCAGCGCGATCCGGTGCACGCAGTGCCCGACCTCGGCGTCCTCGTCGGGGATGCCCTCGGAGTGGAGTCCCGAATTGATCGGTCGCCAGTGCTGGCCACCATCGTCGGTGCGAAATGCGCCGGCCGCCGAGATCGCGACGAAGATCCGGTCGGGGTCAGCCGGACTCTGAATGATCGTGTGCAGACACATGCCACCAGCGCCGGGCTGCCAGCCGGGTCCCGTGTCGTGCATGCGAAGGCCCGACAGCTCCGACCAGTTTTCGCCACCGTCAGTCGACTTGAAGAGAGCTGCGTCTTCGACGCCCGCGAGCACCGTGTCGGGATCGCTGAGTGAAGGCTCGAGGTGCCAGACCCGCGCGAACTCCCACGGGTGAGGCGTCCCGTCGTACCACTGGTGCGTGCCCGGGATGCCGTCGTAGATGAACTGATTGCCAACGGGATTCCACGTCGCTCCGCCGTCGTCCGAGCGCTGCATCAGCTGACCGAACCATCCCGTCGACTGAGACAGGTAGATGCGGTTCGGGTCGACTGGCGAACCCTTGACGTGATAGATCTCCCAGCCTTCAAAGAGCGGACCACTCACGTTCCACTTGTCACGCTTGCCGTCGGCGGTGAGTATGAACGCGCCCTTCCTCGTGCCGACAAGCACCCGAACACCACTCATAGGTCCCTCCCCAGTTCCTCCACCATTTAACTCCAGCGCGACTATTTAATTCCAGTGGAATCCAACTCGTCCACGACCCCGAGAACCACGTTCGATCAGGTATCAAACGCATCCTCCGCGTCAGCCTCGGCGTTGCCGCGTCATTCGTATTCAGTTTGTATTTCAAGCGCACATCTGTCATGCGGTGACGAGGCACCCAGCACGACGAATGGCGGCGCGGTGGAAGGAACGCGAAAGGGTGGAAGACCCGTTCTCCGGTTTCGTCGCCACGCCTCGCGCGGTCCAATGAGACCGGTGCGACGAGCTCGTCAGGGAACGATGATCATGCGAACGGTGTCAGTCACCGCCGCACCACCCGATGATGACCCCGCCATCACGACGATCGGGTCACCCGACTTCGCGAAGCCGCCCTCTTTGAGCTGAGCGACTGCGTAGTCGCATAGTCCATCGATGTCGCTGATCGGTGTCACGTAGATCTCTTGGATGCCCCACGAGCTGCGCAGCTGGCGCGCCGTCGAGACGTTGGGCGTGATAGCGACGATTGGCATCGGCGGGCGAAAGCGAGAGATAGCCCGGGCGGTAAGACCCGAACGGGTGCAGGCAACGATCGCGACCGCGCTTTCGTCCATCGCGGCGCGCCACGCGGCGCCGGTGATGGCGGCCGTCACTCGCTGAGACTGCGTACCGGAGTCAACGTGCTGTACACCGAGGCCCGCGCCCCACTCCGCGTACGGGAAGCTCTCCTCGGCGCGGCGCACGATGCGGTCCATCGTGACCACGGTCCCAACAGGATCGTCCCCGATCGCCGTTTCACCGCTCAGCATCACCGCGCTCGCGCCGTCGAGCACGGCGTTGGCGACGTCGGTGACCTCGGCACGAGTCGGCACCTGAGCGTGGGTCATCGACTCGAGCATCTGGGTCGCGACCACGACGGGCCGGGCGTATCGAATGCCGAGGCGCACGATCTCTTTTTGAAGGTGCGGGACTTCTTCAATGGGCAGTCGAACGCCGAGATCTCCGCGAGCGACCATGAGCGAATCGGAGTGTTCGATGATTTCGCTCAGGTTTTCGATGCCCTCGCTCGTTTCGACCTTCGCCATGATCATGACGTCGCTTCGCGAGAGGACAGCGCGCACCGATTCCATGTCAAAGCCCGATCGGACGAACGAGACGGCGAGGATGTCAAACTCCTCGTTGCGCAGCGCTTCGAGGCGAGCGCGGTCGCCTTCGGTCGGCAGGCGGTCGTTCATGATCGACGAGGGCAGGGAGAGTCCGGGCTTACCCATCACCGATCCGCCCGAGGTCACCCGGGCTGTGGTCGATGAGCCCACGCCGGTGACGACGAGCGACACCCCGCCATCACCAATGTGCACGCGGTCACCGGTCTTCAATTGGGAGAGCACGTTCAGCCGCTCGACGACGATGCGGTCTGCGGTTGAGGTCTCGCCCAAGCCCTCGACCAGTTCGATCTCCTCGCCGACGCCAAGGGCGACGGGCAGCGAACCAAAGGATCCCGCACGGATCTTTGGACCGGGAATGTCCACCATGATGGCGATATCGGGAGCGATGGCGCGCACTCGCCGCAGCCGCTCGATCCCCGAAGGAATGTCGCCGTGGGCGAAGGAGAGTCGCATGACGTCGACACCCGCGGAGACGAGTTCTTTGAGCATTTCGTCGGACTCTGAAGCCGGACCAATGGTGGCTACGATGCGCGTGCGCCGCAAGGGATTCCCTTCTTTTCTTTGGCCAAGTCTACGGGGTCAGCGACCTTCTTCCGTGGGCCGACGAATTACCGCGAAGTAACGGTGCTCGATTGACGGCTACGCAACGAGTCGGCGACAGTTTGTCGTCGCCGACTCGTTGGCGAGGCCCTGCGCGCTACTGGGCGCAGCCCACTTGGTGAATTCGCTCGGCATCCGACGGTCCCGAATTCGACAATGTGCTCAGCTGAACATCCATGCGGTGGCCCCCAATGACGTCACAACATTCCGTGCGAGCATAGAGTTCCACTTGGCCATAAGCAAATGGGAATTCGAAAATATGACGCGAGCGGCGCGCGGCCATATTCAGTTCGTCAACGTTCGGCACAGCCGCACAATTCTCCTCCCATCGACACGATCCAGGAACCCCTCGAGACCGCCGGTATATCGCACGGCGTCGCTTCTGGTGTTCGTGACGGGCACGACTACCATTGCCACCACTGAGGGTTCAAGGGGGCGCATGAATACTTCAATACCAGGCAGGCTGACGCGCGATGGGTTGCTCGCCCTCGTCGACAGTGGAGAGATCGACACGGTGATTATCGCAATCACGGACATGCAGGGTCGCCTTCAGGGCAAGCGTGTCGACGCGCGCTTCTTTGTTGACGACCTGATCGACGGGGTCGTTGAGGGTTGCAGCTACCTGCTCGCCTCTGACGTGGATATGAATACGGTTGACGGCTTCGCCCTCACCTCGTGGGAGCGCGGCTACGGGGATATCGCGTTCACACCGGACTTTTCGACCATTCGACTCGTCCCCTGGCACGACAAGACCGCCATCATCTTCGCCGACGTCGAGACCGTGCACGGCGAGCCCGTGACCGTTTCCCCCCGCCAAGTGCTCCAACACCAGGTGGCGCGCCTCGCCGAGCGTGGTTGGACGGGTCTTACCGGGACCGAGCTCGAGTTCATCGTCTTTGCCGACTCCTACGAAGAGGCGTGGGACGCGGGATACCGCCACCTCACCCCCGCCAACCAGTACAACGTCGACTACTCGCTCTTTGGCACGGCTCGGGTCGAGCCGCTGCTCGGCCGGGTGCGTCGCTCGATGCGCGGTGCGGGAATGGTCGTCGAGTCGCTGAAGGGCGAGTGCAACTACGGCCAGCACGAGATTGCCTTCAAGTACGCCGAACTCGTTGACAAGTGTGACGAGCACAGTCTGTTCAAGCTCGGTACGAAGGAGATCGCCGCGCAGGAGGGCTGCAGCATCACCTTCATGGCGAAGTTCAACGAGCGCGAGGGTAATTCATGCCACATCCACCTTTCTCTGCGTGACGAGACCGACTCGCCGGTTTTCGCCGGGACGAGAGATCACGGCTTCTCCGAGGTCTTCGAGCACTTTCTCGCGGGCCAGGTCGCGTACGCGAAAGAGCTGTCGCTCTTCCTCGCCCCCAACGTCAACAGCTACAAGCGATTCGTCGAAGGGTCCTTTGCGCCGACGGCGCTGCTCTGGGGCATCGACAATCGGACCTGCGCCTTCCGGGTCGTCGGACACGGATCGTCGATCCGGGTGGAGTGTCGGATCCCCGGCGGCGACGTCAACCCCTACCTCGCGATCGCGGCGCTCGTGGCGGCGGGCTTGCGCGGCGTTGAAGAGTCACTGCCACTGGCGAGCGCCTTCGCCGGCAACGCGTACATCGCCGACGCTCCTCGCATGCCAACAACGCTGCGCGAAGCCACCGACCTCTTTGGCGCTAGTGACGTTGCGCGCCGCGCCTTCGGCGACGAGGTGGTTGATCACTACACGCACGCCGCCCGTCTGGAGGTCTCCGCCTTCAACGCCGCCGTCACCGACTGGGAACGCTACCGAGGATTTGAACGCTTATGAGCACAACACTGGTCATCATCAACCCCGCCACCGAACGAGAGATCGCAACGGTCGCCGTGCACGACCTCGACGAGACGAACGGGGCTATCGAGCGTGCGGCGGCGGTCGCCCCGTCCTGGAAGAAGGTCACACCGGCCGACCGCGCGCGGCTCCTTCGCCGATTCGCCGACATCGTCGACGCGCACAACGAAGAGCTCGCCCAACTCGAGGTCGCGAACTCCGGGCACACGATCTCGAACGCGCGCTGGGAAGCGGGCAACGTCCGCGATGTCTTGCTCTACTACTCCGGGGCGCCCGAGCGTCACGCCGGACGCCAGATCCCGGTCGCCGGCGGCGTCGATCTCACGTTCTATGAGCCGCTCGGCGTCGTCGGGATCATCGTGCCCTGGAACTTCCCGATGCCCATCGCGGGCTGGGGGCTCGCCCCGGCGCTCGCCGCGGGCAACACTGTCGTCATGAAGCCCGCCACGTTGACGCCGCTCACGGCGATTCGTCTCGGCGAGCTCGCGCTCGAAGCGGGCATTCCCGAAGGTGTCTTTCAGGTCGTCACGGGCGACGGCTCGATGGTCGGAAACCGCTTTGTCACCCACCCGGCTATTCGCAAGGTCTGCTTTACCGGTTCGAACGCGGTGGGCCGACGCATCATGGAGGGCTGCGCCGCGCAGGTCAAGCGCGTCACGCTCGAGCTCGGCGGCAAGAGCGCGAACATTATCTTCGCCGACGCCGATCTCGAAAAGGCCGCCGCGAGCGCGCCCTACGCCGTCTTTGACAACGCCGGCCAGGACTGCTGTGCCCGCTCGCGACTCCTCGTCCAGGCGTCGGCCTACGAACGCTTCATGGAGCTGTTCGAGCCGGCGGTGAAGGGCGTGAAGGTCCTCGATCCGACGAGCGAGCAGAGCGAGATGGGCCCCCTCATCACGGCCGCCCAGCGCGAGACGGTTCGCTCCTACGTCGAAGAGTCCGCCGTCGCGTTCTACGGCAGCGCGCCCGAGGGACCGGGCTACTGGATGGCGCCGACGGTCCTCGAGACGACCGACACGACGCACCGTACTTTCCAAGAGGAGATCTTCGGCCCGGTCGTTTCGGTCGTTCGCTTCGAGGACGAAGCCGAGGCCATCGCCATCGCGAACGACACGCCGTACGGCCTGTCGGGGTCGATCTGGAGTCGCGACGTGGGCCGCGCCTTGCGCGTCGCGCGCGGCGTCGAGACCGGTGCCCTTTCGATCAACTCAAACTCCTCGGTGCGCTACTCGACGCCCTTTGGCGGATTCAAGCAGTCCGGGTTGGGGCGCGAGCTCGGACCCGACGCGCTGCTCGGATTCAGTGAAGAAAAGAATGTGTTCATCGCAACGGAGGAAAGCTAAATGGGACGTCTCGACAACAAGGTCGCCATCATCACCGGCGCCGCGAGCGGCATCGGTCTCGCCACGGCGCGGCGGTTCGCCTTCGAAGGTGCGAAGGTCGCGGTCGCGGACCTCAACGAAATCGCCGGCACCGACCTCGCGCGCGAGATCGGCGGCACGTTCGTCTCGGTGAACGTCGCGCACGAGCAAAGCGTGAAGTCCATGTACGAGTCGGTCGTCGACACGTACGGGGGCATCGACATCCTCTTCAACAACGCCGGCATCTCCCCCGACGATGATGATTCGATTCTCACGACCGGTCTTGACGCGTGGAAGCGCGTCCAAGACGTGAACCTCACGTCGGTGTACCTGTGCTGCAAGTACGGGATTCCTCACCTGCTCGAGCGCGGCGGCGGGTCCATCATCAACACGGCGTCGTTCGTCGCCGTCATGGGGTCTGCTACCTCGCAGGTCTCCTACACCGCGTCCAAGGGCGGCGTGCTCGCGATGTCGCGAGAGCTCGGCGTGCAGTTCGCGCGCCAGGGCATTCGCGTGAACGCGCTCTGCCCCGGGCCCGTCAACACGCCGCTCCTCCAGGAGCTCTTCGCCAAGGACCCCGAGCGTGCCGCGCGGCGACTCGTGCACATTCCCGCTGGCCGATTCGCCGAGCCCGAGGAGATCGCGAGCGCCGTGTTGTTCCTCGCGAGCGATGACTCGTCGTTCGTGAACGCGTCGACGTTTCTGGTCGACGGCGGCATCAGCGGCGCGTACGTCACGCCGCTCTAGTAGGTCAGCGAGGAGCGCTCGAAGCGAGCGTCGGGGGGATGAAGTACTCACTCAAGTACTTCTCGCCTTCGTCACAGAGGATCGTCACGATCGTCGAGCCCTCAGGAAGCTCTTCTTGCAGGCGACGTGCGACGATCATGTTCGCACCAGAGCTCGGGCCCACGAGCAAGCCGTGGTCGCGCCCGAGACGACGCATCTCTCGAACGGCGTCGTCGCTGTGGACGGCCATGACCCGGTCAACGATGTCGTGGTGGCGCTGGTAGATGGTCGGGACGAAACCGTCACTGATGCCTTCAATCTGGTGAAGCCCCGTGTCGCCGCATTGGATCGTGCACGACTCGCTCGGCTCCAAGGCGACGATCAGCGCCTTCGGGTTGACCTCACGAATCGCTTGTCCCACGCCGATCAGGGTGCCGCCGGTACCGACGCCCATGACGAAGGCGTCGGGGACGGTGCCCTCGGGCAGCTGCTCGAGGATCTCTGGACCGAGCCACGTGCGATTCTCTTCGACGTTCCACTCGGACTCAAACTGGTGGGGCGCGAAGTAGCCCGGCCGATTGCCGAGGCGATCGGCTTCTTCGAGCGCCTCGTTGACGTGAAAAGTGCCAACAGTCAGCATCTGGGCGCCGAAGGCGAGCGAGATCGCTGCGCGCTCGGGACTGAGACCTTCGGGCATCACGACGAGCATCTTGTAGCCGAGCACGGCTGCCACCATGCTCATCGCGTTGCCCGTATTGCCGCTCGAGGCCTCAACGATCGTGTCGCCCGGTTTCAGGAGTCCCTCGCGCTGGGCGCGCTCGATGATGTAGCGGGCCATGCGAGCCTTGATGGAACCAGACGGGTTCAGGTATTCCAGCTTGACGAAGACGCCATGAACACCGATCAACGGTGTCGCGCCGATCGAGTCGAGCACCGTGGCACCTGGTCGAAATTTCGACGCCATGAATGCACCTTCCCCCCGAAGAGCCTTGCTGCCCCAGAATAGGCGCGGGCCGCTCGCTAGGAGACCGTCATCCCTCCGTCAACCGCGATATCGGCTCCCGTGAGCGCCGAGGAGGCCGGCGAACAGAGCCACACGATGGCAGCTGCCACCTCGCTTGGTTCGAGCAGTCGCCCGATCGGTTGCTGACGAGCGAAGGCGTCCACGCCGTCGAGTCCGTAGACCTTCGCCGAGGCGTCGAGGATCGCCGTGCGCGTCGAGCCGGGGCTCACGGCGTTCGCGGTTACTCCATAGGGAGCGAGGTCCATTGCGACGCCGCGAATGAGACCGACGACGGCGTGCTTCGCGGCGCTGTAGGCCGCCAGGTGAAAGAGCCCCGTATGACCGGCCGCCGAAGCAACCGCCACGATTCGCGGGTGGCTCTCTCGGCTGTTCGCAATGAGCACCGGCGCCGCCGCTTCGATCAGTCGCCTCGTACCGAGGACGTTGACCGACCACACCGAGTCCCAGGAGGTGTCGTTCACTTCCCACAACGGAGCACCCCCGCCGAGGACGCCGGCGCAGGCGACGACCGCGTCGAGTCGGCCGAAGTGGCGCGTCGCCGTCTCGACCGCGAGTCCCATGTCGGTGGCGCTGCGCACGTCACCGACGAGCCCGAGGACGGCGTCACCGTGTCGGGCCACGACCGCGTCGAGGTCGGCGGGCGTCGCGAGCGCGTAGGGAATCTCGGGGATGTCACGACAGCGATCGACCGCGACGACGCGGTAGTTCTCGTTGACGAGCGCGTCGACTGTCGCCGCACCAATCCCTCGCGCGGCGCCGGTGACAATGGCAACGCGCATCAGCCGAGCCGTCGAAAGAAGTCGGCTGGCGCGATGACGTCGGTACGGTCCAGCTCTTCGATGCTGGCCTTGCCGAGCCCGAGCAGCGCGGAGTCAATACCGCCGCGAATGACGTCCAGCACGTTTTCGACACCGCCCTGGCCCGCAGCGGCGAGACCCCACAGGTAGGCACGACCGATCATGACTGCGTTGGCGCCGAGCGCGAGCGCCTTGACCACGTCGCTGCCACGACGCACGCCGCCATCGAGGAGAACTTCGATCTGATCACCGACCGCATCGACGACCGCGGGCAGGGCGCGGAGCGGGGCGGGCGTGCCGTCGAGGTTGTTGCCACCGTGGTTGGAGACCGACAGCGCCGTCGCACCGAGATCGACCACTCGCATGGCGTCATCGACCCGGCTCACGCCCTTCACCATGAACGGCCCCTCCCACTGCGAGCGCAGCCAGGCCACGTCCTGCCAGCTCGGCAGCGCGCTCTGCATCCATTCGTAGTACGCGCCAAAGAACGTCGGGGGCTTTTCTCCCGGCGCTGCCATGTTGGGGGTCGTGAGCGACGGCAGGTGACCGGTCCTTGCAAAGGACCAGAACCATCGAGGTCGGGCAAAGACGCCGGGAGCGAGCTTCATCGCGGCACGCAGGTCGATTCGCTCGGGGATCCAGGGACTTCCCCAGTCGCGCCCGTTGGAGAACGTCCAGTCGAGGGTCAAGATGATTCCCTTCGCCCCAGCCGCCTTCGCACGCTCGAGTCGCTGGATCAGGGTGTCGCGATCACCGGACCAGTACATCTGAAACAGCACCTGATCGCAGACTGCGCAGACGTCCTCAACCGGCTTGCTCGCAAAAGAGCTGAGTCCCATTGGGACACCCCGGGCGGCGGCGGCCTTCGCGACGGCCACCTCGCCCTCGGGGTGGACGGCCTGGACGCCGGTCGGCGAGATGAGCACGGGCATCGAGACGGACTGGCCCATGACGGTCGTTGCCATCGAGCGTTCGTTGGACAGGCCCGCGACGTGCGGGGCGAACCCGAGTTCGTCAAAGGAAGCGAGATTGTCCCTGGAGGAGAGCCCCTTCTCGGAACCGGCGACGAGCGCACCGTAGACAGACTTCGGGAGGCGCTTTTCGGCGCGGCGCTGGGCGATCGCCACGGTCTCGAACCACGAATTCGCCATCCACCCTCCCCAACAATCCTCCTGGAGACTACCTGAGGTGCTTTGGGGCGCTCGTCAGCGCGGTGAGGGAGACAGGCACCTGACGGGAGTGATCGAGCGACGAGTGCGGTCGAATGGAAACGGCCCTTGCGAGCAGTGCCGTTTCTCCGTGTCCGAAGACGCACTCGGGATCGGGGTCGGTCATCTCGAGACCCGTGAAGAACTTGGCGGCCATGCAGCCACCGCGACACGCATCGTAGGACCCACACGACGTGCACGCCCCGGCGCTGTCGGGCTCGCGCAGCGAACGAAAGAGCTCACTCATCGTCCACACCGAGGCGAAGCCGCCCTCTCTGATGTTGCCCGCAAGGAACTCGTCGTGGATGACAAACGGGCAGGCGTAGACGTCGCCGACGGGATCGATCAGACAGACGACCCGTCCCGCCCCGCACAAGTTGAGACCCTCTAAGGGACTGCCGAGGGCAGAAAGGTGGAAGAAGGAGTCGCCGGTCAAGACGTCGGGTCGCTCGATGAGCCAACGGTAGAGGCGCCGGCCCTGCTCGAGCGTCGGGCGAAGCTCGTCCCACACGTCGGCGCCGCGACCCGACGGTCGAAGTCGGGTCAGGCGAAGCTGTGCGCCGTAAGCGTCCGCGAGGGACTGAAAGGCGTCGAGCTGCTCAACACTCTCTCGGGTGATGACGACCGAGATCTTGAACGGACCGAAATTCGCCGCGGCGAGATGATCCATCGCCCGGCGCGCGGCGTCGTAGCTTCCCGCGCCACGGACGCGATCGCTCGTCACAGCGTCGACGCCATCGATCGAGATCTGCACGTCGAGGTAGTCGATTGCCGCGAGCCGTTCGGCCGCGCGGCGATCGATTCGCGTGCCGTTGGTCGAGAATTTGACGCCGACCCGCCGCTCGACCGCGTGCTCGACCAGATCGAAGAAGTCGCGCCGAATCATCGGTTCGCCGCCACCGATGTTCACGTAGAAGATCTTCATGTCGGCGATCTCGTCGATGAGCGCCGTCGCTTCTTTTGTCGTCAGCTCGCGTGGGTCTCGCCGACCGGAAGAGGAGAGACAGTGCGTGCAGGCGAGATTGCACGCGTACGTGAGCTCCCACGTGAGACAGATCGGCGCGGCGAGGCCGCGCTCAAATCGGTCACGGAGCGACTCAACCACGAAGCAGGCCCGAGCTGTAGAGCGACGCGAGCGCGCGCTTGTAGCGACCCTCTTCCGAGGGAACGAGCACCCGCACCGCGTCATCGACGCTCGAGAACTCGTGAAGCCGTCGGACGAGTTCAACGAGCGTCGGCGACTTCAAGAACACCAGCCGACGAGTGACGTGGTGATACGCGAGAGCCCCGAAGGTCTCGTCGCGCAACGAGACTTCCTCGCTCAGCTGGAACGGCTTGGAGGTATCAAAGCCGAGGTGCGTCGCTGTGGGGGCCACGTTCTAGTAGACCCCGCACAGCCCATCGATGGAGACCTCCTCGACCAACAGCTCCTCGGGGTCTTCGATCTCCTCGACCGCCACCTCTTCTTCGATCAACGTGTCCGGCGTCATCATGTCTCCTTTGCCGCCCCCCATTCTGCCTCGCTCGAAGTGAGCGACCAGCCAAGCGTGAAAGACTCGGCCGCGTGAACGCGCTTCTGCCCTCGGCCCCACCTCCGGACGAGGCCCTGATACCCGTTGGAACTACCCTGCGCGTCGATGATGGCGTTCGTTTCATCGAACGAGGGCTCATTAGCGGAGGAAGTCCGTGGCGCCTTCTTCGACTGCCCGGCAGATCAGCCGACGTCGTCGCCAGGTGGCGCGAGGGCGGCACCGTTCGAGCGGGCGAGGAGCGTCTGGCCCGCACGCTCGTCCAACAGGGATTCGTCTATCCCCGCTTTGAAGGGCCCTTTCTCATTGACGAGCTCGACGTCGTCATACCAGTCTGCGACGACGCGGCGTCGCTCACGAGTCTCCTCGCGCAGCTCGAAGGCTTTCACGTGACGGTGGTTGACGACGGGTCGGTCAATGCGGTTGAGCTCGCGGCCCACGTGGCAGAACACGGTGCCACGCTCGTGCGTCTGGAAGAGAATCACGGTCCGGCCTTTGCCCGCAACGCGGGCGCCGCGAACGGCGGGCGGCCACTGCTGTGGTTCGTCGACGCGGACGTCTCATTGGAGGGCGCGGACGAGATCGCCCGTTCGTTGCAGAGCGACTTCGCCGATCCCCTGGTTGGCGCGACGGCGCCACGCGTCAGGGGAGCGGACGGGCCAACGAGGCGAGAGAAGTTTGAGCACCACTTTGGGGCACTCGACCTCGGAGCCAAGAGCGGACTCGCCGTGCCGAGCGGCGCCATTGGCTACGTGCCGAGCGCCTGTCTCATGGTTCGCCGAGCCGCCTACGGAAACGGATTCGACGAGTCGCTGCGTAGCGGCGAGGACGTGGACTTCGTATGGCGGCTGCACGACGAGGGCTGGCTGGTTCGCTACCGCGCCGATGTCGTCGTCACGCACCGCGCTCGAACGTCGTGGCTCGGGTGGTGGCGCCAGCGAGAGCGTTACGGCGAGTCGAGCGCTGAGCTCTCTTCACGGCACGGTTCGCGCCTCGCGCCGCTCCGGGTCGACCCGTGGACGCTCGCGGCGTGGGGTTCAGTACTCCTCGGCCAGCCCGCCGTCGGCGCGCGCATCGTTGCGAGCGCGCGTCGCCACGCACGCGAGACAACATTTGCGAACGACGACAACGCCGAGTCGGTCGCGAACCAAGTCGTGGCGGGCAACATGGTGCGGGCGGGCGGGCCGCTGGCCCGCGCCGCCGTGCGAACCTTTGGGGCCGCTCTCCTGCTCTGCGCTCTCCATCCTCGCTTGAGGACGAGAGCGCTTGGCCTCTTTGTCCTCGGCACCGCCTGGCGCTGGCGCCACCATCGCATTGACCCTGCAGACATTCCACTCGCCGTTGCGGACGACCTCGCGTACGGAGCAGGCGTCATGCACGGCGCGTGGAAGATGAAATCGCTCGCACCGCTCACCCCCGAGATCACGAAGTCGTCGCTGAGCGTACGCGAAGCGCTCGGCCTCGGCTCGAGCACGGGGGCTCGCACAGCGTCTAACTACTCAAATCCCTCGATAGATTTCTGAGGCGCGGTTTTCGGCAATCGTTTTTGACGTCGACGTGGTAGTTGTGCCGTCGCGAACGTCGTGAAGGTGCTCTGCGTGGCTCTGGCGACGACCTTCGTGTCCAATGGTGCGCGATCGTCCACGAGGGCGATCGACGACGGCGTCGTCTCGATAGAGGTGTGCTCAGCTGGTCGGTGTAGGGAGCGCTTGGAGTGTCGAGAGTGCGGTTCTAAATCGATCGAGGAACGCGTAGTGCTCGGGCAGTCGCAGCGTGAGACGACGGCCACTGTGGGTGACCATGGCGGGCACGGCGAGAAACCGGTAGCGCAGCCGCTTGGCTCGCAGCCTTTCGCCCGCTCGTCCCGCGCCGAGGTGACCGAGCAACTGGGTCCAGCAGCACAGGTTGTGGCCGAGGCAGACCAACTCCAGCCACGCCCAGTTCGCCATGAAGCCGTGCTTGCGAAACGCGTGGAGTCCGAAGTTGCTCTTCAGCTCACGCATGCCCGCCTCGACGTCGGCCTTGTGTCGGTGTTCGGACTCGAGCTCGAGTGCGCTGCGTTCGTGGTCGTTCGTGACGAGCACCCAGTAGCGATAGAAGCCGGTGTCGAAGCTGAGCTGGCCGCCCTTTTCCACCTTGATGCGCTTGACGACGTAGCGAAGAAACTCGGGACCCTTTCGCAAGCGGTAGCCGAACTCGGCGACCTCGCCGTCGTCGTTGAGACAGGGTTGCCAGTACTCGTCGGCGATCTGGGCGCACGGTCCGGTGATCGCGGGGACGAGCGGCACCGAGCAGAGGTAGGTGACCGAGGCGGCGTCCAGTTGGGCGAACAGCTTCGAGCTGTAGAAGCCCGAGTCGAGCCGACTGCGAAGGGCGACCCCCGCCGGCACACGGCGCAGCGTCTCACGCACGAAGGTATCGATCCCGGTCGAGGGGCCCGAGCGTCCGCGACGCAGCCGGGCGTGCACCGCGATCCCGGTGTTCGCTTCGAAGCAGAGCATCGGGTGCAGGGCGTAAGCGCGCTTGTAGGTGCGATCGACCCCCTGGCGTCTCGTCGAGCGGCTGTAGACGTAGGTCGAATCGAAGTCGAGAGTCAGTTCGGAGAGGCCCATTGCGCTAAACGCGCGCCGGTGCACGGACTCGAGCGCCTTATCGAGTTGGCGGAGGTGACCGAGGTTGAACCGACGCAGCCACGTTCCCGCGGTCTGGGGCGCGGGCACGGCGAAGCCACGTAGTTCGCGCTGGGCGAGATCGCCGCGCGCGATGGCGAGGTCGTCGAGACAGCGCGCCCCGAGCGCGATCGATTCGGCCATCGACACGACAAACTGCGCCTCGCTCAGTCCGCGCGCGCGGTCCTTCAAGTGCACATGCTGCGACACGGAGGTGTCGAGACCAACTGCTCGAGCGGTCTCGCGCAGCAACGCAGCGCCGGCGTAAGCGGTAATCACCTTCGACGTGGTATCAAGACGTAAACTCATCTTTGGAATGCCTCCTGTGTTTTAGGAAATGGTTCTTTGGACAGATCCATTTTCCCTTCGCAGGAGGCATTTTCCGTGGATGCGCGAACGTTTAACCCGTCGCTATCGGTGGTTCTGAGTAGCTAGCTGAGCAGGCGCGCGAAGCTGCGCGGCGTGGCGAACGTCGTGCGTGTACCCGCGGGTGTCCACAGGTGCTGATTGACGCCCGCGACTCTGATGACGATGCCTTGGGTCGCGCCGACGTCGTACGCGCTCAGCACGAGCTGTCCGACCGCGAGGATCTGCTTTTCGCGCGGCATCGTGCTGAGCGACGTCGCGAAGTTGACGTACCCGATCTCGCCGTGGACCGTCGCCGTGAGCAGCACGAGCGACTTTGGAAGATCCGAGGTGTAGCCAGCCGCGCGCTCGATGGCCGTTGGTCCGAGCAGGAGCTGTTGGATGATCGTCGCGAGGGCGGGCGGAGAGGGCACGATGCGGCTCGACGGCGTCAGGTTGTTCGTCGCGTCGACGAAGTAGACCGGCTGGGTCTTGAAGAAGACCCTCGCGCCGTTCGTGCCGGGAATCGTCTTGCTAAGGATCCCGAAGGGAATGAGCGAGGTAATCCGAACGGGCGACGTGTTCGTCGCCACGAGCGTGCAGCTCGACAGGCAAGCGGCACTCAGCGCTATGGCGGCTGCAGCCATCCAGCGCTTCACGGGGCGACCTCCTCGACGAGGGGGAGCAGGATCTGAAATCGTGCGCCACCTTCGGGGCTCTCGAGCACGCGGATCGTGCCGCCGATTGCGAGGACGTGATCGCGAACGAGCGCGAGCCCGAGCCCGGTGCCGCGAGCGATGCCCCGGTCGTGTGCGGCCCGTCCGCGAAAGAAGCGCTCGAAGACGGCGTCTCGCTCCTCGACGGGTACGCCCGGACCGGCGTCGTCGAGATCAATCACGAACTGACCCCCCTCGACATCGAGGCGCACCGCGGCGAGCCCGCCCGCGTAGTACCGGGCGTTGTCGATGATGTTCGCGATCACGCGCTCGAAGCGGCGTCGATCGACCGAGACGAGGGGCTCTTCGACCGCAGCCGCGATCTCGATCAGCGGCTCATCGAGGCCGTGGCGGCGAACGGCCGAACGAACCGACTGGCGCACGAGCTCAACGGCCGCCACGGTTTCGATGACGAGCGGCACGGCCCCGGCGTCCCCGCGAGCCATCTCGAGCAGGTCTTCGACGAGCGACTGGAAGATCGAGAGGTCCGCCGTCAGGAGATCGAGGCTCTCCTGACCCGCGGGGGAGAGCTCCTCGCGGTGCGCCTGGAGCACCGAGGCGGTCGTCGCGAGCGTGGTGAGGGGGCTGCGCAGCTCGTGGCTGACGTCGCTCGCAAAGCGCGCGTCGCGCTCGAGGCGTTCGACGAGCTGACTGACCATTTCGTTGAACGATTCGGTGAGCTGTTGTACCTCGCGGTCGGCGCGGGTCACCTGGAGCCGTGTCGACAGGTTGCCCTCGGCGATGGAGCCGGCGGCTTGGGACACGCGCTCGAGGGGCCGCACGGTCCGCCGGGCGACCCAGAGGCCGCCGCTGATGCCGATCAGCGACGTGGCGAGCGCACCCAGGATGAGGACCAGCATCAGCGTGTGCAAGGAGTGCTCGAGCGGGTTGAGCGGGAAGACTTCAAAGAACTGGGTCTCCACCGACGGGATGGGTAGGCCCACCACGTAGAGGAGGTGACCCTTGACGTCGAGGATCTGGGTGATCGGCTCACCAATGCTCACTTTGGCGACCGTCGCGAGCGGGACGTCGTTCGTCGAGGTGTTCTTGCTCCGCGAGAGCCACTGGTTGTGGGTCTGGATGAGCACGCCCGAGCCGGTGGCGTGCTCGATCGAGTTCAAGAGGCTGCCGAGGTTGGCCGGGGCGGTGTAGAGGGTGCTGCGCACGAGCTCGGCGTTCTCGTAGCTTTCGTGCAGGTCGGTGTGCTGGAGATCGTTGACGAGCTCGCCGTGCACGCCTTCGTAGGTGAGGACCGCGAACAGGCCCGAAAGGATCAGCGCGCCGAGGCCGAAGGTGATCAGGAGACGAAGTCGAAGACTCCGTTGGCGCATTAGATGACCAACTTGTAGCCCGTTCCGCGGACTGTGACGAGATAGGCGGGGCTCGCGGGATCGGGCTCGATCTTCATGCGCAGTCGGCGAATGTGCACGTCGACGAGACGGCTGTCGCCGAAGTAGTCGTAGCCCCACACGTGTTCGAGCAGATCCTCTCGCGAGAGCACCCGGCCGTTCGCGGCGGCGAGGTCGGTGAGGAGACGGAACTCGGTGGAGGTGAGGTGCAGCTCGGTGCCGTCGCGGTGGCGTACAACGCCCTCGTCGGGAATGACGCGCAGCTCGCCAAGCTGGAAGGCGTTGGTGCTCTTGTCCGGCCGACGGCGCAGGTGGGCGCGCACCCGCGCGAGGAGCTCTTCGGGGACGAAGGGCTTCGTGACGTAGTCGTCGGCGCCCGATTCGAGCCCGAGGACAACGTCGGCCGTCTCGTCTCTCGCCGACACGATCACGATCGGCACGTCACTCGTCGAGCGGATGGCCTCGCAGGTCTGAAAACCGGTCATGCCGGGCAGCATGACGTCCACGATCGCCACGTCGGAGGTCATGCGCGAAAAGAGCGCGACGCCGAGTTCGCCCGTGGGGGCGTCGTCTACCTCGAAGCCCTCGCCTTCGAACATGAGCCGTAGGGCAGTGCGAATGTGGTCGTCGTCTTCCACAATCAAGATACGGGGCATCCCAACTCCTTTGGAATCATCAGCAACCTTAGTAAGCCCCGCTTTGTGCGTAGGGATCGGTAGCCTTGACGCGTGTCGGCTTTGGATGAGGGCGAGCGCGCCGCGCCGCGGTGGCGCCTTTCGGACTACGCGCAGACCTTGCGCGCGGCCGATCGGGCGAACGCGACCCAGCGCGCCTACGTGAGCGACACCGAGCTGTTCGTGCGTTGGGCGAGCGAGCGCGGCCTGGACGGCCCCGCGAGGGTTACGAAAAAGGATCTGCGCGACTATCTCGTCCACATGACCAACCGGGGCGACGCGCGCACCTCGATCATCAGACGGCGCGCCTCACTGCGCGGCTACTTCGCCTGGCTCGTCGAGCGCGGGGATATCGAGCTCAGCCCCGCCGCGCGACTGCTCGCGCCGCGTCCCGACAAGAAGCTGCCGAAGATCGTCGTTCGCGAGCAGCTCGACACGCTGCTCGACGAAGACTGGGGCGACGACGAGTGGGCGATCCTCGATCGTGCAGTCTGTGAGGTCCTCTACGGAGCGGGCCTGCGGGTCTCGGAGCTCTGCGGACTCGATGTCGCCAGCGTGGACTTTCGAGGGGGCCTGCTGCTCGTGCTCGGCAAGGGCCGCAAGGAGCGCATGGTGCCGCTGCACCGAAAGGGCATGGAGTCGCTGCGCTCGTGGATCGACGACGCGCGCGAGGATGTGATGGCGCCCTACTCGCCCAAAGAGGCGCTCTTCTTCAACCGCCGCGCCCACCGGCTCGGGCCGCGCGACGTGCGGCGCATCCTCGACCGGCGGGTCGAGCTCGGTCACGTCAATCCCCACGCCCTTCGCCACACCTACGCGACCCACCTCGTCGAAGGGGGCGCGGACCTCCGCATCGTCCAAGAGCTGCTCGGACATGAGGACTTGACGACGACCCAGATCTACACGCACGTCTCGAAGTCGAGGCTCGCGAACGTGTACCAAAAGACGCACCCGCGGGGCTAGCGACGACGGCGGCGAGCGACCCGTATCGCGACAGCCATCAGAGCGACGGAGATGATCGCAGGCTTCATGAGTCGCCGGGCGAGTGACGATCCCGCGAACTTTACGAGGTCTACGGGCTCCGCGGGAACCGAGTCGATGCGGCGAATCTCGCCGGGCGAGCCGTCCTCGTTCGGAGGGACCTCGTGATCGTCGGAGGGGATCGCTGTCACCTCGGACTCGCTCGCATCCCGCTCGGGGTCAGCGTCGGTGTCGACCGGCGCCAGTACCGACGACTCGAGATTGGCGACGAACTGGTCGAGCAACTTGGCCGACACATCAGCGAGCACGCCGCGCCCGAACTGGGCGACCTTGCCGGTGATCGCGAGATCCGTCGTGACGACGACCTTGGTGCCGACCTCTGAGGGTGACATGACCGCGCAGAATTGGACGCTGACGTTGCCCTGTCCGCGCGTTTCGCGCCCCTTGGCCCTCAGTGTGACGCGGTGCGCGGATTCGTCGCGTTCGAGCACGTGAATTGCGCCGTCGTACGACGTGGTGATCGGGCCGACTTTGATCTTGACGACGCCACGGTATTCGTCCCCTTCGACTTCGCGCAGCTGCGCCCCGGGCAGGCACGGCGCAATGCGCTCCAAATCCGTCAAGACGTTCCACGCCACGTCGACGGGAACGGCGACTTCGAATTCGTTGGTCAGTTCCACACTCTGCTCCTGCCGAAGACGGGCATTCCCGCAACGAGAACCCGTAGCGTCGCTCCGAGCGACGCGGCGGGATCGTTGGTGCTGGATCCCGGCCCGCGCCCCGTGGCAATCATGACGGTGGCCTCAGACATTGGCCGAGCATACCGAGACGCTGCGCGAGGGCGCCACGACGCCTAATGGATTGGCCCTGAACCGTCCCGCAGCGGCGACATCGCATGCGCCGCACGTCCGCTTCGCACGGCGATGATCTCGGCGCAGATCGATACGGCGGTCTCCTCGGGCGTTCGAGCGCCTACGTCAAGTCCGATCGGACTCATCAGGCGTTCACGTAGTTCTGCTTCGGTCGCTCCCGCCTCGAGCAGTCGGTCCCAACGCTGTTGGTGGGTGCGACGCGAGCCCATTGCTCCGAGGTAGCCAACGTTGGTGGCGAGCGCACCGAGGACGGCGGGATCGTCGAACTTGGCATCGTGGGTCAGCACGCAGACGGCGTCGCGCGGACCGAGCGACGAGCCCACGCGCTCGAGATAGCGTTCGGGCCAGTCCACCACCACTTCATCGGCGAGAGGGAATCGAACCATCGTCGCAAAGACGGGCCGCGCATCGCAGACGGTGACGTAAAAGCCCAAGACCTTGGCGACCTCGACAAGGGCTCGCGAGAAGTCGACGGCTCCAAAGATGATGAGTCGCGCGGGCGCGACGAACGACTCGAGAAAGACTTCAACTTCGTCTCGTCTCGCCTCGCCGCGTGGTCCGTAGTGGCGAACCGCGGTCCGGCCGCGCTCCAGTGCGGCCAGCGCGTCGCGCGCGACCACGCGATCCAACTCGGGTTCTCCCAGGGTGCCGAGCACCGGTCCGTCGGTCCGTGCCAACAGCTCGTCGCCGACCCGTGTGGCCGTGTCGGTGTCGGCGCTCGTTCGCGTGACGGTGGCGAGGACCGTCGGAGTGCCCGCGTCGAGGAGCCGGTGCAGTTCATCGTAGAGTTCGCGCTTCATGGCTCGAGCGGCTCCACGAGCACGTGGACGGTTCCCCCGCAGGTCAGACCGACCGCGAAGGCCTGGTCGTCGGAGTAGCCAAAGACGCACCTCTTCGGTTCCCCCGACGCGTGTACGTCCATGGCTTCGGTGACTATCGCCCCCTCGACGCATCCCCCCGAGACGGATCCGACGACCTCGCCGTCTTCGCTCACGGCCATCGTCGCTCCGGGCTCGCGCGGACCAGAGTCCTCGACGTCTACGACGCGAGCCAGGACCACGCGCTTGCCGCTTGCGAGCCAGCCGTCAACGATCGGAAAGATCTCCCTCATCGTGCCAAGACCTCCGCCAACTCGTCGAGCGCCCCCAGGGAATGTCCCGACAAAAATTCGTCGGTAAAGGGCAGTGCCGCAGCCATGCCGCGCACCAGTGGCTCATAGTCCTCGGTGACCTTCAATGGATTGACCCAGACGATTCGATGAGCGACGCGCGAGAGGCGGGCCATGGCCGTGGCGAGGACCTCGGGGTCGCCACGGTCCCACCCATCGGAATTGATCACGACGAGTGCGCCGCGCGCGAGACCCCCCGCGCCCCAGGTCTCGTTGAACTCGTCCAAGCAGTCACCCAGGCGCGTACCGCCGTCGAGGTCCGCCGCCGCCGCCACCGCTCGGCGCAGTGCGGCGTCGGGGTCCCGCCAGGAGAGCTCTCTGGTCACTCGGGTGCAGCGCGTCCCCAACGTGAAGGCCTCGACCTGGCGGTGCGAAAGCACCGCCGCGTGCGCAAAGCGCAACATCGCGCGGGCGTAGGGCCGCATCGAACCCGAGACGTCAAGGAGGAGCACCACCCGTCGGGGACGCTCCTGACGCTCACTGCGGGCAAGTCGCGTTAGCTCACCTCCCGTGCTGAGTGCTCCTCGTGACGTGCGTCGAACATCGATTCGCCCCTGGCGCGACGAGCGAGACGGCCGTAGCCGACGGCCCGGACGCGTGGGTGAGGCTCGGCGGAGTTTCGTGATCAGCCGTAGCGCCTCGTCGAGCTCATCATCGCTGCACGCGGCGAAGTCCTTTGCGCGCAAGACTTCGATCGCGCTGTAGGCGACGGGCAACGGTTCCTCATACCGCGGTTGGTGGTCGGATTCGGGGTCGTCGCCAACGGCGTTGGACGGTCCGGCTTCGGGTACCGGCCGACTACGTTCTGCGAGCGAAGGGGGAACGGTCGTGAGGCGTCCTCCCGGAAAGCGCTCCAGACTCCGGCCGAAGTAGGCGTAGAACGTGACGGCGTAGGGCTCCGCGTCTTCGGGGTTCTGGCAGAAGCACGCTCGCCCGGCCCAGAAGACGTGGGCGGGATTGCTCGTACCGAGTATCGAGAGGGCTTCTGCGAAGTCGAGCGTCGCACTCGGTGGGGCGTCGAGCCCGGCTCGACGCAGCGAACGTGAAAACCCGGTCGCGATGGCGGCGAGGTCGCTCGCGGGCGACGTCACGCGATCGACCTCAAGGCGTCGCTCACCAATCCCGCAAGTCCTCCGGCGCGCACGCGCTCGGCGTCTTCGCGGTACTTGATCACGGTGCCCAGTGTCCGCTCGACCGTCCGCTCGTCCAGGTGCGTCGAGCCGAGAACGCTGAGGGCCTGAGCCCAGTCAATCGACTCGGCGACGCCGGGAGGTTTGTAGAGTCCGCGCTGGCGAAGCTCCGTCGTGACGGCGGCGACCTCGCGCGCCAGGGACTCCGTCGCTCCGGGCACTCGCAGACGCACGATGGCGACCTCTCGCTCGAAACTTGGATGGTCGACCCAGTGGTAGAGGCAGCGGCGCTTGAGCGCGTCGTGGACGTCGCGTGTTCGGTTGGACGTCACGATCACGATGGGCGGTCGCTCGGCCCGAAAGGTTCGAAGCTCCGGGACCGTCACCGAGAAGTCAGAGAGGATCTCGAGTAGATACGCCTCGAACTCGTCATCGGCGCGGTCGATCTCGTCGATGAGAAGCACCGGCACGGGACCCTCGTTGTTGGTGGCGGCGATGGCGCGCAACAGGGGCCGTCGAACCAGGTACTCCTCGGAGTAGAGCGAGTGTTCAACGTCAGAAGGCTCTCGAGGTGCGGCTTCGGACGATTCGAGCGCGCGCAGGTGCAGCAGCTGACGCGCGTAGTCCCATTCGTACACGGCCTGGGAGACGTCGATGCCGTCGTAGCACTGCAGCCGCACGAGCTCCCCACCGGTCCATCGAGCGAGCACGATCGCCACCTCGGTCTTGCCCGCACCGGCTTCTCCCTCGAGGAACAGCGGTCGACCCATGCGGAGCGCGAGAAACAACGAGGTCGCGAGTGCGTCGTCGGCCAAGTAGCCGTACTCGGCCAACACGTCAGACATCTGCTCGGGCGAGGCCACGGCGTCGGGCGAAGTGACTATTGGACGCCAGCCTTTTCGAGTGCACGCCGTACGAGCACGCGCGCCAGGTGGCGGCGGTACTCGGCGGATGCGTTGAAATCAGAGGCCGGGTCCGTATTCGCGTCCGCCAACTCGGCGGCGTCTCGGGCGCTCGCTCCCGCGGCGAGCGCAGCTTCGACGACGTGGGCGCGCAGCGGCACCGGTCCCATGTTGATGAGGCCCACGCCGACGCCGTCGTCGTGACGCGTCGCGACAGCGCCGACGATGGCCCAGTCCTGAGCGCGCTTGGTGAGCTTCTCAAACCCCCATCCATCGGTCGACGATCGCGGAACCCTCACTTCGATGAGCACTTCGTCGGGGGCCAAGGCGGTCTCGAAGAAGCTCAGATGAAAGTCCGTGGCGTTCACTTCGCGTCGGCCGCTTCGACCCTCGACGACCACGCTTCCTCCGAGGGCCAAGAGCGCCGCGGGGAGATCGGAAGCCGGATCGCCGTGAGCGATCGAACCACCGATGGTGCCACGATGTCGGACCTGCGGGTCGCCGATCTGACCAGCGACGTGGGCGAGCAGCTCCGCGTGGGCGTTGGCGACGGGGCTCGTGGCGACGTCGTGGTGCCGGGTGAGGGCACCGATGGCCACGTGCCCGTCCTCTTCTCTCACGTAGCTGAGTTCCTTCAGCCGGGCAATATCGATGAGGAGGGTCGGCGTCGCGAGCCGCAGCTTCATGAGGGGCAGGAGCGAGTGGCCACCGGCGAGCAGCTTGGCGTCGCCGTCGTGTTCAGCGAGCAGGGTCAGCGCCTCATCCACTGAACGGACACGCGCGTACTCGAACGGAGCGGGAATCACGAGCGACGCTCCATCGCGGCGCTGGCGGCAAGGGCGGCCGCCACGATGTTGTGATACCCGGTACAGCGACAGAGGTTGCCCTCGAGGCCGCGGCGAATGTCGTCTTCGGAAGGGTTCTCGATCTCGTTGAGCAGTGAGGTGATGGCCATCACCATCCCTGGCGTGCAGTAGCCGCATTGGAGTCCGTGGCATTCCTGAAATGCCTGCTGGACCGGATGCATAGGACCGTCCAAATCGGCGAGCCCCTCGATGGTCGTCACGTCGCTTCCGTCGGCTTGTGCTGCGAGCACGGTGCAGGACTTCACCGACTGGCCGTCCACCAGCACGGTGCAGGCGCCACACGACGTCGTGTCACAACCGACGTTGGTCGCCGTGACACCAACGACGTCGCGAAGGAAGTGCACGAGCAACATTCGATCCTCCACCTCGTGGGTCTCGGCGTCTCCGTTGACGGTGATGGTCACCCGCATGTCAGCGTCCCTTCGACTCGGTACTCACGGCGGCTGCCTCGCGCAGAGCGCTCCACACTCGATACGGGGTCGTGGGCATGTCGACGTGCCGCACGCCAAGGTGCGCGAGCGCGTCGCAGACGGCGTTGTGCAGGGCCGGTGTCGAACCGATGGTCCCGGACTCACCGATGCCTTTTGCGCCCAGCGCGTTGAGTGGCGTCGCGGTTTCGGTGAAGCGTGTTTCAAAGCTCGGGAGTTCGGCCGCTGAGATGAAGGAGTAGTCGGCCAAGGTGGACGTGAGCGGATTGCCCTCGCCGTCGTAGACCATCTCTTCGAGCAGCGCTTGGGCTACCCCTTGGGCGACACCGCCGTGCACTTGACCCTCGGCCAAGAGGGGATTGAGGATTCGCCCGGCGTCGTCCACGGCCACGTGACGTACCAGCGTGACCTTGCCGGTCTCGGTGTCGACTTCGACCACCGAGATGTGCGTGCCAAAAGGAAACGTCGGCCCGGGCGACGCGAGGTCTACTTCTGCAAAGAGCGCAGCGCCGATTCGCGTCGGGGCAACCCGGGCTAGCTCGGCCCAGCTGTGGGCGATCGCCGGGGTGCCTACGACGTGAAAGCGTCCCTTGGACTTATCGAGCACGACGTCGCTGCGGTCCGCCTCGAGGAGGTCGGCGGCGAGGCCCCTCGCCTTCTCGACGACGTCGACGGCTGCCTGGTTGACGGCGGCGCCACCGGCCTGCAGCGATCGCGAACCCATGGTGCCCTCACCCCGGGGCACCACGTCGGTGTCACCGTGGATGACCTCGATATCATCCATCGACACGCCGAGCTGCTCGGCGACCAGCATTGACCACGCCGTCACGTGCCCCTGGCCGTGAGGCGAGGTGCCGGTGCGAACGATGACTTTGCCATCGGGGCGCACCTCGACGGCTCCGAACTCACCGCCGGGCAGACCGTTGGTGATCTCCACGTAACTCGACAGTCCAATACCGAGTTGGCGAAGGGCGTCCGCGTCTCGTCGACGTGACTGCTCGGCGCGAAGCTCTTCGTACCCGGCGATTTCGAGGGCGAGGTCGAGGGAGCGCGTGTAGTCACCAACGTCGTAGACCGTGTCCACGGGCGTGGTGTAGGGGAAGTTGTCCTTGGCTATCAGGTTGCGACGGCGGAGTTCTGCCGGGTCCATCGTGATCTCGCGAGCAAAGAGGTCCATCGAGCGTTCGAGTGCGGCCGTCGCTTCGGGCCGACCCGCGCCGCGGTAGGCGGTGGTTGGTGTTGAATTCGTGACGACCGAGACGCTCTGGCATTCGGCTTTCTTGATGTCGTAGGGACCGGTCACCATCACGCGGGTCATGAACGGCAGGACCGCGCCAAAGCCGGGGTAGGCACCGCTGTCTTGGAGGACTTCGAGACGATAGGCGAGGATCTGGCCCTCACGGGTGCCACCGATCTTCACGTGCTGAATCTGAGCGCGGCCGTGACCGAGACCGAGCATGCTCTCAGAGCGCGTCTCGGTCCAACGCACCGGCCGACCGAGACGCTGGGCGCACCAGCCCACGACGATATCTTCGGGGTACACCGAGGCCTTGGCGCCGAAGCCCCCGCCGACGTCGGGCGCGATGACGTGGACCATGTCGGGCTCGATGTTGAGCATGCTGGCGAGGGTGTCGCGCACCGCGTGAGGCGCTTGGGTTGCCGAATAGAACTCGAGACGACCGTCCTTGCCGAGATAACCGGCGGCCGAACGCACTTCCATCGGACACGGTGCGACGCGCTGGTTGATGATGTCGGCCTCGACAGTGACGTCACAGTCGTCAAAGAGCGAGTCGTCGCGACCGAAGTCGAGCGCGAAGGCGACGTTGGTTCCCGCGTCGGGAAAGAGGAGGTGCTCGTCCCTTCGCGCCGCAATCGGATCGATGACCACCGGCAACGGTTCATACACCACGACGACGTGTTCGAGCGCGTCGGCGGCGATCGTTCGAGACTCCGCGACGATGGCGGCGATCGGCTCGCCCACGTAGCGAACGGTGCCCGAGGCGAGCACGGTTGGCACCATGGCCTCGTTCGTCATGCCCATGATCGTGGGCAGCTTGGCGAGCCCGAGGTCTTCGTTGGTGTAGACCGCAATGACGCCGGGCATCGCTTTCGCCGCTTCCGCGTCAAACGAGACGATCTTCGCGTGCGCCATGGACGATCGAACGAAGGTGAGGTGCACCGAGCCGGCAAGCGCGAGGTCGGCCACGTACGTCCCACCGACCGTGAGGAACTTGGGGTCCTCGCGGCGCAATACTCGATGTCCGAGAATGCTCATGGGCCTGACCTTTCGTTGGTCGTGCCAGCCTGGTTCCGCTCGTCGTCGAGCTGTCCGCGGGCCGTAGCCTGGGAGAATATCAGCGAGCGGCGAACGCTGCTCGTGTTCGTCGGGCCCATTCGGCTTCGCGAGAACCGCGACGCTGACGGATGGGATGCGCGTGTCGTCTGTCCCAGTGCAACGCGAGTTGAACGACTCGTCGTTTCGCCCGCAGTAGTCTCCTGCGCCGCGCACTACAATGGTCAGGCTCTCTCAGAGTGGGCGGGCAGTGAGTCGTCCCCGTGGTTTCGTATGGTCGCCGTTCGCGGTGCTCCACGGGGTTGAAGCAACCTTACGGAAGGAAAAACCAGATCGTGGCACTCGTCACCTTGCAAGAACTGTTGGATTCGGGCGTGCACTTCGGGCACCAGACCCGGCGTTGGAACCCCAAGATGCGTCGTTTCATCCTGGGCGAGCGAAACGGCATCTACCTCATCGACCTGCGCAAGACCCTCTCGGGCATCGAGGCGAGCTACGCCTACGTGCGCGACCTCGTCGCGGGCGGCGGCGTCATCTTGTTCGTCGGCACGAAGAAGCAGACCCAGGGCCCTATCGCCGACTACGCGCAAGCCTGCGGCATGCCCTTTGTCAACCAGCGTTGGCTCGGCGGGATGCTCACCAACTTCTCGACGGTCGCCGGCCGCGTGAAGCGACTGATCGAGCTGCGCGCCATGGAGCGCGCGGGCGACTTTGCCAACATGCCCAAACGTGAGGCGCTGCGCCACTCTCGCGAGCTCGAGAAGCTCGACCGTAACCTGAGCGGCATCGCGAACCTCGACCGCGTGCCTGACGCGATCTTCGTCATCGACACGAAGAAGGAGCACATCGCCGTGACCGAGGCTCGCAAGCTCGGCCTGCCCGTCGTCGCCGTCGTGGACACGAACTGCGACCCCGACGTCATTGACTACGTGATCCCCGGCAACGACGACGCGATCCGCGCGGGTGCGCTGCTCTGTCGTCTGATCGCCGACGCCGTCACCGAAGGTCGCTACATCCGCCAGAACCGCCCCGCCGTGCAAGCGAACGCATCCGCGACTGCGAACGCGTCCGCGATCGCGAGCGCCGAGACCGCCACGGCGAGCGCCGAGACCGCCACGGCGAGCGCCTAACACACGATTCAAGAGGAGACCAAGGTGTCATTCACCGCTAAGGACGTACAGAACCTGCGCCAAGCGACCGGCGTCGGGATGATGGATGCAAAGAGGGCGCTCGAGGCGAACAACGGCGACATGGAAGCGGCCATCCAGTGGCTGCGGGTCCAGGGCCTCGCCTCCGCCGCGAAGCGCGCCCACCGCGAGGCGAGCGAGGGCGCCGTCGCCGTGGTTCGCGACGGCAACGTCGCCGCCATCGTCGAGCTGCGCTGCGAGACCGACTTCGTCGCGAAGTCTCAAGAGTTCGTGGCGCTGGCTGACGAGATCGCGGCGCGCGTCGTGGCCGACGGTGACCAGTCGATCGTGCACTTCAAGGAGAACATCGACCAGATGCTCACGACCTTGAAGGAGAACATCTCGATCGGACGCGTCTACCGCCTCGAGGCCGGTCCCGACGAGGTCATCGATACCTACCTCCACCTTCAGGCGGGCCGGGGCGTCAACGCCGCCATCGTGGTGCTGAAGGATGCGAGCGAAGAGGTCGCCCACGAGATCTTGCTGCACATCGCATTCAATAAGCCCCTCTACTTGAAGCGCGAGGACGTGCCCCAGGCAGAGATCGACGCCGAGCGCAAGACCGTCGAGGAGATCACGCGCAACGAGGGCAAGCCCGAAGCGGCCATGCCCAAGATCATCGAGGGGCGCTTGAACGGCTGGTTCAAGGAGCGGGTCCTGTTGGAGCAGCCCTACGTGAAGGACGAAAAAGAGACGGTGCAACAGTTCTTGAAGGGTGCGACGATCAGCGCGTACGCTCAAGTAGTCATCGGGGGATAGGACATCGTCGTGCGTCGAGTGGTCTTGAAGCTGTCGGGCGAAGCGCTGGCATCGGCGGCGAGCGATGAAACCATCGATGCCTCCACCGTTGATTTTCTCGCGCGCGAGATCGCAGCCGCCATGGATCGAGACGGGCTCGAGCTCGCGGTCGTCGTCGGTGGCGGCAACATCTGGCGCGGCGCGACGGGCGCGATGGCGGGAATGAATCGAGCGAACTCCGACCTCATGGGCATGCTCGGCACCGTGATCAACGCGCTCGCCCTGCAAGACGCCATCGAGAACCACGGGCGCGCGACGCGCGTCATGTCGGCTATCAACATGGACCAGGTCGCCGAGCCCTACATTCGCCGCCGGGCTGTGCGCCACCTCGAAAAGGGTCGGGTCGTGATCTTCGCCGCTGGCATGGGCAATCCCTATTTCACGACCGACACGCCCGCGGCCCAACGGGCCGCCGAGATCGAAGCCGAGATAGTCCTCAAGGGCACCCACAGCGGCGTCGACGGCGTGTACTCCGAAGACCCCCACGTCGATCCGAACGCCGTCAAGTTCGACGAGATCTCCTTTGACGAGGTCATTGCGCGCAACCTGCGCGTCATGGATATGACGGCAATCACGTTCTGCAAAGACAACAATCTGCCGCTGCGAGTTTTTGACCTGATGGCCGACGGAAACCTGGGCCGCGCCCTCGACGGTCGCCCCGTCGGTACGCTGGTGAAGTAATGGCGAACGAACTGGTCGATCTGGTGATGGAAGACACGCGCGAGCGCATGCACCGGGCAGTTGAGCACGTGAAGAGCGAGTTCGCGGCGGTGCGCACCGGCCGGGCCACGTCCACGCTGGTCGAGGGCCTGCTCGTTGACTACTACGGCACCGAGACGGCGCTCAAGCAGCTCGCGAACTTCTCGGTTCCCGAACCGCGTCTGCTCGTCGTGTCACCCTTTGACAAGGGTTCGATTCCGGCCATCGAAAAGGCGATCTCCAACGCCGACCTCGGCCTCACCCCGTCGAACGACGGACAAGTGATTCGCCTCGGCTTTCCCGCCCTCACCGAGGAACGCCGCAAGTCCTTCGTGAAGATGGTGAAGGTGAAGGCGGAAGAGGGTCGCGTCGCACTGCGCGGCGTGCGCCGCCACGCTCGTCAAGAGCTCGAAACGCTCGAAAAGGACGAAGGACTGTCGAGCGACGAGATCGAGCGGCTCGAGAAGGTCCTCGACAAGATGACCCAAGACGAAGTGGCCGTGGTCGACGCGCTGCTCGCGCACAAGGAGCAGGAACTTCTTGAAGTCTGATGACGACGGGCTGACGCCCGACGAGTCGACCGGGCAGTTTCCGGTAGTGAGTTCGAGTGACTCCCGCGTCACGATCACGGGCGCCGAGATGGCGGCCGACCTCGCGGGCGACGCGCCCGAGGTCGACCCGGACACGCTGCTGCCGCACTGGACCGACGCGCCGACGGGTCAGGTGCCCATCGTCGTTGCGCGCGAAGCCGCCAAGAGCGACGACCCCTGGGCTGCGGTGCCGGGTCCCGCGTGGCGTGAGGGTGAAGCCGACTGGGTCGCCCACGAAGAACAGTTCGACGCGTCGATCTTGGCGGGCGGCGAGAAGACCGACGACGCGCGACCGTGGGAGTTCCTCATCGACATCGAGGAGAAGGCCGACGAAGAGCCAGTCGAAGAGGCGCCCCGACCAGAGCCGGTGCGCCAGCGCACCCGCCAGCGCATCTCGTCGAACCCCCTCGCCGGACGCGCCGTGCGCCAGAGCCCGACGAGCAACGTCTCGGCCGCGACGCTCACGGGAGTCTTGCTCGCGATCGTCGTCTTTGGGATTTTTCTCGCCGGCCCGCTGCCGCTGACGGTGCTCATCCTCGTCGCCCTCGCGCTCGCGAGCGCCGAGGCCTATGCGGGCTTTCGCTCGGTCGGTGCGCATCCGGCGACGATTCTCGGCATCGTCGCGGTCCTGACGCTCGGCGTCGCCGTCTACAACAAGGGACTCGTCGTCGTGGGCGCCGTCACCGTGCTGCTCGTGATCTTCGGTTTCATTTGGTACGTGAACGCCGAGCAGAAGATCGACGTCCTCGACGGACTCGGCGCGACGATCTTCGTCTACGTGTGGGTTGGCGTGCTCGGTTCCTACGGCATCCTCATGCTGGCGCCCCATACCTATCCCAACCGAAACGGCCTCGCCTTTCTCTTCGGTGCGGTGGCGCTCACGATCTGCAACGACGTGGGCGCGTTGTTCGCCGGGCGCTGGTTCGGACACCGACCACTCAACGTGACGCTCTCGCCGAACAAGACGATTGCGGGCACGGTCGGCGGGACGCTCGTCACGCTCGCCGCCGGGGCGGTCATCTTGCCGCTGGTGAGTCCGTGGACGCTCCGGCACGGTCTCGAAGCGGCGGTGGCGCTCTCGATCGTCGTTCCCCTCGGTGACCTGTTCGAGTCAATGGTGAAGCGCACGCTCGGGATGAAGGACTTCGGCAGGATCCTGCCCGGTCACGGAGGACTGCTCGACCGCATCGACGGGCTCCTCTTCGCCCTGCCCACGATGTACTACCTCCTGCACGTACTCAAACTGAGCTAGCGATGTCGCACGACCGCCGCAGCGTGGCGCTCCTCGGTGCCACGGGTTCGATCGGCGTGCAGACGCTTGGCGTGTTGCGCCGTGAACCCGAGCGCTTCGAACTGATCTCGCTCGCCGGTGGAGAACAGCTGAGCGAGCTCGCGGCAACCGCGCGCGAGTTCAGCGTGCGCCAGGTCGCCGTCAAGTCCGAGCGACACCGCGGCGAACTGGCCGATCTGCTCGGACCCGGGGTCGACATCGTCGTCGGCGAGAAGGGGCTCGAGTCGCTCGCGCGCGGAGCCGACATCGTCGTGAACGCCGTCGTGGGCTTTGCCGGACTCCCGGTGACCCTCGGCGCGCTGTCGGCCGGCAAGCGACTCGCACTCGCGAACAAGGAGTCGCTCATCGCGGCGGCTCCGCTCGTCGCCACGGTGCGCGACACCCCCGGAGCAGAGCTCGTGCCCATTGACTCCGAACACTGTGCCATCCACCAGTGTCTCGCGAGTTCGCCGGCCGAGCCCGGCTTCCCCGACGTGAAGCGCCTGCTCCTCACCGCGTCGGGCGGTCCCTTTCGCGGTTGGAGCATCGCCGACCTGAAGGGCGCGCGCAAGCAGGACGCGCTGCACCACCCCACGTGGACGATGGGCCAGAAGATCACGATCGACTCGTCGACACTGATGAACAAGGGCCTCGAAGTGCTCGAGGCTGCAGCCCTCTTTGGCATCGATGTTGGCCGCGTCGGCGTCGTTGTCCACCCTCAGTCGATCGTGCACTCCATGGTCGAGTACGTCGACGGATCGGTGCTCGCCCAGCTCTCGCGGCCCGACATGCGCCTGCCGATCGCCTACTGCCTCGGTCTGCCCGATCGACTGCCCCACGGTTACGGGGCGATCGACTTCACCATGGCGATGGAGCTCTCGTTCGAGCCGCCCGACCTCGAGGCCTTTCCCGCGATCACGCTCGCCTACGAAGCGGCGAGTCTCGGGGGTGCGGCGCCGGCCTGGCTGAGCGCCGCCAACGAAATCGCGGTCGAAGCATTTCTCGCCGACCAGATCAACTGGTGCGACATTGTCCCGGTCGTGGCCGCCACGATGGATCGCTACGAGGGTCAGCAACTCGACTCTCTTACGTCGCTCTTAGAGAATGATGAGGTCGCACGAAACTGCGCTCGCGCTAGCCTCAAACTGTAGTCATGAGTCGTCCCGCGTCACTCAGCCAATCGCCGTTCGCGCTGCTCGCGGGCATCGTCGCGGTCGTGGCGCTGCTCGCGTGGGTTGGCGGATGGGCCCTCCCGCTCGTGATCTTTCTCATCATCGTCATGGTGATGGGCCACGAGTTCGGCCACTTCATCACCGCCAAGCGCGCCGGACTGCTCGTCACCGATTTCTTCGTGGGCTTCGGTCCGGTCATCTGGTCAACGACCCGGGGGGAGACTCGCTACGGGGTGCGCGCACTCTTGCTCGGCGGGTACGTGAAGGTGCCAGGGATGACCTGGGGCGTGCCGGTCGATCCCGAGATCGAACCGCGCACGTATCGCGAGGCGTCGTATCCAAGGAAGGTGATCTTCGCGTCGGCGGGTTCGTTTATGCACGGCCTCATGGCGCTTGCGCTCGCGTGGGGGGCCCTCACCTTCATCGGCACGCCCTCGGCGAACCACATCGGGGTGCTGTCGTTCTCGCAGTGGCAGGGTCACAAGGAGAACGCGGCACAGCTCGCAGGGCTGAAGGTCGGCGAGCAGATTGTCGCCATTGACGGCACCAAGATCAAGAACGCCACTCAGCTCGCCAACATCGTGCACCGCTCGGCCGGCAAGCGGCTCACCCTGCTCGTCGAGAACAACGGGCGCGAGCTGACGCTGCACGCGACGCCCGTAAGCGGACGAGACATCAAAGAGGCCGGAGCGACGCTCGGCAGCGGCGGGTACATCGGCATCGACGTCGGTGAGCTCAGCGTGCACGAGTCGGCGCTCGCCGCCGTGCCGAGTGCCTTTCACGAAGTGGGCTCGATCATTGCAGAAGCGGCGCACGCCCTCGTGCACGTGTTCTCGCCCGGTGAGTTCTCGAGCCTCTTTCACCAAGTGACCTCCGCGAAAGCGGCAACCAGCGCGAAGAATCAGGCGTCGCGGCCGGTGTCCATCGTCGGCGTCGTGCGCGTCGCGACCCAGGCCGCTAACGCGGGGGCGATGGAGCTCATCGACATCCTGATTGCCGTGAACGTCTTCGTGGGGGTGCTCAACATGCTCCCGATGCTCCCGCTCGATGGGGGCTACGTCGCCGTTGCCACCTACGAGCGGCTTCGCTCGCGCCGGGGACGGCGCTACGAGGCCGACGTCAACAAGCTCGCCCCGGTCATCTACGCCTTCATGACGGTGCTCTTGGTGCTGTTTGCCTGCACGCTCTACCTCGACATCGCCCACCCGATCACCAATCCCTTCGGTTAGTGCGTCACCTCTCGATAAACACGGCAAACTGGTGAGATGGACGTAACTGCTACCTCACTGACTCCGCGGCGGCCCACGCGACAGATCTCCGTCGGCTCGGTCAAGGTCGGCGGCGACGCACCGATCTCCGTGCAGTCGATGACGACCACGAAGACGTCCGACGTCGAAGGGACGCTCCAACAGATCTACGCGCTCGCCGCGAACGGCGCCGACATCGTGCGCTGCACCTGCAACGAACGCGCCGCCGCCGAAGGACTCGCCCAGATCGTGCCGCGCTCGCCGGTGCCGATCGTCGCCGACATTCACTTCCACGTCGAGATGGCCCTCGCCGCGCTCGAAGCGGGCGTGAACGGGCTGCGCCTCAACCCGGGCAACCTCCGCAAGCCAGAAGAGATCAAGCTCGTCGCGAGCGAGGCGCGCGACCGTGGCGTGCCGATCCGTATTGGCGTGAACGCGGGTTCGCTGCATCCCGACATCTACGAACGCTTTGGTGGCGCGACGCCCGAAGCGCTCGTCGAATCGGCGCGGATCGAGCTCGCCTACTTCGAAGAGGTGGGCTTTTCTGACGTGAAGATTTCGGTGAAGGCCTCGTCGGTCGCGACGATGATCGGGGCCTACCGCCTCGCGTCCGAAACGTTCGATCACCCTCTGCACCTCGGGGTCACCGAAGCGGGTCCGCTGCCGTGGGGTCTCTTGAAGGGCACGGCGGGCATCGGCACCTTGCTCGCCGAAGGCATTGGCGACACGCTTCGCTACTCGCTGACGGCCGATCCGGTCGAAGAGGCTCGTGCCGGCAGGACGCTGCTCGAGTCGCTCGGACTTCGCGAGCGAAAGGGGCTCGATCTCATCGCGTGCCCGAGCTGCGGGCGGGCGGAGGTCGACGTCATCAAGATCGCCAACGAAGCCCAAGAGGCGCTCAACGCGCTCGATGTGCCGCTCCAAGTTGCGGTGATGGGCTGTGTCGTGAACGGCCCCGGAGAAGCGCGCCACGCGGACCTCGGCATCGCCGCGGGAAAGCACCGCGGGCACCTGTTCATCCAAGGTCAGATCATCCGCGTCGTGCCCGAAGACGAGATGGTCGAAGCCCTCGTCGACGAGGCGAGAAAGATCATCGACGAAGGCATCGACGCGCGACTTCTCGCACGCGACGCGAGCGCAGAGAAAGAGGCCGAGGCCGACCGTGCCGCCCTCCTCGACGACCGCGGCGCCGACGCGAACAACGCCCAGGCTCGTATCGAGAGGATTCGTCGGCACACCGAGGAGTAGCGCTCAGTAGGCTTGACGGAATTCCAAAAGGAGCACCGTGGCGTCGCAGAACGTTCTGACCCCCCAATCTCAAGACTTTCCCCGCTGGTACCAGGACGTGGTCGCCAAGGCGGAGATGGCCGACAACGGGCCCGTGCGCGGGACCATGGTGATCCGGCCCTACGGGTACGCCATCTGGGAGCACATTCAGCAGGAGCTGGACGTGCGCATCAAGGCAACCGGCGCGAAGAACGCGTACTTTCCGCTTTTCATCCCCCAGGAGTATTTCTCCAGGGAGGCCGACCACGTCGAGGGCTTCAGTCCCGAGCTCGCGGTCGTGACCCACGCGGGTGGCGAAGACCTCGCCGAACCAATCGTTGTGCGCCCGACCTCCGAGACGGTCATCGGCGAATTCATGGCGAAGTGGATCCAGAGCTACCGCGACCTGCCGCTCTTGCTCAACCAGTGGGTCAACGCCGTGCGGTGGGAGCTTCGTCCGCGGCTCTTTCTTCGCAGCTCGGAGTTTCTCTGGCAGGAGGGCCACACGGCGCACGAGAGCTACGAGGACGCGTCGGCGTACGCGCGACGCATTCACTACGAGGTCTACAACGACTTCTTGGTGAACGTGCTCGCCTGTCCCTCCTACATCGGCATCAAGCCGGCGAGCGAACGATTTCCCGGCGCGATCAATTCAATGACCGCCGAAGCCGTCATGCGCGACGGCAAGGCGCTGCAGATGGTGACCACCCACGAGCTTGGCCGAAACTTCGCGCGCGCCTTTGACATCTACTACCAGAGCGAAGCGGGCCAGGCGGAGCTCTGCTACACGACCTCCTGGGGGGCGTCCACGCGCCTCGTGGGCGGTCTCATCATGGCCCACGGCGACGACGACGGCTTACGCGTGCCGCCCAACTTGGCGCCCATCCAAGTGGTCGTGCTCGGCGTGCGCGACGAGAGCGAGGTCAACCTCGCCTGCGACCGCGTTGCGTCAGAGCTGCGTGACGCGGGCCTGCGCGTCGAGGTCGATCGCGGGCGCGGGAGCTTCGGTCGCCGCGTGACCGACTGGGAGATCAAGGGCATTCCGCTTCGCGTCGAGGTCGGTCCGCGCGACCTCGCCCAGGGCCTCGTCACGGTCGTACGGCGCGACACGGGAGACAAGACGACCCTCGGACTCGGGGCGCTCGCGAGTGAGCTGCCCGGTCTCCTCGAGCGCATACAGACCGACCTCTTGGCCTCAGCCATCGCGCACCGCGACGGTCGAACCCAGGACGTCACCTCGCTCGCCGACGCGCTCGACGCTGCGAAGGATGGGTTCGCACGGCTCGCCTGGGACCTCGTCGCGGGTGAGGGGGAGGCCGAGCTCAACGCGCAGTCGGTGAGCGTGCGCTGCCTCCAGCGTCAAGACGGTTCGATGCCCGAGAACGAGGACGAGGGCGGGCTCATCTGTCTCGTGGCGAAGTCGTACTAGCGACCGGTAGTACACTCCGGCAAGAAAGAGTTTTTTTCCACAGTGTTGGTGTTTTGTGCGCCCTCTCGGCGTTGTGAATACGGTCTCTGACTGCTACAATTGATGTCTACAGTCCGCTCAGGACGTTTGGACTCGTTTAAGCGCGGGCCTCGGGCCCGCGCTTTTTCATTGTCTGTACGGCCTCGCGACAACGAAAGGAGACGGTCATGGAATGGGACACCACGCTGCGACCGCTCGTAGAGTCGCTCGGACTTGACCTGTACGACGTGGAATTTTCCACAGGGACCCTGAACGTGGTCGTGAACCGCCCCGGCGGCGTCGATCTGGAGGCCCTGACCTCTGCCAACCGGGCCATCTCGGAGTGGCTCGACGCCAACGACCCTATTCCCGGACGCTTTACCCTCGACGTGTCGAGCCCCGGGCTCGAGCGGCGGCTTCGCACGCCCGCGCACTTCAAGAGTGCGGTGGGCGAAGTGGTGACGCTGCGTGAACGACGTGGGAACGAGCCCACCCGTCGCCTTGAAGGCACGTTGAAGTCGGCCGACGACTCGACGCTCACCCTCGACGAGCGTGAGCTCGGCGAGCTCACCGTGTCACAGCGCGACATCGAACGCGCGCGCACCCTCTTTGTCTGGGGTGCGACCAAGCCCGAGAAGCCGTCGGGCGCGAACACCTCATCGACGAGCAAGAAAGGCTAGACATGGCTAACTTCGAATTTCTCGAGGCTCTCGGTCAGATCGCGCGCGATCAGAACATCGACGAGGGCGAGCTGCTGATCGCGCTCGCGAACGCGTTGCTCGCCGCCTACAAGCGTCGTCCCGACTCGGCCGAAGACGCCGAAGTCGAGATCAACCCCGAAACGGGCGAGATCAAGGTGTGGGGGCTCGAGCTCGATATCGAGGGCAACGTCACGCGCGAGTGGGACGCCACGCCCGAGGACTTCGGACGCATCGCCGCACAGACCGCGAAGCAGGTGCTCATGCAGCTCATCCGCGACATTCAGCGCCGCCAGATGTACGAAGAGTTCGCGAACCGCGAGGGCGACATCGTCTCGGGTACGGTCCAGCAGAACGACAACCGCTACACGCTGCTCGACCTCGGCCGCGTGGAGGCCCTCTTGCCCCAGGCCGAGCAGATCGCCTTCGAGCGCTACGAACACGGAGCTCGCATCAAGGTCTACATCGTCGAAGTGCGCAAGACCAACAAGGGTCCCCAGATAGTCGTCTCGCGCACGCACCCCGCGCTCGTGGCGAAGCTGTTCGAGATCGAAGTGCCCGAGATCGCCAACGGCATCGTCGAAATCAAGGCCCTCGCTCGCGAGCCCGGCCACCGTTCGAAGATCGCCGTCGCGTCGAACGACCAGATGATCGACCCGGTCGGCGCGTGCGTCGGAGCGAGGGGATCGCGCGTGCGCAACATCACCAACGAGCTTCGTTCCGAGCGCATCGACGTCGTTCCCTACAGCGACGATCCCGTTGAATTCATCCAGTCCGCGCTGCAGCCCGCTCGCGTGCGCGAGGTGCGACTCGACGAGGAGGAGGGGATCGCCACGGTGATCGTCCACGATCAGCAGCTCTCCCTCGCCATTGGCAAAGAGGGCCAGAACGCTCGTCTCGCGGCGCGATTGACCGGCTGGCGCATCGACATTCGATCCGAGAACGAGGGCAACGACGAGGTCGTCGAAGAGGTCTGGACCGAGGGCGACGTCGTGGTCGATGAGACGGTGCGCGTCGTTGAAAGCGCCGGGGGACCGGCCGTTGTCATCGACGAGGTCGCCACCGACGCCGAGGGCAACGTCGACGAGGTGGTCGTCGTGGACACGATTTCGGAGGATGAGGCATAGCGCCGCACCGTACGTGTGTGGTCTGTCGAACACGGCGCGACGACACTGACCTGGTCCGAGCGGGCCGCACCGCCGCGGGCTCGTGGTACCTCGGGCGAGGAACGGGCCGTGGAGCGTGGTGGTGCAAGGACGGCAGTTGCGCGAGCCGGCTGTGCGCGGGTCACGTGGCCCGGGCGCTAAGGTCCGCCGTCCGAGAGTCCGAGTTCGAGGCGCTGCGCGGTCTCGCGACTGGGAAAAGGCCGTAGTTGTGAAAGAATAGGAAACTGTGCCCGCCGAATGTGCGGGTACGCGAAGTAAGGGAACGTTTTGGCGCCAAAGAAAATTCGAGTGCACGAGCTCTCCAAAGAGCTCGGGCTGACGAGCAAGGAGTTGCTCGCACTCGCCCAGAAACTAGGTATCGGCGCCTCGAGCCCGTCGGCGTCGATCGAAGACGCACAGGCCGACCGCATTCGCCGGCGCGCCGACGCGGACGGACTTCGTCGCGAAGTGCCGGCGGAACCCGCGAAGGCGGAGAAGGCGGTCAAGGCCTCCAAGTCGGTCCACGTAACGACGCCCGCCCCAGCCGCGTCGGTCGTTGAAGCCCCGGAGCGACCAATGAGCGTGACGCCACCACCGGCGGCACCCGTCGAGACGGTCGCGGCTCCCGCACCCGAAGCGCCCGTCGCACCCGCAGCGAAGGTCGTTCGCTCACGCGTCGTGCCACCGAAGCCCGCACCGACACGCAGCGTCTCACCCGACGGCCCCACGACCATTCGTCCCACCCAGCGCAGTGGCGCGGGTGACGGCGAAGGCGTGAAGCGTCCGCCCCTCAGCGCGTCGGGTCGACCGATCCCGCCGCCGCCCGGCCGCCCCTTGAGCGCGTCCGGACGACCGATTCCACCCCCACCCGGCGTGCGTCGCCCGACCCCGAGCGCCGGTCGCGGTGCTCCCTCGAGT
>JBAUSF010000335.1:0-4378 GCA_049581565.1 Acidimicrobiales bacterium
ACCGCGACGGGCGCTTCGTTTACGATCACCGCTCCGAACGGCACCCTCGGCGACGCGAGCGTCGGGCTCAACGCAACGGTGACCCACGACTCCGACAGCGTGACGGCGCCGAGCGGAGCGATCATCATCACCAAGTCACTGTTGAAGGAACTGCTCTCTCAGGCGTCGTAGTCGACCGAGCGCTCGATTGATGACGAGGCACTCTCACCGCCGAGTCGGAACCGTGCTCGTTGTGCTCGGCCTTGTCGCATACGCGTGGTTCGCGACGGGCGTGCATGCCTTCAGTGCCCTCGCCTATACCGTGGTCGCCATTCCCTCGTTCGTGGCGCTCGTTTCCTACGGCACCCTCGGCGGCTTCTCGCTAGACGATTCGGTCGCCGACTACTACCGCGCTCGTGCCGCCGGCACATCGTGGCAGAGCACCGCGGGATGGACGACGATCGCGGTTGCCGCGGCCGCCCTCGAGGCCAGCGGTCTCGCGCTCGGCGGACAGTCGAAGAGTGTGCCGACCCTGAGCACCACCGTCGATCATCTGCTGGTCGACCACTCGGGACGCTGCCTGCTGTTTCTCGCGTGGATCGCCGTCGGCGCGAGTGCGCTGCGGCGCCTCTACCTCGCGCGCCGAGGACCGCACTGATGGACGCGACGATCGCGTGGGTGGCGCTGCTCGTTGCCGGCGCGCTGGTCGAACTGATGGCGCGACTCCATCCGCGACGCGTGTCGTCTCTTGAGCGAACCGGCGCTCGACTCGCGACCCACGTCGCGGGCCGAGCACTGTTGTGGGCCCTCTGGATATTCGTTGGACTACACCTTTTCGCGCGCTACACGATGCCACACTCGTTTCTCTGACACCACCGTTGAGGCTGTGCCAGACTTCCGTTCATGGGATCAGCGGGCGGCGCGCCGCGCAAGACGAGGCGTCGATTGGCCAAGGTGTCTCGCGGTCTCGAACCGAACAACCCGCCTTTGGCGGGGCTCTCTAACACCAGTGGCGGCGTCTACGGCCCGCGCGTCGACCACGACCGGGCCCGACACCGTAGCCGAGACCTTGGCCGGGTCGGGCGTGCGTTTCTCTGGTTGCTCGGCCGACGCACGCGCGCGGTCGACACAACCGAGGAATCGTAGGCGTCGCACGTGGCGCTCCCGCCTGACACCAAGGATTGGACGTGGGTGCTCGAGCGCCCGTGTCCCGAGTGTGGTTTCGATCCGGCCAACTACCCGGCCGATCTCTTCGCCGAAACCTTGCGCGACCTCGCGAACGCGTGGTCCCTGGTGCTCACGCGTGACGACGTATCCGTGCGCGCTCGAGAGGACCGCTGGTCCGATCTCGAGTACGGCTGCCACGTTCGCGACGTCAGTCGCGTCATGGACGAGCGACTCGCCGCCATGCTCGCCCACGATGATCCGGTCTTTGCGAACTGGGACCAAGATGAGACCGCTCTCCGCGACCACTACGCCGAGCAGCCTCCCGCGCTCGTGCGGAGGGAACTGCTGGTGGCCTTTGGCCAGTTCGCCCAGCGCGTCGAATCGGTCACGCCCGACGCGTGGTCACGCCCGGGCACGCGTTCGAACGGCAGCCGCTTTACGGTCGAGTCGCTGATTCGCTACGGCCTTCACGACGTCATCCACCACCTCTGGGACGTCTCGGCCGGCAACTTCTAGTTGCCGTTCCACTGACGCAGCTCGTCTTCGAGCGGGTCGAGCCCCATCGGGCCGAGCGCGAGTGCGTACGCGTGGAACCGTTTGAGAGAGAAGTCGTCCCCGAGGCGTGACCTCGCCTCTTCGCGGGCGCGCATCCAGGTGCGTTCGCCGACCTTGTAGGAGATGGCCTGTGCCGGCAGGCCGAGGTACCGGTCGACTTCGGAGACCGACATGTCGTGGGGCTGCAGGGCCCGCTGCTCGAGCACGGCGATGGCCATGTCGGCGTTCCACACGTGCCCGGAGCAGTCCCCGAGTCCGACGAGCTCACCGAGGTTGGCCGGTGCGGGCAGTTCCAGGTGCAATCCAATATCGACCATGACACGGGCCGCACGAAGCGCTTGGCTCGAAAGGAACCCCATCTCGTCGCCGAGATCACTGAAGAACCCGAGCTCGTCCATTAGTCGCTCGGCGTAGAGCGCCCAACCCTCGCCGTAGCCGCTCGTCCACGCCTCGAGTCGGTGGAACCGGCTTTGGCGGTCGGCCTCGATGATCGACGTCGCGCACTGCAGGTGGTGCCCGGGAACGCCCTCGTGATACCAGGTCGAGGGGATGTCCCACCACGAGAAGGTCGTGGCTCCGAGCGTCGGAAACCACGTCGTCCCGGGGCGCGAGAGATCTTCGCTCGGCGGAATGTAATAGGGCGCCGCCGCCGAACCCTCGGGCGCGAGTCGCGCGTCGCAGAAGCGAATTCGCGGGTCGATGTCAAAGTGCACGCCGTCAAGCTGTTCGATGGCGTGCTCGGTGAACGAGACGAGCCGGCGGAGAAGCTCGTCGGTCCCCTCGATGAGGCGTGTCGGGTCGTGCTCGAGAAAGTCGGCGACCTCCTTCAGGCTCTGCGCTCCGGGTACGAGGTCGCGAGCGATCTCCCACATCCGATCGTTGATGCGACTCAGGTCCGCCCAGCCCCACGCGTAGAGCTCCTCGAAATCGAGCTCCGCACCGTTCCAGCTCCTCGACCAGACCCGATAGCGATCGGCGCCGCAGGCGTCGCGCTCGCCCGACTTGGGTGCGATGACGTCCGCCATCCAGACCGCGAACTCGCCACAGGCGGCGTCGGCGTCGCGAGCGGCGCGAGCGAGTGCGCTCTCGCGCTCGTGCGCGGGATCCAATGATTCGACCATGCGCCGAAACGCGCCGGTACCGAACGTCGACGCCTGTTCGGCGACACCGGCAACCTGGCGCCTCGCGGGCAGTTCTCCACGTTCGGCGAGAGCCTCGATGGTGGCACGCCAGCTCGAAAGGGCTGGGCGTACACGCGTCAAGCGCCGCGCGATGGTCTCGCGATCGTCGTCGCTTTCATTCGCCATGAGCTCGAAGACTTGTCGTATCTCGATGAGCGGCGACGAGATGACCGAGAAGACGCGCTCGGCTTCACCCGATTCGAGCAGGTTGAGGCGCGTCGCGAGTCGCTCGTGCATCACCGACAGTGCGACGCGGTCGATGTCGTCGCCCGCTCGCAACGTCGAGAGGTGCTCGAGGAACGCTCGGGTCGCATCGGCGTGGCGCCGCGTCCCGTCCGGCGAGAAGTCCGGCAGCTCGTCGTCGTAGCCGGGAATCCCCGAGCTCGTGGCGAAGATGGGATCGCGTTCGGCGTCACGCTCGACCACTTCGTTGGCGAAAGAAAAGACGTCGGATCGAAACGGCGTAGCCACGGGGACCTCCATTCGTAGGGGTGTTCGACCACGCTAGTGAGGCCTGTCCCCCGACCATCACGGCCGAGCGAGATCAAGCGGTTTCAACGAACCGGGGACGGGGTTCGTGGCAACGGACGTAGAGGACGGTCGGAGAAGCACCCCGCCGCTACGCCGCGCGCCAATTCGTACGCCGTCACGCGATCAGTCATGACTTCTTCGCCTCCCATGGCGAATCGATCAACACGCGAATAGTCACGAGATTCCTTTGTAGGAAAGGGCGAACGTCACCAGTTGTCGGGACTTTTGTCCCTAACGAACGAGCCCACTTCGCACCGATACTTGCTTCGTGACCTCAACACCTCTTAATCCGGTTCGCGAAACATCCAACCGAGGGAGTGGGTCACCGGCGAGTCGAACCCCGATTTCGCCGCATTAAGGAGTTCGCCATGAAAGCACTTGTCTACCAGGGTCCAGGATCGAAAGCCTGGACCGATGTTCCCGACCCCGTTCTGCTGGCCGACACCGACGCCATCGTGCGCGTCGAAGTCACCACGATCTGTGGCACGGACCTGCACATCTTGAAAGGTGACGTGCCAGAGGTTGCCCCCGGCCGCATTCTCGGTCACGAAGCGGTGGGCATCGTCGAGAAGGTGGGCTCGGGAGTAAAGACCGTCGCCGTTGGCGACCGCGTGCTCGTTTCGTGCATCTCGGCGTGCGGCACGTGCCGTTTCTGCCGTGATCGCCAGTACGGTCAGTGCATCGGCGGCGGTGGCTGGATCCTCGGCCACCTGATCGACGGCACGCAGGCCGAACTGGTGCGAGTACCGTTCGCCGATACCTCGACCTACAAATTCCCTGACAACGTGAAGGAAGAGTCGATACTCATGCTCGCCGACATCTTGCCGACCGCCTTCGAAGTGGGCGTTCTGAACGGTCACGTCCAGCCCGGCGACACGGTCGCCGTCGTCGGAGCGGGACCGATCGGGCTTGCCGCGATCGTCGGCGCGAAGCTCTTCTCGCCCGCGACCATCATCGCCATCGAC
>JBAUSF010000336.1:0-12998 GCA_049581565.1 Acidimicrobiales bacterium
CGGAAACGTCGTTGACGTCCTCCGCGATGGCGACACCCTGGTCGCCGCCGACGGGCGACGCGTCGATGCGTCGAGCGCGGTTCATCTTGCACCGGTCTCGCCGAGCAAGATCCTCTGCTGTCACCTCAATCACGTCTCACGGGTTCGCGAGTTCGGCATTGAGCTACCGCCCGCTCCCACGTGGTTCCAAAAGCCGGTGTCCGCGCTCAACGCGCACGGCGGCGCCGTGGTGCGTCCCGCGAACTGCCACTACCTCAACTACGAGGGCGAAGTAGCGATCGTCATCGGACGCACCGCTCGCAACATCAAGCTCGCTGACGCCGCGTACTACATTGCTGGCTACACGATCGCGAACGACTTTGGCCTCCACGACTTTCGCGACACCGACGCCGGTTCGATGCTGCGGGTAAAGGGCGCGGACACGCTCTGTCCAATCGGACCCGGGCTCGTCACCCTCTGGGACTTTCGAGGCAAGTCCATGCGCACCATCGTGAACGGCGTCGTGCGCCAAGATGGCTCGACCGACGAGATGGCCTGGGACATGCACTACCTCGTCACCGACGTGGCGCGTCTCATCACCCTGGTGCCCGGTGACGTCATCCTCTCGGGTACGCCCGCGTTCTCCCGACCCGTCGAGCCGGGCGACGTCGTGACGGTCGAAGTGGAAGGACTCGGCGCGCTCACCAATCATGTCGTGTCCTCTCCGGACCCCGTCAGCGACGAAGTCGGCGCGCAACCCACGGCGACCGAAGAGGTTCTTTCGACCAGTCTCGGTGGGGACTGGGAGTTCCGCGGACAGCGCCGCCCCCAACCGACCGACCGGTCATCGCTCCCCTACCCGCTCGTCCGTCCGAGGTACGAATCGTGAGCGCGCGCACGGGCGTCATCGGCGTCTCGGTCGCGACCGGGCATTTCATCGACAACGAGCGCGTCGATTCGAAAAAGACCTTCGAAGACCGTTCACCGCTCGACTGGTCGATCAAGCTCGCCGATGTCTCTCGCGGCGGCGCCCACGAGGTCGACCTCGCTCTCGCTGCCGCCGCGCGCGCGTTTCCCGCGTGGGCCGCGCTCGGGGCGCACGGTCGAGCGAAGTACTTGCGTCGCTTGGCTGACCTCATCGATGAGCGATTCGAAGAGATCGCTCTCGTCGAGTGCCTCGACATGGCGATGCTCGAAGAGAGCCTGCGCCTTCGCGTCATCAAGCGGGGCGCGCGAAACTTTCGGGCCTACGCGGACCTCGCCGAAGCGTACGAACCGCGACGCTGGGCGTCAAACGGCACGCACAACACCGTGCTGCGCATGCCCGCCGGCCCCGCGGTCGTCATCACGCCGTGGAACGCGCCCTTCATGCTCTCGACATGGAAGTGCGCGCCCGCGCTCGCGGCGGGCAACACCGTCGTACTAAAGCCCGCCGAATGGTCACCGCTCAGCTGCTCACTACTCATGGACCTCGTCCTTGAGGCCGAATTTCCTCCGGGCGTCTTCAACCTCGTGCAGGGATTCGGCGAAGAGGTTGGCGAGGCGCTCGTCACGGACCGACGCGTGCGCCGGATCTCCTTTACCGGCTCGCCGGAGACCGGTCGGCGCATCGCCGTGGCGGCGGCGCGCAATCTCGTGCCCTTTACCGGCGAGCTCGGCGGCAAGGGTCCCTTCGTCGTCTACGCCGACGCCGACCTCGACCTCGCGGCCGAGACCGCGGCCACGATGTACGACGACGCGGGTCAGGTCTGCCTCGCCGGGACGCGACTGCTCGTCGAAGCATCCGTGCGAGACCAGTTCCTCGATCGACTGACGACCGCCACGGAACGTCACGTGCTCGGCGACAGCCGCGACGCGGTGACGACTATCTCGCCGCTCATCCACCCCGAACATTTGGCGCGCGTCGAGGGATTCGTCGAGCGGTCCTTGAAGTCGGGCGACACGCTCGTCTTTGGCGGTGAACGACTGCGCACCGACGGTCTCTGGTACACGCCAACGCTGATCGAACCACGTTCCAACGACGCCGAGATCGTCCAGAACGAGGTCTTTGGACCGGTGCTCACGATCCAGACCTTCCGGGATGATGACGAGGCCATCGCGCTGTCGAATTCGACGCCGTACGGGCTCTCGGCGATGGTCTTTACGACCGACCAGCGTCGCGCGGATCGATTCGGCGAGGGCGTGCGAGCGGGTACGATCTGGGTCAACTGCTTCTTGGTGCGCGACCTCACCGCCCCCTTTGGCGGCACCGGCATCAGCGGCGTCGGTCGCGAGGGCGGCGACTACGCCCTCGACTTCCACAGTGATCTCAAGACCTATCAGGTAAAAGAGGAGACCACCAATGGGTGAGATTATTGGCGCCGGTCTTTTGGCGCATGTGCCAACGATCGTGCTCCCCGACGAAACGCGGCGTGAGCTCAACAATGGCAAAGAGAGCACCCTCTACACGGGGCTTCACAAGCTGCGCCGCGACGTCTTTGATGTACTGAAGCCCGACCTCGTCATCGTGTTCGACAGCCACTGGTTCACGACCGTCGAGTTCGTGATCACGGCGTCGCCTCGACGCCTTGGCTACTACACCTCCGAAGAGCTGCCCCGAGGCATGTCGAGCGTGCCCTACGACGTGCTGGGTGATCCTTCCTTCGCCAAGCTCGTTGGCGCGATCGCCGACGCGACACCCGACTGCTGGATCACACCGATCGACAACGAGCACCTCCCGATTCAGTACGCAACGACGAATTTCTTTCCGTTCCTGCAAGGTAGCGAACCGTGGATTTCAGTGAGCACGTGCCAGACCGCTGAGCCCGAGGACTTCGCGACGGTCGGTCGGGTGATCGCGGCCGCCGTCGAGCGGAGCAACCTGCGCGTCGTGCTCATCGCGTCGGGGGCGCTCAGCCACACCTTCCACACGCTGCGCACGCTTCGCCAACACGAAGCTGCCGACGAAGAGCACATCTATTCGAGCGATGCGCGACGTGCCGACCACGGGGTCATCGAGGCCATGTGCCGCGGCGACCACGCGAGCATCATCGAGAACCTGCCAGAGTTCGCGAAGATGAAACCCGAAGGCCGCTTTGGTCACTACCAGATGATGGTGGCGGCCATCGGCGGACCACGGTGCGTCGCCCCGGGTCGGCTCTATTCGACCTACGAAAACGCGATCGGGACCGGTCAGGTGCACGTCTGGTTCGATCGACCCGACAACGGCTGGACGGGGACTTCGTGACCCTCCGCGGCGTTCCCTTTCCCCGCACGCCGAGCGGGCAGGCCTCGCTCCTGCCGCCGCTGCCGTGGCACTACTCGGGCGACCTCCTGACGGTCGAGTACCGAACCGATCCCGCTGCGGTGCGCGCGTTTCTCCCCGACGGCGTGAGCCTCGCGAACGACGACGAGGACCCTGGCGCCGTTGCCTTCATCTGGGCGGACTGGCAGAGCTGCGGTGATGACGGTGCCGAGCTCCTCGATCCCGTGCGAAGCCAGTACAAGGAGTCATTCGTCGTCGTGCGCTGTCGCTACGAGGGCCGCCTCTATAGCCGTTGTCTTTTCATCTGGGTCGACAAGGACTTCGCACTCGTGCGAGGGCACCTTCAGGGGTATCCGAAGAAGCTCGGTTCGGTGCACCAAACCCGCCCGGTCTGCCACGGCAAGGGAGGGCCTCGACTCGAAGCGGGGGGAACCTTTGGCATGACGCTCGCGGCGAACGATCGACGCCTGGCTCAAGCCACGGTGACGATCGAAGATGAGTCCGCAACGAACGGCTTTGTCAACGCGCACCCGATGCTCCACCATCGCTGGTTTCCACGCATCGAACTCGACGGTCGAGATTCCTTGAGCGAAGTCGTTACGATGGCAGGCGTGGATCTCGACCTCGGCATTGCCTATCGCGGGTCCGCCACCCTAGAAGTGTTCGACGCGCCGAGTGAAGAGCTCACCGCGCTGGCGCCGCTCGAGATCATCGGCGGCTACTTCCGATCAGTCGGTACCACCTTCAACGGTGGCACGACGCTCGCCTAGCCATGTCACGACGCATCGCGAGCTCGAAAGAGAATATCGTTTCCCAAGCCGAAAAGGATATCCGCGCTCGCCTGGCCGAACACGAGCTCGACTTCACGGCGATGAGCGCCGTCTCCAACATCTACCGCTCGGGATCAGCGATCCGTAATCACATGGAGCGTGAACTCCTTACGAACTACGACCTGAGTTGGGTTGCATTCACGGTCCTCTGGGTCCTCTGGATCTGGGGCGAGCAGGAGACTGGAGTCGTCGCCGCCGAAGCGGGCATCACCAAGGGCACGCTGACCGGCGTCATGAAGACGCTGCAGGGGCGCCGGCTAATTCGTCGCATTCCTCACCGAGATGACCGACGACGGGTCTCGATCGGTCTCTCGAAGGCCGGCGAGCGACTGATCGAGCGGCTCTTTCCGGAGTTCAACAAGCAAGAGACGCTCGTCGTCGGCTCCCTCAGCCTCGCCGAGCAGAACGAGCTGGCTCGTCTTCTGCGCAAGGTCCTCGGGCGCATCAGCGCTGACAACGCCGACTGCACCGACGGCTAGATCGGGTTCGTGAATGGCGAGGCTCGTAAGGAACCCCGCCGGGAGCTTCTCGGGCGATCCACCGCTCGGCTCGAGGGTTGCCGCGAGTGGCGCGCTCGCGATCTCACTGGTGACCATCGCGGGCCTAGCCGCGGCGACCGCGCAGAACGTGCTCTTCGTGTTTGGGACACTTGTCATCGTCGCCCTCAGCATCTCCGCCCTCTGGATCGCGGCGACGAATTCCCGCTACCGAGTTGTCGCAGTCCTCGCAGCGCCGGTCTTTCTCGGCGCCGAGCTCGCCATCCTCGTGGTTCAGGGTCGCCACATCCTTACAATGCTGCTTGGCCTTCTCGGCGTGTTCGTCGCCTGGGGGCTCGGCACACTCGCGCTTCATTGGGAGGTGCAGCAAGCCCTCCGGGCGCGGTGGAAGACGGTGGCGCCAACAAGCCGCGGCGTCGTCATCATGAACCCGAAGTCGGGTGGGGGCAAAGTTGAGAGATTCGCTCTGGCTCAAGAGGCGTACCGTCGAGGGGTTGAAGCCGTCCTGCTAGAGCCCGGTGATGATCTCCGAAGCCTCGCGGAGAGCGCCGTCCAACACGGCGCCGACGCACTCGGCATGGCCGGGGGCGACGGATCCCAAGCAATCGTGGCCGCCGTGGCGAAGGCGCACGGCCTGCCCTTCGTCTGCGTGCCGGCGGGTACGCGAAATCACTTCGCCCTCGACCTCGGCATTGATCGTAACCATCCCGCGCGCGCGCTCGACGCCTTTGGCGAGGCGAAGGAGAGCTCGATCGACCTCGGTGAGGTGAACGGCGAGATCTTCGTGAACAACGTGTCACTCGGTCTCTACGCCAAGATCGTCGCCTCGGATCAGTATCGCAACGCGAAACGACGAACCGTGGCCGAGATGTTGCCCGGGCTGATCGGACCCGCCGCGTCGCCCTCGGATTTCACGACAGCTGGCCCCGACGGACCGATCGATGACGCCCAGATCATCCTCGTCTCGAACAACCCGTACCGACTTGCGAGTCTGAGCGGTTTTGGGTCTCGTCCGTCCTTGGACTCCGGTCGGCTCGGCGTCGTCGCGATCACGATTACTCGGGCAAGCGACGTTCACCGGATCGTGGCGCTCGAGGTCGCGGGTCACCCCGAGCGATACGAGAAGTGGCGCGACTGGACGACTTCGGAGCTCGTGGTGAACGGGCCGCCCTCGCTCGCCGTCGGCATCGACGGTGAGGCCGCTACGTTGGCCTCGCCCCTTCACTTCACGATCCATCAGGCGGCGTTGCGAGTACGAATCGCGCCAGGAGAATCCGGCGCCTCACCCGCGTTTCGACGCACACCCATTGGGGCCTCGACGTTGTCGGGACTGTGGCGCGTCGTGAGAGGTCGCCCCAGTGGTATGGTCGGCGCCATTCACCTGCCAATCGAGACCGCACCGTGACCACGGACGCTTCGGGTTCCGAACCCCGAGTTACGCCGTCGAGCTCTCCCTGGCTCGCCCGGCTCGGCGCCGACATCACCGCACTCGACGAGGCGGTCGATACGGCGGTCACGAACACCCCGACACCGACGCTCGACGGACCGATGACCTGGATCTCCAATGCAGCCACGTTCGGCAAGCTGTGGTTCGTCATCGCCGCGCTGTTGAGCGTGGTCGGTGGCCCACGCGGACGGAGGACCGCGGCGCGCTCGTTGCTGGCCTACGGCGCGACTTCCCTCACCGCCGACGCTGTCCTCAAGATGCTGATGCCGCGCCGCCGGCCCGGTCGAGAGAACGTGGAGTCGGCGCGCGACATTCGCGTACCCACGTCGAGCTCGTTTCCTTCGGGGCACGCCGCCTCCGCCTTCGCCTTCGCCGCCGCGGCTTCCACCGAGTCCCCGCTGCTCGCGCTCCCCCTCTTCGGCGTGGCCTCGCTCATTGGCTACAGTCGCGTGCACGCCGGCGTGCACTATCCGAGCGATGTCCTTGCGGGCGCGGTCGTCGGACTCACCATTGGGACCGCCGTGCGCGAGGCAACGTTGCGCGTGGGACCGCTGAAGCAGCCACGGCGCGTCTAATCCTTCCGAGCATCGCGTCCTCTAGCGACGCCGGTTCGACGTGAGATTGAGGAAGAAGAAGAACACGTTTAGGATGTCGAGGAAGATCGAGGCCGCCATCATGGGAGCATCGTTGATGCTGCGAGATCGCCGGAGCCGCTGAAAGTCGAACGTCACGAGCCCGGCAAATATCACGAGCCCGGCGACGGAATAGATGCGCTCGGCGTTGGGGACGTTCACGAAGATGGTGACGACGCCAAAGAGAATCAGTGCGAGGAGCGCCCAGAAGCTCGCTCGTCCGATCCCTGAGAGATCGCGCCGACTGGCGTATCCCGCGGCGCCGAGGCCGAGCATGAACAGCGCCGTCGCCCCACCGGCCTGCCAGAGTGCTTCGGGGTTCGTGTTGGCGTAGTACACGAGCGTCGGCGCCGACGAGAGACCCATCAACGCGCCAAAGACGAGGAGGAGAACCATCGCCGAAGAGCCGGATTGACGCACCGCGAAACGCATGCCGATGAGACAGGCGAACGCGCCGATGAAGAACACGAAACCGAGATTCGCCGAAAGGTTCCGGCCGAGATACGCCCCGAGCGTGAACACTCCGGTCGTGGCCGCTACGAGACTCATCGTTTGACCAAAGAGCGAGGAGTCCCCGGCGTCCACGTCGCTCGTCTCTCCGTAGTGCGTCCAGCCGCTCATGATCATCGCCTCATTCACTCGCCCTTGATCACCACTCTTCCACCTTGTGAATCGGGGCGCTGTCCCTCGCCAGGAGCTTGGGCGGCCGCGTCAATTGGCCGATACATTTGTCCACATCTCGCGCGTCGCAGCGGCGCGATGAGGTCACCAAGAGGTCTGAATGCATCCGTCTACAGGAGATGGTCCGCAGTGACGCGCAAAGAGCGCCGGCGCCCTACCCGACAGCGCACCACCACCAAAGCCGCCCGACTCGAGCGAAAGTCCGCCAACGAGTTCCTCGCGGGCAAGGTGGTATCGCTCGGCAACCTGTTGGGCGGCCCTGTTCTCGACGCCGCTGGTCGGCGCGTCGGGCGCCTCAACGACGTCGTCGCTCGATGGGACAAGGATGCGGCGCACCCAATCGTCACCTCCCTGATCGTGAAGACCGGTCGAGCCCTCACGCGCGTGGCGGTGTCCGACGTACGGATCGAGCAACATCGGATTCATCTGCAGACTCCCCGTCTGGTCGTTTCCATACCCGAACGCCAGCCCGACGAGATCGCCCTCGCTCGTGACGTCTTGGACCGTCAACTGGTCGACGTCTCGGGCATTCAGGTCGTGAGAGCGGCAGACGTCTATCTGTCGCACCTCGACGCCACCTGGCATCTGGGTGGCGTGGACGTCAGCCAACGGGCGTTCTGGCGCCGTACGCTACCGCGCCGACGAACGTCACCGCGCCCGGCGCACTTGATCGACTGGGCCGACCTGCAGACCTTCGTTCCACGGTTCTTCGACTACGCGAACGACAGCCCTGAGTCGCCCGCGGCGGCGGCTGGCTCTGCCGGTGGCAGCGTCCGCCTGGGAGCGCCAGCCGCGAACTTGCACACATTGAACGCTCGAGACGTAGCGGCGCTCCTGCGCTCGCTGGAGCGCACCAATAGGGCTCAACTCTCAACGAACGTCGGAGCGACAACGCTTGCGGAGGCCCTGAGGACTTTCAACGTCCTTGAGCGCGACATGATCCTGAGCGAGCTCGTGCCGCACCAACAAGGAGAGATTCGAGCGTTGCTCGAAGGCGAGAGTCCCTGAGCACCGCCGCGCCCCCACCGACGGACCTCTCGGCGAAGCCGCGTCGCCCCTGGGTTACGGGACTCTTGGCGACCCTCGCCATCTTCGGTCCGGGCCTTATCGCGGCGAACGCTGGCAACGACGCGGGCGGGATCATGACCTACGCGAGTGCCGGTTCGCAGTTCGGCTATCGCACCTTGTTCTTGATGGTTCTCATCACCGTCGCCCTCGTCATCGTCCAGGAGATGTGCTCGCGCCTGGGAGTCTTTACGGGAGAGGGCCTCGGTGGACTGATCCGCGAGCAGTTCTCCGTTCGGGCGACCACCGGCGCACTCGGGCTCTTGCTCATAGCGAACGCCGGGCTCACGGTGAGTGAGTTCGCGGGGGTTGGCGCGGCGCTCGAGATCCTCGGCGTCTCGAAGTACGTGTCCATCCCCGCCGCCGCTACCGGCGTCTGGGGACTCACCGTCCTCGGGACCTACACCAAGGCCGAGCGACTGTTCCTCGTTCTCACGCTCGCCTTCTTCGCCTATCCCATCGCCGCCTTTCTCGGCCATCCCCACGCGGGAGCCGTGATGAGCAATCTGGTGTGGCCTCACTTTCTCCACAGCCACGCCTTCTTGGTGCTCGCGGTGGCGCTCGTGGGAACGACCGTCACCCCGTACATGCAGTTCTACGTCGCTTCGGCGGTCGTGGATAAGGGCATCAAGCCGGCTGACTACTCCAAAGAACGACTCGACGCGGTGAGCGGCGCAATCTGGAGCGACGTGATCAGCGTCTTCATCATCATCGCGACGGCGGCCGCCATTGGCGGGACGGGTCCCCTGCACTCAGCCGCGCAGGCCGCTCGCGCCCTCACCCCCGTCGTCGGTCACTGGGCACCCCAGCTCTTCGCGACTGGCCTACTCGGAGCGTCACTCCTGGCGGCATCGGTCGTTCCGCTGTCGACGTCCTACGCCATCGCCGACGCAGTCGGCACGCCACGTTCCATTGCCAACAGCTTTCGAGAGGCGCCGCTCTTCTACGGGCTGTTCACCTCTCAGATCGTGGTGGGCGCAGGTGTCGCCCTCGCTCCGGGCAATCTCGTCTCACTCATCGTGAACACCCAGGTACTCAACGGCATCATCACTCCCGTCCTGCTCACCTACGTGCTCATCCTCGCCAATCGCCGGAGCTTGCTCGGCGATGCAGTAAACGGACGCACGTTTCGCGTCGTCGCGACGGCGTGTGTGGGCGTCGTCGGAGTCCTGTCCTTCGTCGTGCTCGTTCAGGGTTTCGCAGCAATGCTCTAGCGAGAGCGCTCCGTCTGACGGTGTCCTCACGGGATGTTCGGTGTTATCCTCAAAGCGAATGACCGTCGTCGTGGAACCCCAGGGGGGCGCGTCAGGTCAGAAGGGCGCACCTCGTGTTCAAATCGCTCTCGAAGTCTCTGTTGTGGCGAGGGATCCTCGCTCTGATCATTGGGGTTATCGCTCTCGCGTGGCCGGGAATTACCATTGCCGCTCTCGTCGTCATCTTCGCCATCGCCGCCTTCGCGAGTGGGTTCATCGAGATCAGCCGGGCCATCGCCAGTCGCCGTGCGGGCACCGTGTTCGGACTCTCTCTGCTCGCACTCGTCGACGTTGCCGCGGGCGTCGTCGCGCTGGCCTGGCCGGGCATCACCGCCCTGGTGCTGGTCATCTGCATCGGCGTCTGGGCGGTCTTTGCCGGGTGCTTCGAATTGACGCTCTCCTTTGTGGCAGGCGGGTCACCGGGCCAACGTCTGCTGTTCGGCCTGGGCGGGCTCATTTGGATACTGTTCGGCATCGTCCTGTTCGCCCGTCCCGATATTGGCGCGGTGGCACTCGCCGAGATCTTCGGCTTCTTCAGCCTGATACTGGGCGTCTCCAGTCTGGTGATGTCCGCCAACATCCACGACGCCGGCGACTCCGCGTCCAAGCTATTTCCGTAGGCACGCGCGGCCGAACTTCAGGATCATCGGGGGGAAGATCGATTCGCTACAGGACGATTCGCCCATTGGGACGCCTCGCCAACGACCACGAGATGAGACATTCTTCTGCGCAATGTCGGCGCCGCGAACGCTACCTCCGACTCCGTTTGACGAGCCGAACCAGTGCCGTGCGGGACCTCTTTCGATTGACAACCCTTTGACCGCGAAGTAAGAAGATGCCAACACAGCAGAGGAGGTCAGTATGCCTGGATTGACCCGCAAGAGTCTGGATTCGCCGGACGAGAGTCGGCCGTTTCAAGGCGGGAGCGGACAGATCGACGTGGTGTTCGCCGATGGGGGCGCCGTAGGTCGAGCGACATTTCTACCCGGGTGGAGATGGTCGGAGCACGTGAAGCCAATCGCGAAGACCGAAAGCTGTGAAGCTGCCCATACCGGCTACTTCATCTCTGGACGGATGAAGGTCGTCATGGACGACGGAGAGCAAATGGAGTTCGGTCCAGGAGACTTCGCCGTCATGGCGCCAGGGCACGATGCATGGGTGGTGGGAGATGAGCCCTGCGTAGTCGTCGACTGGCAAGGCTACGTCGACTACGCCAAGGAGTGATCAAGACCGCTTCTTGCTATTAGGGGTTAGACCTGGCGTTAGCGACGCTTCGCAACTGAGTGCTCGTCAGTCGGACGCCACGACTTTCTTCGCGAGCGCCTCGACATTGGACAGCTTCGTCGTGACGCGGCCCACCACAATCTCGGCGGGTGGTCACGCCGGGGAGCCCATGGCCAGCGGTACGATCCGGTCGATAGGCTCCCGAGCGTGGAGATGATCTGTGCCGAATGTGGCTGCCTCGTCGATCGAGGTGTACGCATCAAATGTTGCCGCAACGTCAAGTGTTGCTGTCGAGACATTCCTCGTCGAGACAATCGTGCCGACACCTCCATCAGCTGAATCGAGCACGCCGTACGAACGGCCAAGCCCTCGACTACTCGTCGCGGGTGATAGCGACGGGATGTCGGGGTTGATAGAGCCCGACTTCGCCGCCGCCGGGTAACCGAATCGTCGTCACCGAGCCCCACGGGGCCTCTTCCACAGACGTGCACTGCGCGCCCCTCTGGGCGAGCAGGACCATCTCGGCCTCGAGGTCGTCACACATGAGGTATACCTCGTGCCCACCGCCGACCTCGGTCGGGTGCACCGCCAGCTCGGTTGGAGGAAGCGCGAAGATCGGCCATTCGCGTCCGCCGTCAACGGAACTCAGTCCGATGACGTCTCGAAAGAATGCGCGATCGGCCTCGGCGTCCCTGCTGTACATGACGACGTGAGCACCGAAGATCACGACTCTCCTCTCGAATGAGACTGACGGTAACACGGCGGGACTTCGCCGCACGCTCGATTCAGAACTACTTGGCGTCCGCCGTGGCGATCAGGTGGCGAGCCGCACGGGCTTCGTCGACCCGAGAGACCGGAGTGTGCGAGGGCGCGTGGTGCAGCGGCTCGGGGTCGACGCTCGCGCGTTCGGCGATTCTCTCAATGGCTTGGGCGAGGGCTTCAAGCGTCTGGACGCTTTCGGTCTCCGTGGGCTCGAACATGAGCGCTTCGTCGACGATCAAGGGGAAGTACACCGTTGGCGCGTGGAACCCCTCATCGAGGAGGGCCTTTGCGACGTCGAGTGCCCGCACCCCGTAGGCGGCCTTGAGCGCGGCTGCGCTCAGCGTGCACTCGTGCATGCAGACCCGGTTGTAGGCGGCGGGCAGTATCTCGCTGAGGCGATGGCGCAACCAGTTGGCGTTAAGGACGGCGTGCCGGGCGACGCGCGTCAGTCCGTCGCCCCCGTGCACGTCGATGTAGGCGAGTGCCCTCGCGAGGACGAGTGCGTTTCCGTGCCACCCGTGCACCCGCCCGATGGACCGCTCCGGGGTGACCCAATCGAACGATCCGTCGGGGAGACGCGTCGCCTTCGGGCCGGGCAGGAAGTCGATGAGGTGGCTCGCCACGGCGACGGGACCGGCACCCGGTCCTCCCCCGCCGTGAGGGGTCGCGAACGTCTTGTGCAGGTTCATGTGGACAATGTCAAAGCCCATGTCACCGGGGCGCACGGCGCCGAGGATCGCGTTCAAGTTGGCGCCGTCGTAGTAGAGCAGTCCGCCCACGTCGTGCACCGCACGGGCCATCTCGACGATCTCCTCTTCGAAGAGGCCAACGGTGTTGGGGTTCGTGAGCATCATGCCCGCGACGTCAGGCCCGAGTGCCGCCCGCAACGCCGCGAGGTCAACGAGACCGCGATCGTTGGAGGGAACCGTCGTCACCTCGTAACCGCCGAGTGTGACCGACGCCGGGTTCGTGCCGTGGGCGGAGTCGGGGATGATGACCCGGCGTCGCTCGTCGCGGTTGGCGTCGTGGTAGGCGCGCATCAGCAACAGTCCCGTCAGCTCGCCCGCGGCGCCCGCGGCGGGCTGCAGGGTGGCGGCGCTCATGCCGGTGATCGCACAGAGCTTCTCTTCGAGGGTGACGAGTATCTCGAGCCAGCCCTGAGAGAGTGACGCCGGGGCGCCGGGGTGCACCGCGCTGAGACCGGGATCGCCCGCGACTGCGTCGCAGAACTTCGGGTTGTACTTCATCGTGCACGAACCGAGCGGATACATGCCGAGATCGACCGAGAACTGTCGGTGCGACAATCGGGTGAAGTGCCCGACGAGGTCACGCTCGGAGACCTCGGCGATCGACACGACGTCCGTATTCAGGTGCTCGGTCGGGA
>JBAUSF010000337.1:0-15272 GCA_049581565.1 Acidimicrobiales bacterium
AGTACAAGGGCGAGGTGACGATCCCCGACAATCCGATCCAAATCGCTGACGCGGCGCTCTACCTCGAGTCCGCCAAGCCGAGCCTCGGCATCACCGACCCCTACGAGCTGACCCAAACGCAGTTCAACGCGGCGGTGAACCTGCTGAAGGCCGAACACCCGCTCGTGAAGAAGTACTGGGACCTGGCGAGCCAAGAGATCTCTCTCTTCCAAAGCGGCACCACGGTCGTCGGCGCTGCCTGGCCGTATCAGACCTCGACGCTGAAGGCGGCGCACGCGCCGGTCAACGACACGATCCCGAAGGAGGGAGCGACGGGCTGGGCCGATACGTGGATGCTCGCGACCAATGCGCCACATCCCAACTGCGCCTATAAGTGGATGGCCTACATGTCGACGCCGAGGATCCAGGCCGAAGACGCCATCTCCTACGGCGAGACGCCAGCCAACACGCTCGCCTGTCCGATCATGAACACCCTGCAAAAGGGCGGTTGCGCCGCGTATCACGCCAACGCGCCGCAGTCGTACTTCACATCGATCAAGTTCTGGAAGACGCCGTTGTCGACGTGCGACAACGGACAGAACGACTGCGTGGGCTTCACCCAGTGGCAACAGGCCTGGACCGAAATAACAAGCTAGACCCGCGTGTCGCCCACTTTCACCTCCCGCCAACGGCTGGGGGCGGCGCTCTGGCGCCGCCCCTGGTTGCGCGGGATGCTCACGCTCACCCCGCCACTGATGTGGTTCCTCGTGGTCTACCTCGCCTCGCTCGTGGTGCTCCTCGTGACCGCGTTCTTCAGTACCAACACCTTGACGGGGAACATCGTCTACCAGTGGACCTGGTCGAACTTCTCGCTCCTGTTCACCCAGAGCGTCTACTACACGATCATCCTGAGGACGCTGCTGATGGCGATCATCGTGACCGTCACCGACGCGGCCATCGCGCTGCCCTTCGCGTTCTTCATTGCGAAGGTCGCCACCCACCGGACCCGTCAGATCTTCCTCGCCCTCGTCCTGCTTCCTTTGTGGGCCAGCTACCTCGCCCGGGTGTACGCGTGGATCAACATCCTCTCCGATCACGGTGTCCTACCGAGCCTCGAATCGCACCTCGGCCTGCCCGTCACCAACATCGCATACACGAACATCGCGATGTGGATTGTCTTTAGCTACCTGTGGCTTCCTTTCATGGTCGTTCCGATCTACACCGCCTTCGAGCGGGTGCCCGATTCGCTGCTCGAAGCCTCCGCGGACCTCGGGGCGAGCAGCTGGGTCACCTTTCGCACCGTGCTGCTGCCGATGATTCTGCCCGGGGTCGTCGCGGGCTCGATCTTCACCTTCTCGCTCACGCTCGGGGACTTCGTCACTCCGCTGCTCATCGGCGGGTCGAGCTCGAACTTCATCGGCAACGTGATCTACGACAACGCGATCAACGGCGGAAACCTGCCCGGCGCCGCGGCGCTCGCCTTCGTGTCGATTGCGATCATGGCCGTCTATCTGCTGCTCGCGCGCATGGCCGGCGCCTTCGAGGCCCTGTGAAGCTCTCGCGATTCTCACGGACAAGCCTTGCGGTGTTCGCCACGCTGGTGGTCGTATTCCTGCTCGGTCCGCTCTTCGTCATCGTGCTCTTCGCCTTTGACAAATCGACCATCCAGTCCCTCCCGATTCGACAGTGGACGACGTCGTGGTTCAGCGTCGCCTGGCACGACCCCGCAGTGCGCAGCGCCCTCTGGCTGAGCGTGAAGGCCGGTCTCGCCGCTACGGTGATCGCGCTCGTCTTGGGCACGCTCGTCGCCTTTGGCGTTCACCGATTTCGCTTCTTCGGACGCGACACCGTCTCGCTCTTCCTCGTCCTGCCGATTGCGCTTCCGGGCATCGTGACCGGGCTCGCCCTGGAGTCGGCCTTTAACTTCTCCCACATCCAGCTCTCGATCTACACGATCATCGTCGGACACTCAACCTTCTGCATGGTCGTCGTCTACAACAACATCATCGCGCGGCTGCGACGAACATCGAACTCACTGCTCGAAGCTTCCGCCGACCTTGGGGCGACGCCGGTCCAGACATTTCGACTCGTCACCTTGCCGATGCTCTCGACGGCGCTCATCGCCGGCGTGCTCCTCGCCTTCGCCCTCAGCTTTGACGAGGTCATCGTGACCACCTTCACCGCCGGTGCGCAGAACACGCTGCCGCTGTGGATCTTCGGGGCGATTCTGCGCGGCCAGCAGCTCCCCGAAGTGAACGCGGTGGTGGTGGGAGTGCTGCTCCTCACGGCGATACCGGTCATCTACGCCGCCAAGATCGCGAGTGGCGACGCTGCCGAACAGGATCAGCCCGCCCACTGAGATACTTCAGGACCCGGACGGAGGGAGGGGCCGTCCGGGTCCTGAAAAGAGGGGCTTCTTAGGCTCGCGCCTTCGGGGAAGCCAACACCCACGAGTCGCACGCAGAAGAGCTCATACATTCTGTATTTGAGTTCATAGGACCTTCTTCGTACGTCGCTACCACTGCTCCGCCAGTCTGGTGCGCCACTGTGTGCTGGCCATTGGAGAGAGGTAAGAAGCCGGTAAATCTGAAATTTGTTAAGGGAGTGAGAAATAGGTCCGCTTTCTGCCTCGCCGACAGGTCTTTTCGGGCATACTTGGCCGGTACGACTCGCCTCGGCCGGTCGTCTTAGGGGGCACAGCGATGAGGAGGACGACAACGGTGGCTACCACTATGGATTCGCACGATGGATCGACCGGGGATCCGGCCTTTCGCGTCGAACAGCACGGCATTGACTACATTCCCGAATCCGAGCGCTGGGCGACTCCGCGCAACATCGGAGCGATGTGGGCGGGGTCGGCGATCAACATCGAGTACTTCATCTACGGCGCGCTGCTCATGGGGTTCGGCTTCAGCTTCTACACCGCCCTCAGCATCATCATCCTCGGCAACCTCTCGTTCTTCCTGCTCGGTCTCTCGTCCCTGCAGGGTCCCGAAGCCGGCACGACAGCCTTTACGATCTCGCGCGCAGCCTTTGGCACGCGCGGGGCGAGAATCGTCAGCTTCTTCAACTGGATTACCCAGCTCGGCTTTGAGACCGAAGGGCTGATCCTCATCGTCGGAGCGGCGATCGTGCTCTCCCAGATGGCCGGCGTGCACGTGTCAACGCCGCTGAAGCTCGTCTTCATCATCCTCGCCTCCGCCATCCAGGCGGTCATGCCCTACTTCGGTCACGCCACGATGGTGAAGGTCCTGCGCGCCCTCATCATTCCCTTCGGCGCCATCTTCATCGTGCTCGCGATCTACGACATCAAGCACGGCTCGACCACCTTCAAGGGATTCGGTGGCGGTTGGGAGCTCTACACCGCCGGCATGGCCTTTACCATTGCGCTCTCGGGGCTCGGCTGGACCGAGTGCGGCAACGACTACACCCGCTACCTGCCGCGCGACGCGAAGAAGAGCTCCATCGTCGGCTGGATCTTCGTCGCGACGGCCCTGCCCGAGATCGCCATGATGGTCCTCGGGGCCGCGACCTACACGTTTCTCTCCTCGGCGTCCGAGTCGTCGGCCTGGAACAGCGCCAACCCCTTTGAGGCACTGCACGGTCAGCACGTCGTACCGAGCTGGTTTGTCGCTATCTTCTTGATCTTCGCGATCGTCCAGCTCTTTGGCATCAACTCGCTCGACCTCTACTCGTCGGGCGTCTCGCTCCAGGCGATGGGTCTTCGCTTGAAGCGCTACCAGGCCGTCGTTCTCGACTCGATCCTCGCCTGCGGGCTCACCATCTACGCGGAGTTCCAGTCCACCTTCTCGCTCTACATGAAGGAGTTCGTCGGGGTCATCATTGTCTGGATCACGCCCTGGTTCGCCATCATGATGGTCGACTGGATCATGCGCCGCTATCGATACAACGCCGCCGAGCTCCAGCGCCGGGATGCGGGCAGTCTCTACTACGTCGGGCGTAGCGGCATCAACTGGAACGCCATCGTCGCCTTCGTCGCGGGCGTCGTCTGCGCGACGCTCGCCTTCTCGAAGGCCCCACCGCCCGTCAACTTCCCGTTCCACTGGATGACCCCGGTCTCCAACCACTACGGCGGGGTCTGTGCCACCAAACTCGTCCACGGCGTCTGCACCGCCGGTTGGTACGGCGGCGCCGACTTCTCGATCGAGGCGGGGATCGTCGTCGCGGCGCTCGTCTACTTCATCCTGGAGAAGCTGACCGGCAACATCGATCGCCAGGTTCGCGCTCAAAAAGAGCTCGAACCGACTCGCTAGCTCAGCCGTTCCAGTCTTCGACGAGCCCACCGGCGCCGTCGGGACGAAAGACGGGAAGCGAACCGAGCGCTCGCACCATCGCGGCGTCCTCGCCGAGGGCGTCGCGCCACAGGCCGGCTTCGGTCACCATGGTCCCAATGGCGACGACGTCCGCTCCGACCGAACGCAGCAGTCGCAGGCTCGCGCCAGTGGACGCACCGGTGGAGATGACGTCGTCGACGATGGCGACGCGACGTCCCTTGACGTCACCGATGCGCGCGCGGTCAAAGAGCAGGCGCTGCTCGGAAGCGGTCGTGATCGAGCGAACCGGTTCGCTGATCGCGTCGGCGAGATGGATCTTCGGCGTCTTGTGCAAGACCACGTATTGATCCAACCCGAGGTGCCGGGTCACCTCGACCGCAAGCGGGATGCCCATGGTGGCGACCGTCGCCACGATATCGACGTCGTAGGGGACGAGGACCTCGGCGAGCTCCGCTCCCGCCCTTTCCATGAACGAGACGCCCATGTCGACTGTGATGAGCAGCGCCAGCGCCAACGAGTCACTGAGTGACACGATCGGCAGTTCGACGTGCTGGGTTCCGATATCGATTGCGTAGGTGCCTCTCACGGTGATGGAGCCTACCGATCGTGCGAGGACGCGCACGACGCTCGACGCAACGTCATCGCGCGGGTGGGCCAAAGAGGCGGTCGCCCGCGTCACCGAGACCGGGCACGATGTAGCCAACGTCGTTCAGTCGCTCGTCGAGCGCGGCGGCGACGATCTTGATGTCGGGGTGACGAGCGAGGACGAACTCGACCCCGGGTTTGGCCGCGATGAGACAGAGCACGGTCGTCTCGCCCGCGCCGCGCTCACGCAGCATCTCGAGCACGCAGTCGAGCGAGCCGCCCGTTGCGAGCATGGGGTCACAGATCACGACGTGCACCCCGGCGAGCGACTCGGGCAGACCGTCGAGGTAGACGTCGGGTCTGAGGGTGAGCTCGTTTCGGCGCAGGCCCACGAGGCACACCCGATGAAGCGGCAGCACCTCCTGGACGGCCGGGCTCATCCCGAGACCCGCACGAAGGATCGGCACGATCAGGTACTCCGCGTCGATGCGCACTGCCGCGACGCCACTCATGACCGGCGTGTCAATGCTCGTCACGGCGACGGGCGTTTCGCGAAAGGCCTCGTAGGCGACAAATCGCGAGATCTCGCCCGCGAGGCGCAGGAAGTCGGCGTTGGAGGTGCGAACGTCGCGCAGCTGGCGCACTTTATCGGCGACGATCGGGTGTTCTACGACGAGCAGGGATTCCACGTGGTCACACTACGCCGTGTTCAACGGGTAGCTCAGCGACTGAACCTGGTGAGACCGTGAGGCACGTGAGTTCGGTACCGAACGCCGACACGGCGTCGCCGGATGAGCCGCAGTCCACTCTCACAAGGGGATCACTCGATCGAGACCTGGTCGACGAACTCACTGGCAGGAGAGCGGCTCCCTAGGCTTCCCTGCGACGACATCATTCCTGATCACGGGCTCTTAAGGAGCTGCCACGCAGTGCTCATCAAATTGATGAAACACGGTCACGGGAGTTTTGCGCCGCAGCCTCCGGTCCGTCACCCCGCTCTCAGGAAGCTTCGCTACGTTGCGGGCAAATCAACTACGCAAGGGAGGGCATCATGCGGATATCAAGAGCGGTAGGCAGGATCGTTGCGGCGAGCGCGATGATCGCGACGGGAACGTCAGTGATCTCGAGCGGTGTGCTCACGACGGTCGCCAAAGCGAGCACCGTCACCGCGCTCGCGAATGAGGCGTCGGCGTCGTGCGATCTCGGCAACGGCGTGAAGCACGTCGTCGAACTGACCTTCGACAACGTCCACTTCTTTCGAGACAATCCCAATGTCCCCTCGGACTTGGAGATGATCCCGAACCTGCTCAACTTCATCGAAAGCAACGGCACACTCATCTCGAACGACCACACACCGCTCATCGCGCATACGGCGAACGACACGCTGACGACCTACACGGGTCTCTACGGCGACCGCCAAGGCATGGGAGTCAGCAACTCGTACCAGAGCTACAACGCTGACGGCACGACCGACCCGGCGGACTCGTTCGCATACTGGACAGACCCCATCTTCGACACGGCGTCGACGCCCAACCCCGGCCACGACACCAATCCGTCGATGGTCTACTCCCCGACGCCACCCGCGACAACGTCGCCGTCGGTCGCGCCTGATCAAATCACCCCCGCTCCGTGGGTCCCCTTCACTCGCGCCGGCTGCAACGTGGGGGACGTGGCCACCTCCAACATGGTCCTCGAGAACACGTCGGTCGACCTACCCAAAGTGTTCGGCGCCGACTCACCCGAAGTCGCCCAGCTGAACGCCGACCCCGACTCGTACAAGGATCTCGAGACGGCTGACTACGTCGGTCTCGCCGTGCACTGCGCACAGGGCAACGCCTTTTGCTCCAGCGCCTCGGCCGTCAAGTACGGACAGAGCACACCGAGTTCGACCGACGTTGCCGACGTGCTGCCAACGGAGCCGGGTGGCTACAACGGCTTCAAAGCCCTGTTTGGCAACAACTACATCGCTCCGCAGTTGGGGGCCGGAACGGCGAATCTGAAGATGAACGGCTATCAGGTCACCGACGCGGCGGGCAACCTCGTTGACCTCAATGGCAACCAGATAAACGGTGCGTATCTGCCGCCGGCGACACCCGGTTTTCCCGGCTTTGGCGGCATCAACGCGGCCCAGACGCTCGCCTACGTCGCGGACATGCAAGAAGCCGGCGTGCCCGTGACGTACGGCTACATCTCCGACATCCACGGCAACGAGCACATCCCCGGCCTGAGCTCGTGCGCGAGCGCGCCGTCAGCCCTCGGAAGCGGTAGCCCCTGCTACGTGGCTCAGGCGCAGTACTACAACCAGGCCTTCGGCGCATTCCTCGCTCGCTTGGCCGCCGACGGTATTACTCCGGCTAACACCGAGTTCATCTTCTCCTCGGACGAAGGGGACCATGAGGCCGGCGCCAACGTCGGACGAGCAATACAGCCCACGCCGGCCGACTGCAACGGAGCGACGGTGAGCGGAACGACCGTCACCCCGGCAGTCCCGTGCACCTATCCGGCCGGCTCCTTCGGCGAGCTCGCGGTTAACGTGAACGGGCTACTAGCGGCGGAAACCAGCGATACGACACCGTTCTCCCTCGAGGCCGACACGGCACCCGAGTTCTACGTCACTGGCGATCCGGGGGCCGACGCGACCTCGGTGCGCTCCCTCGAGCACGACGTGGCGTCGTTGACGGCGAACAACCCCTACTCCGGCAACAGCGCGGAAAAGATCACGAACTATCTCGCCGATCCAACCGAGGAAGCGATCCTCCACATCGCTGACGCCGACCCCGCGCGCACGCCCACGTTCTCGATGTTCGCGAAGCCTGACTACTACGTCCAAAACGGCTCGTCGACGTGCACCAATGTGACAGGTGCTTCGAGCAAGGACTGCATCGACCAGGACACCGCCTACGCGTGGGACCACGGCGACTACGCGGCCGAGATCAACACCAACTACGTCGGGTTCGTAGGACCGGGCGTCGCGAACTTGGGACTCGACGGTCCGGCGGCCAACGCGGGTCCGAACTCGGCCGGACCCAACAGCGGTCAGACCACGGTGCCCGGTAGCGGCACCACGGGTACCTGGACGGACGAAACCGACGTCCAGCCGACGCTGATGTACCTCGCGGGGCTGCACGACGACTACATCCCCGACGGTCGCGTGATCACCGAGGTGTTGACCCGAGTCCACGGCGATCTCCACTCGCCCGAGGTCCAGGCGCTGGCTACTTGCTACAAGCAGCTCAACTCGAGCGTCGGAGAGTTCGGGACCGCCACACTCGAGGCCGATACGTCCGCGATCGAAGGTTCGAGCCCAGGAGACAGCAAGTACCTGATCGTCGACGCCCTGCTCCGCCGGCTGGACGTGCAGCGCGATCAACTTGCCACACTGATCAAAGATGACCTCTTCGCCGACGAATTTCAAGGTGCCAGCATCCGCGATCCCCACGGGCTCACACTGTCCTGCCAGCTCTTGATTGGCGGGGCCCAGGCACTCTCCTAGAACCGACCAACACCCGCCACACCCTCTGAGGCGTTCAGAGGGTGTGGCGGGTGTTGCTTGAGACCAGGGGCCTTATGATCGAGGGCTCGGGTACAGCGTGCGCGGAGCAGCCGTCCGCGTGGCGAAATCACGTTTCCCCAGTGACAACCCGTCACCTGGCACCGTCCGCGTCGAATTCATCGATATTTTGTTAACGCGTTGCGAAGCGCCGCGTCGAATCGTTTCGCGCAACCGTCTCCGATCAAAGTTTCGCTCGTCGTTGGTAGAATCTCTCGGTGTCATCGTCCCTCTCATCTCGTCTCGAGCGAGAGGAAGAGAGTGAGGCGAACCCCCTTGGCGGGGTGACCTCCAAGTACTCGGGTCCCCGTCGCGAGATCTCGCGCGACCGTTCACTTCCCTGGTGGAGGCGGGTGCTGCCCGTCATACAGTCCCACCGCGCGACATTTATCGTGGCGATTGTCCTCTCGTTCGTGAGCCTGATCTTCCAGGTTCTTGTTCCGAACATGTTGAACGTCGACATCGACGACACGCTCGTCAGGCACGTCCACGCGCTGCACACCGACGTCATCCAGATCCTGATCGTCGGGCTCGCCGCCGGCGTGTCGGGCATCATCTCTCGCCAGTACCTCTACTACACCGCCTACAGCGTCGAAGCGGACCTGCGCTCGCTCATCTATGAGCACCTGACGTGGCTCTCCTTCAGCTTCTACGACCGCGTGCAATCGGGCCAGCTGATCAGTCGGGCCAACAGCGACATCCGCAGCGTCCAGATGTACTCCACCTTCGCCCCGCTCATCATCGTGCAGTGTTTCATCAGCGTCATCGCCTTCATCTTCATGCTGACGATCTCGTGGAAGCTCGCCCTCATCGCCATGGTCGTGATGCCGATTCTCTTGGTGGTCGGCATCAAGATGCGCAAGGTCATGTTCCCTATCTCCTGGATCACCCAGGCTCGGCTCGCCGACGTCGCGACCATCGTCGACGAGAACGTGAACGGCGTGCGCGTCGTCAAGTCCTTCGCCCAGGAAGAGGCCGAGATCAACCGGCTCGCCGACGCGGCCGAACGAGTCGCCTGGGCCTACATCAAGGACGCGAACATTCGTGCGGTATGGTCGCCGTGGGTGCAGAACCTGCCCCAGCTCGGACTCGCCCTCGTGCTGTTTTTCGGGGGGTGGATGGTCCTCCAGGGCAGCCTCGGCATCGGCGCCATCCTCGCCTTCAACGCCTACCTCCTGATGATGCAGGCGCCCTTCTTGATGCTCGGCCAGCTCGTCATGATGGGCCAGCGCGCCAAGGCGAGCGCCGAGCGGATCTTTGAGGTACTCGACGAGAACCCCGACATCCTCGAGCGTCCCGGCGCCTACGACCTCGTCGACGTGAAGGGCGCGATCGACTTCACGCACGTCCACTTCGCCTACGGCAGCGGTCCAGAGATCCTGAACGACTTCGACGCCCGCATTGAACCCGGCGAGACGGTCGCCATCGTCGGCAGAACGGGTTCGGGCAAGTCGACGGTGGCCCGCCTGCTCACGCGCTTCTATGACGTGACCGAGGGCGCCGTCACCATCGACGGCCACGACATTCGTGACATCACCTTGCACTCGTTGCGCGCGAACGTCGGCGTCGTACTCGACGAGCCCTTCCTCTTTTCGGTCTCGATTCGCGAGAACATCGCCTACGGTCGACCCGACGCGACCATCGAAGAGGTGGAGGCCGCGGCGCGTGCGGCCAACGCCGACGAGTTCATCGTTCGCCTGCCCGAGGGCTACGACACGGTCGTTGGTGAGCGGGGCTACACCCTCTCGGGCGGCCAGCGCCAGCGCATCGCCATCGCCAGAACGCTGCTCGTCAATCCCCCAATCCTCATCCTCGACGACGCCACGAGCGCGATCGACGTACACGTGGAAGCAGGCATCTACACGGCACTCCGCGAGCTCATGACCAACCGCACGACGATCGTCATCGCGCATCGCATCTCGACAATCGCTCTCGCGAGCCGGGTCATCGTGCTCGACGAGGGTCGCGTGCTCGCATCGGGCACGCACGAAGAGCTGCTCGCAACCGTGCCCTCGTACTCAGAGATCCTCGCCCAGGCGACGTCGGCGGAGGAGGGCTAGTGGGCTGGGGCGGGTTCGGAGGCGGCGGGGGCATGTTCGGCGGCAGCGCCGCGACGGCGTCGAGCCGAGCGGGACTCCCCTTTGGCGGTATCCCCTCCGAGCTGATGGAAGAAGCCACGAATCTGCTCGCGACCGAACCCGAGCACCCGAAGTCCCACATCACCTTCACCCAGCGTCCGAGCGAGAGGGAGCGCGAGCGCCTGACGCTCCCGCGGCTGCTGCGCGTCTATCCGAAGTGGCTGTTTGCGGGCTCTGCGCTCGTGATCGTGATCAGCCTCACGTTGCAGGCGGGGCCACTCCTCACCGAATACGCTGTCGCTCACGGCATGGAGCGTCCGCACCGCGACCTGTTCGTGATCGCCGTCTGCGCGATGCTCTATCTCGTGCTCGCACTCGCGAGCGTGTACTTCCAACGCATCCAGGTCGACGTCACGGGCAAGCTCTCCTCGCGGGTCATGCACGACCTGCGCATACGCGTCTTCACCCAGTTCCAGCGGCTCAGCATGGACTTCTTCACCGAAGAGAAGACCGGCGTCCTCATGAGCCGCATGACGAGCGACATCGAGAACCTCCAACAGCTCATTCAAGACGGCGTCAGCCAGTTCGCGCTCCAGGGCCTCACGATGATCGTCATCACGGTCATCTTGTTCGAGCTCAACGTCGCCCTCGCGGCGTGGACGGTGCTGCTCGTGGTGCCGTTGCTCTTCGTGCTCTCGATCTGGTTCCACCAGGCCTCCGAGCGCGGGTACCTGCTCAGCCGCGATCGCATCGCGATCGTGCTGGCGGACCTCTCCGAGTCGCTCTACGGCATCCGCGTCGTGACGGCGAGTAATCGCCAGCGCCGCAACATCCGCAACCACCGCCACGTGGTGGGCGCGTACCGCGACGCCAATATCTACACGGGTCGCGTGAACGCGATCTACGGCCCCTCCACCATCATGATCGGCATCCTCGGCCAGGGGCTCCTGCTCGGCATCGGCGGGCACATGGTGATCGAGCACCAGTTGAACGTTGCCTACCTCATCGCCTTCTTCTTGTACCTCGGTCGTTTCTTCGCCCCCATCCAGCTGCTCGTCCAGCAGTACAACAGCTTGCAACAAGGTCGCTCGTCGATCATTCGACTGCGCGAGCTCTTGGAGACGAAGCCGACGGTCGATGAAGCAGAGGGCGCGACGGAGCTGCCAACGATCGAAGGCCGCATCACCTTTGACGACGTGAGCTTCGGGTACGACCCGCAGAACCTCGTTCTGCACCACGTGAACTTAGAGATCGAGCCGGGCGAATCGGTGGCCTTCGTGGGACCGACCGGAGCCGGCAAGTCAACAATGGCGAAGCTCGCGAACCGCTTCTACGACGCGACCGAAGGTCGCGTCCTCATCGACGGCATCGACGTCAAATCGGTAACCCTGCGCTCGCTGCGCTCCCAGCTCGGTGTCGTTCCCCAGGAGCCCTTTCTCTTTGCCGGCTCGGTCCGCACGAACCTGAGCTTCGGGCGCCCGGGGGCGACCGACGAGGAGATCGACGAAGCAATTGACGTGGTTGGCCTGCGCGACCTCCTCGATCGTCTCCCCGACGGTCTCAACACGGCCGTGCACGAGCGCGGACAGACGCTCTCTGCCGGTGAGCGCCAGCAGCTGGCCCTCGCGCGCGCGTTCCTCGCGCGACCGCGCGTGCTCATCTTGGACGAGGCGACCTCGTCGCTCGACCTCCAGAGCGAGACCGTCATCGAGCGGGCGCTCGACCGCCTGCTCGAAGGGCGATCGGCGATCCTCATCGCCCACCGACTCACGACCGCCCAGCGGGCCGACCGCATCGTCGTGATCGACGACGGCGGAATCGTGGAGATGGGCACGCCCGAAGAGCTGATCCGTGCGGGCGGCGCCTACGCCACCATGTACGCAGCCTGGCTCGCCTCGGGCGGGCGCAACGCGACGCGAGCCTCGACGTGAGTCCTCGTCCGTCCGCCTAATAGCGAACCCTATTCGGTGCGCGAAAGGCCCCTGACCGCCAGGACGAAGAACGTCGAAGCGAATGTCACCACGATGGCGAGCTCAACCCAGATCGGCAGCGCATAGCCAAACAGGCTGACATCTGTCGGAAAGCGTAACCGCGCAGCCGGGGACATCCGTTGGGCGGCGAAGACCACCGCGCGAAACGGGGCGACGGCGTAGGTAAGCGGATTGATCCGGGTGATCACCGTCAGCCACTGGGGCAGTCCGTTGAGGGGAAACAGGGCACCCGAAAGAAAGAGCATCGGCATGAGCAGCATCTGCATCACAACCTGGAACGACTCCATCTTTTGGATTCGGCTCGCCACGAAGACGCCAAAGGTGGTCGTCATGAGCGCCATCAGCAGTTCCAGTTCGATCATCTGAAGAACGAGCAACGCCGTCAGGCGAATCCCGACAAAGGGAGCCAGGACCAGCATGATGGTGCCCTGGACTGTGGCGACGGTAGCGCCACCGATTGTCTTGCCGAGCACGAGTGAACTTCGTCGAACTGGCGCGATCAGCATTTCGCGAAGGAAGCCGAACTCGCGGTCCCACACGATGGACAGGGCCGAGAACATCGCCGTCGTCACGACGCTCATCGCGACGATTCCGGGGTAGACGAACTCTTGAAAGTTGAATCCGCCGGTCGAGCCGACGAGACCGCTCATTCCGTAGCCGAGCACGAAGAGGAACAAGATTGGTTGGATCAATCCACTCAAGATTCGCGTGCGAGTTCGCACGTAGCGAATGAGCTCTCGCCTCCACACCATGCCAACAACCCGGAGCTCCTCGAACGGCCGAGCCACTGCGGAGAGTGGCGAAGATGCCGGCGGCGCGTGTGTCGTCGTCACGGCTGTCCTCCTCACCGCCGGGCGCCGCGGACGCGCGCGAACATTGACACCGCGTCGCCGCGCTCCTCGCGAATCTCGCGTCCGGTGTAGTGCAAGAACACGTCGTCGAGCGTCGGACGATGTGCTCGCACGGTGTGCACCGGCACGGTGGCCGCGGCGACGATTGGGCCGACCGCAACCTCTTCATCATCAACGAACACGGTGAGTCCCTCGTCGATTCGCTCGACCTTGTAGCCCGCCCGCTCGAGCGCCGCCAGGGCCACGTCATCATTCGCCGTCTCGAGCGACACGGTATCCATCCCAACCGACGCCTTCAACCGGTCGGGAGTATCCGACGCAATGATCGAGCCGTGGTCAATGATGGCGATCCGATCGGCGTTCTCCGCCTCGTCCATGTAGTGCGTCGTCAGAAAGATCGTGACGCCGTCAACTTCCTGGAGTTGATGGATGTCCTCCCAGATGAGCGCTCGGGTCTGGGGGTCGAGTCCGACCGTCGGCTCGTCGAGAAAGAGCACGGTTGGGGTGTGAAGCATGCCGCGCGCAATCTCAAGACGTCGGGCCATACCTCCTGAAAAGGTGGAGACGAGGTCCCTGCGCCGGTCGGAGAGCGCCACCAGATTCAACACGCGCGTAATGCGCGCATTCACTTGCCGCGAGGGGATGCCGTAGAGGACTGCGTGAAAGCGCAGGTTCTCCTCGGCCGTCAGCTGGTCGTCGAGCGTCGACTCCTGAAAAACCAGTCCGATGTGACGGCGAACCTGTGTCGCCTGGGTGACCACATCCAGTCCCGCGACGCGCGCTCGGCCCTCGGTCGGACGTGCCAGCGTGCAGAGCATCTTGATGGTGGTCGACTTGCCAGCTCCGTTTGGTCCGAGGAACCCAAAGATCTCCCCCCTCGCGACGGTGAAATTGATGCCGTCGACCGCCACGAGGTCCCCAAAGCGCTTGGTCAACTCGCCAACCTCGATCGCGGGCTCTGCGAACTCAGCAGTCGGGGATACTCCATCCACGACCCAAGAATGACTCCGCTCCATGAGCCGACACCAGAGTCAATAGTCCCAACTTGCGCCCACGTCCAGCGCCCAAGGACGTTTATGCCAGTTCCTTTACCGCCTCGATCAGAGAGGCACTCGTCTGGCCGAGCTGCGGGAGCGGCTGGACTTGGAGGTGGGTGACGCCCGCTTCGCGAAACGCCGCAATTCGCTCCTTCACGTAGCCCTTTGGACCGCAGAGCGAAGTGAGCTCTAGGAACTCATCGGGAACGAGCGCTTCGGCTTCGGTCTTCTTGCCGGCGAGGTAGAGGTCCTGGATCAGCTCGGCTTCGCGCCCGTAGCCGTATCGTGTGGCAAGTTCGTTATAGAAGTTCTTACCCTTCGCGCCCATGCCGCCGACGTAGAGGGCAACCATCGGGCGCGACAACTCGCGGAGTTTCGTAAAGTGCTCACCCTCGCCGATGGCGAGCAGTCCCCCGGCGCTGATCATCAGTTCTTCGGGTCTCGTACGCTTCGCCCGCCCGCGTTCGAGCGCCGCACCCCACACTTCCTTAGCGCGCTCGGGTATGAAAAGGATCGGCAGCCAGCCGTCAGCGATCTCGGCCGTCATCGCGACGTTCTTCTCCCCGAGCGCCGCGATCCAGATCGGGATCTCGCTGCGCACGGGGTGGGCAATGATCTTGAGCGGCTTGCCGAGTCCCGTTCCGCGCTCTTCGGGCAAGGGCAAGGTGTAGTTGGCGCCGTCGTGGACCAATGGGGCCTCCCGGCGCCAGACCTCGCGGCAGATCTCGACGATCTCCCTGGTACGGCCGAGGGGGTTCGTGTAGGGCACGCCGTGGAATCCTTCGATGACCTGGGGGCCCGAGGCGCCGAGACCGAGGGAGAAGCGCCCGTCAGAGAGCGCGTCGATGCCGGCCGCGGTCATCGCGATCAGGGTCGGGGTGCGGGTGTAGAGAGGCAGGATCGCCG
>JBAUSF010000338.1:0-4852 GCA_049581565.1 Acidimicrobiales bacterium
CCTTCGCCCCGGGGCGAAAGTATCGATCGCGCGCGAGTGCGCTCGGCACGCCTCCGCTCTGCTCTTGCACCGCTCCCCAGCGCAGGGCAATTTCCCGGCGCTCGAAGTCGATCGCCGTGATCGACGCCCTGCCGTAAGGGGCTCCCACACCCGCGAACAGCACCTCGCTGTCCTTTTCGAGTGACCGGTCGACCACCTGCTCGGGCCACGCGAGAATCATCCGTGGAGTGCGCTCGCGCCCACTGGGCTCTTCGACCCGGACTACCTCGAGGTTGGCGAGGTAGTCGAGGCTGTCGTAGAGCACGGAGTAGTCGCCGTTCAACGCCACGTACTTGGGCGTCACGTCGGCAGAACGCTCCCGGCGCCAGTAGTTGAGAAGGTCGCCGAGCAGGTATTCGGGTCTGTCTTCGAGAAAGCCGTGCAGACCCTCGACGAGCTCGTCGGTATCAAGTTCGTAGGGCTCACGGCTCAAGACCGCCTCGCGCCACGCCAGATCCCTCGGACGCTGCTCGACCAACCAGTCTCGCAAGGCCCTCGTCGCCTCCACGTCGTCGCGGTTGTAGCGCGCGATGTCACGTAGAAGCTCGTCGTCGCCGGCACGCATCCACTCCTCGTACTCGACGACCGCACCGGCACCCTGCTCGATGCCGGCACTTCGCTCGTACCCCACGAGGTGTTCAAGGTGCTTCAGCCCGTACGACTCCGTCCCCACCCGAACGGCATTCTTCGCAATGGTGAAGAGATCGACGAAGAGGCCCGACTCGACGAGGCTCGCGAACAAGTTCTCGTCCTCGGCGTCGCGCATCAGGCGCTCGATCGTCGACTTTTCGGTGTGGTTGTAGTGGTAGACGTGCATGCGCGGGTAGCGTTCGCGGCGTTCTGCGAAGAAGTCGACGAGACCCTTGATCATTGACTGCTGGTCGAGAAGGGTGTGAGCCCAGCGCTCGTCGTAGGTCCATTCGCCCGCCTCGTCGCGGTAGAGCAGGCCCGCGAGAAACATCAGGTCGTGCTGGGCCGTCCAGAACGGGTCGCCCTCGAAGTCAAAGAACACGTCGCCGTCGTCGGGTTCTGGCATGAACTCGAAGCCGTGCCCGTAAACGGGGTCTTCGGTCGCCTCGATGAGCTCAAAGGCGGGCGGCGCCTCGTGCGCCCGTCGCGTCGCAACCTGTAATGCCGCTTGACTCGTCAGCCGTCGACGTTTTTCTTCGCGCAGGTCGGCAACCGTCTCGGTGCGCCGGGCGAGCTGCGCGACGGTCGTCACGCCCGAGGCCTCCAACGCGTTGCGCTCGCTCTCGCGTGAATTGGCGACGAACGCAAGGGCGTCTTCCGCACGCCACTGCGCCTCGCAGTGTCCTTGGAACTCGCAGTATTCGCAGCTCTCGCATAGCCGCGGACGGGTCTCCACCCTCGTCGCGTCGGCGTCGAGGAGGGCGTCGAGCTGGCGGCGGAGTCGACGCCAGTAGGGCAGAAACTCCTCCACGGCGAGGGACTCCGTGGTCCCCGATCCGAGCCAGATATGCATGCGTCGCGGCACGTTCCCCGTCAAGTCGGCGATGGCTTCGGCGTAGAAGCAGAGCTGCAGCACATGTCCGGGTTTGGCCTTTGAGCGGGTGAGTTTCGCGTCGACCGGCTCGTAACCCGCGTACCCGGGCTCGTCCACCCGAACGAGGAAGTCCGCGATACCGCGCATGCCCTCGTGAATGAAGGGCATCTGGTAGATGACGTCGAATCCCTTCTCGAGCGCGCCGCTCACCCGAAGGACCCACTCCGCGAAGGACTCGTTCGCGTTGCGACCCGGCACCTCGTAGATGGTCTTGCCGAGCGCCTCGTAGTCCTCGAGGCAGCTTCGTTCGTGCACGTTGCCCTTCTCGATGAGGATCTCCGCGAGCGCGTTGAGCGGCGCCTGACGCGGGCTCAGGAGACCCGACTCCACCTGGTTCCGCAGCGACAAGTAGTGCCCGCAGCCGAGCCACGCCGTGATCTTGGACGGAGTTAGGAGGCGCTCGACCATGTGAGTTCACTGTAGGTTTTGCCGTCGAAGGTTCGGTGCACTCTCCCACTCTGGTCGAGCGCTGTGACAGTGACTACAGCCGAGTCTTCGCCTCCGCGAGCGCGGCCGCGAGCTGTTCTCCTTGCCCCGCACGGGCGAGCGGCCCCGACGCTCCCGGCGAGCGGCGGCGCCGTAGGGCCGCGTCGTCGTCAAACAGGGGCTCGAAGCGCTCGAAAAAGGGGGTACTGGCGACGACGTCACGCAGCGAACGGTTGGACGCAACGGCCGTGGCGACCAACTGGCCGACGCGAGCGTGCGCCTGGCGAAAGGGGATCCCCTCGCCCACGAGCTCTTCGGCGATGTCAATTGCGACGAGGAGCTCGTCGTGTGCGGCAGCCCCGGCGACGTCGTCTCGGAACTCGAGCGAGCGATACGCACCCCTGAGGGCGCGAAGCACGAGCATGACCTGGCGAAGCGAATCGAAGAGCGGCTCCTTGTCCTCTTGGAGGTCGCGGTTGTAGGTGAGCGGCAGCCCCTTCAAGACGACGAGCAGCCCCGTGAGGTTGCCGATCAGTCGGCCGCTCTTTCCCCTCGCGAGCTCCGCCACGTCGCTGTTCTTCTTTTGGGGCAGCATCGACGAACCCGTCGTGAACGCGTCCCCGAGACTTGCGAAGTTGAACTCGGCCGACGTCCAGAGCACGAGCTCCTCGCCCATGCGAGAGAGGTGCACGCCGAGCAGCGCTACGTCAAAGAGCGATTCGGCCACGAAGTCCCGATCGCTCACCGCGTCCATGGAGTTCGCGAACGCGGCGTCAAAGCCCAAGAGCGCAGCCGTCACGGCGGGGTCGATCGGCAGTGACGTCCCCGCGAGGGCCCCGGCACCGAGCGGCGAGACGTTGAGGCGCGCTCGCGCGTCGAGGAGGCGATCGACGTCTCTCAGCAGAGCGAAGGCGTGGGCGTTCAAGTGATGACTGAGCAACACCGGTTGGGCCCGCTGGAGGTGGGTGTACCCGGGCAGCCGCGAGTCGGGCGACGCGGTACCGATTGCGATCAGAGTCTCAATCAGTTCCATCGTTGCTCGCGCCACCTCGCTCAGTGCGTCGCGCGTAAAGAGCCGCAGCGTCGTGGCGACCTGGTCGTTGCGGCTCCGTGCGGTGTGCAGCTTCGCCCCCACATCGCCCGCGAGCTCGGTCGCTCGGCGCTCGATCGCCATGTGGATGTCCTCATCGCTCTCGGCGCGAACGAAGGTTCCCTGCTCGAACTCGCCACGTATCTCGTCGAGCGTCGCGAGCAGCGTCGTCGCCTCGTCCTCGCTCACGAGGCCCGCCGCGAGAAGCCCGCGCACGTGAGCGGCGCTGCCGGCGATGTCGTGCGCGTAGAGCACGTGGTCAAAGGAGTAGCTCTCCGAGAGGTCCCAGAGGGCCTCATCCATGGGTGACGTGAAGCGACCGCTCCAGAGGGTCACAGCGGCGGCGTCGCGTTCTTCGCGCCCTGGCGCTGGGCCCAGGTCTTGACCCCGAGGCCGTAGATGCGCACGAAGCCTTCGGAGTCGCTGTGGCGAAAGGTGTCACCAGCGTCGTAGGTGGCGAGCCCGTAGTCGTAGAGCGCCTTCGGGCTGCGGCGACCGAGCACGCGCATGAGACCGGGCGGGTCAAAGCGCAGGCGCACGTCACCGGTGACGTGGTGCTGGGTCTCGTCGACGAAGGCGTCGAGCGCCTCTTTGAGCGGCGAGAACCACATGCCGTCGTAGACGAGCTCGGCCCAGCGTGTTTCCAGGCGCGACTTCTCGTGGCGAAGATCGCGCTCGAGCACCATGTCTTCGAGCTCTAAGTGCGCGGCGATGAGGGCGAGCGCGGCGGGGCACTCGTAGACCTCACGACTCTTGATGCCGACGCGACGATTCTCGACCATGTCGATCCGGCCAAAGCCGGTCGATCCGGCTCTCACGTTAAGCACCGCGATGAGCTCGGCGAGCTCCATCGCGACACCGTCGATCTCGTGGGGGACGCCCGCGTGAAAACCAATCGTCAGCTCGACGGGCTCGCTGGCGGTGATGCGCGTCAAGGTGTAGGGCTCGTCGGGGGCTTCGGCCCAAGGATCCTCGATGGCGCCGCACTCGATGGCCCGGCCCCAGAGGTTCTCGTCGATCGAGTAGATCTTCTCCTTGGTCGCCCGAATGGGAATGTCCCACTTCTCGGCGAAGTCAACCGAATCCGCGCGCGTCATGCCCCAGTTGCGCACGGGCGCGAGCACCTCGAGGTCCGGGGCGAGCGCGTGCGTGCCGACTTCGAAGCGCACCTGGTCGTTGCCCTTGCCCGTGCAGCCGTGAGCGACCGCCGTGGCGTCGAACTTCCTCGCTTGGTCGACGAGGTGGCGCACGATCACCGGTCGCGAGAGGGCCGAGACGAGGGGGTACTTGCCCTCGTACCGGGCGTTGGCGGCGATGGCCCTCGAGCAGAACTCCTCGGCCATCTCCGCGCGCGCGTCAACGATCACGCACTCGATGGCGCCGGCCGTGAGCGCGCGGGCCTTGATGTCGCTGAAGCTCTCGGACTTCTCGACGTCCTGGCCCACGTCGACGAGGACGCAGATCACTTCAACCCCCCACTCCTGGGTCATCCACCGCACCGCGACGGACGTGTCGAGGCCCCCGCTGTAGGCGAGCACGACGCGCTTTGTCATTCCGCTATCCCTTCACTTGTCGTTCAATCAAATCACTGAGTCCCGCGAGCGAGCGAAAGTCTTCGGCGAGCTTTGCTCCCCCGTGCTCTTCGGCCGCGATCACGAGGATCGTGTCGTCGCCCGCGACCGAGCCGAGCACCCCCGACAGGGCGCTTCGATCGAGCGCGGAGGCCACCACGT
>JBAUSF010000339.1:0-2511 GCA_049581565.1 Acidimicrobiales bacterium
GCGTAGAAGGACGGCCCGACGGATGGCGCGTCGTTGCTCGCGTTCATGTATCGGACCGGTAGCCCCACATGACGAGGCCACCGCCGAGGCTCATAGTTCGATACCCCACGCGCTCGATACCCGCCTCGCGCCAGGCGTTGACCGTCCAGGCCACCGAGTAGTCGCGATAGTGGCGAGAGATGCTGGGTCCAAGGAATCGGCCGACGTCCCACCAGGCGCGCCCGCCAGTGAAGAATCCCGCGACCGGGAGCACCGCGCGGGTGTAGAGCCACCACAGCGTCCACCACAGTGGCTGATGCGGCACGGCAAACTCGAGGCTCGCAATGCGCCCGCCCGGTTTCACGACGCGGGCGAGCTCCAAAAGAGTCGCCTGCGGATCCTCGACGTAGCGAAGCAGATACGTAAAGGTCAGCGCATCAAAGCTGGCGTCCGCGAAGGGGAGCTGCTCGCCGCGCCCACGAACGAGCGCCACGCGGGCGGCGAAGGGCGATCGCTGCACCGTTCGTTGGCCCTCGCGCAGCATGGCTTCGGTGAGGTCGAGCCCGACGATACGTGCCGATGTTCGCAGGGCAAGCAGCCTCGTGACGGCACACGGTCCGCACGCAACGTCAAGCACGGACGAAGGAGCGTCGGCGACAACCTGATCGACGATCGTTGATCGCCAGCGCCCATCCTGTCCAAAGGAGAGCAGCGATGCGAGGGCGTCGTATCGACGCGGAAGCCGACGAAACAGTTCTTCGGCAAACTGATTGGGGATCTGGCGGGACGCGGCAACGCTTTGACTTCTCATCATGATCGGTTCACCTCGTCGTGAACCTGACACTATCCGAGAAGCCTCGCTCCGAGGCCGGCGCGAGGCTGCTAACCGCCAGAGATCGGCGGCAAGATCGCAACCTCGTCGTTCGGCGAAACCGGGTCATTTGAGTCGGCTTCCTCGCCGTTCAGCCAGACCTGACTCGACGCAAGCACGTCGATGAACGTCGTGCCGTAGCGAGTTGCTGCGCTCTTCAGGACCTCGTCGACGGTGCTGCCATCAATCTCGTCGTGGCGAGTCCCGGCCGCTTCGCGAGCTGGCCCGAGCAGGAGCAGACGCGCCACGTCAGTCGCCCACTCTCACGTCGCGCACCTCAGCACCGAGTTGCGTGGCATCAAGGATGAGCGCACGAACCTCCACGCCCGGTGCGAGGCCGTCGCCATCTGGCGCCATGACGAGCGCGTTCGCTCCCGCCACGGCACTGATGAGATGTGAGCCGGGTCGAACGATGCTCTCGATGTGCACGCGACCATCGTCGCGAAACCGCGCCCAGGCGTGCACCATGTGCAGCTTTCCGTCCCTCGTGCGAGGAATCGCACAGTCCAGCACCGCGACGACCGCGAGGCGCTCTCGGTCTCGATGACCGCCAAGGACGCGAAGCGCCGGTCGCACGAAGAGCTCGAAGCTCACCCGCGTCGATACGGGGTTTCCCGGCAAGCCGAACACGGGCACTCCTCGAGGACCGACGCGGCCGAAGGCGAAGGGCTTTCCCGGGCGCACGGCCACCTGCATCGACGTGGCGCTCGCGCCGCCGAGCTCGCCGATGACTCCCTTCACGTGATCGACGTCGCCGACGCTCACACCGCCCGTCGAGACGAGCGCATCACACTCCCCAACGACCTGCTCGAAGGTCGAGCGAATCACGTCGTACTCGTCGCGTACGGTGCCAACGTCTATCGGCGTAAAACCCGACTCGCGCAGGAGAGCGAGCAGCGTTGGTCGATTCGTGTCACGAATCTCCCCGTGACGGAGGGCCTCGGTTGAGCTCACAAGCTCATTGCCCGTCGACACCACCGCCACGCGAGGACGGGGAGTGGCCCGCACCGACGCGAATCCCTGACCCGCGAGCACTCCGAGGCGGATCGCGTCGAGCTCGTCCCCGGGCACGACGAGGATCTGTCCGACCTTCACGTCTTCGCCGGGGTAGCGGACGTTCTCCCCCGCGACGAGACTCCGGGCTATCTCGACCGTCCCGGCGTTCATATCGACCACGGCCTGCTCGATCATGCACACACAGTCGCCACCGTCAGGAAGCGGCGCACCCGTCATGATTCGTACCGCTTGTCCGGGTTCCACGCGCGCGGAGGGGGCGTCTCCCGCGAGGAGTGATCCCGCGATCACGAGGGTGGCTCCGTCGGGCGTCGAGTCCACAGAACGCAGCGCGAACCCATCCATTGACGAGTTGGCGAAACCGGGCACCGGCTCGAGGGCGCGAATCTCATCAACCGCGACGCAACCAAGTGCGTCGACGAGCGAGAGCTCGACGGGTGCCAGCGCGGCGAGCCCATCAAGCACGAAGCGTTTCGCGTCGGCGACGTCAATCATGGATGGCCGTCGTCACGAGTCACGTCACGTCGTCGACGCGAAGAATGGGCTCGGCCTCCTCACTCCACGCCGAGCCGCCCTCCCACATCTCGCGCTTCCACATGGGAACGCATCGCTTCACGGTGTCAATGCAGAACTGCGCTGCCTCAAAG
>JBAUSF010000340.1:0-1694 GCA_049581565.1 Acidimicrobiales bacterium
CGACGGCGCGTCGCGGGACCTCTTTCAACGAACCCGCGAGCAGGTCCCACACCGTGACGACGCGAGACGCGTCGTCGAACGCGAAGTCCGGCGCGAGGGGGGACGCGCCGGTCGCCACGACGACGAGGTCGGGCGAGTGGGCGAGGACCAGTTCTTCGGTCGCCTCGGTCTCTAAATTGATCGGCACGCCGAGTCGTGCGAGTTCGCGCTCGACGTAGAAGACGAAGTCGACCAACTCGTCTCGTGTCGGACCGGCCGCAGCGGCACGCAGCTGGCCACCGGTGCGGTACGAGCGCTCGAAGAGGGTGACGTCGTGCCCGGCGTCTTTCGCGATCCGCGCCATCTCGAGTCCACCCGGCCCCGCGCCGGCGATGACCACCTTCTTCGATGCGCGCGCGCGACGAGGTCTGTCCCAGATCGCTTCGCGACCCGCTCGCGCGTTCACGGCACATCCGAGGAGGCCTTCGCCGCGCCGGCAGTCCTGAGCCAAGCCCACGCAGGGTCGGATCTCGGGAGAGCGGCCGCTGCGGGCCTTCTCAACCCAGTCGGCGTCAGCGATCAGCGCACGGCCGACGCCGATGAAGTCCGCCTGGCCCGAGGCGAGCGCGCGCTCGCCGAGGTCGGGCTGACGGATCCGCCCCGCGGCGATCACCGGCACGTCGACGCCCTGTTTGACGGCTTCGGCGAGCCCGAGGGCGAAGCCCTCGTTCCAACTCGAGTCCTTCACGTAGGCGCCCCGCATGCCCGTGGTGATCGAGAAGTAGTCGAGGGGAGCGGTGCGCTGAAGCCCGTCGACGATCTCGAGCGTGTCCTCGAGGGTGAGTCCGTCGGGGGTCTGCTCGTCGGCGCTCAAGCGCACGCCGAGCGGATAGTCCTCGCCGCATCTCGTGCGGATCGCGTCGACGATGTCGACGAGGAAGCGAATCCGACCCTCGGTCGTGTCACCGCGGTAGGCGTCGAGTCGACGGTTCGACGCGGTCGAGAGGAACTGGGCGACGAGGTAGCCGTGGCCTCCGCTGATCTCGATGCCGTCGTAGCCCGCGTCTTTGCAGTTGACGGCGGAGCGAGCGAAGGCGTTGACGATCATGTGGATCTCGTCGACCGTCATCTCGTGGGGCAGGTCCGTCGAGCGGGGCGACGCGATCGCCGATGGCCCCATCGGCGCGAAGGCGCCCATGCCGCCGGGCGACTCGCGACCGAGGTGAATGAGCTGACTGAAGGTTTTCGCTCCGTGCGTATGGATGGCCTCCACCCGCTCGCGCATGTTGCCGACGTTGTCCTCGTCCCACGCCTCGAGGAGGACCCGGATGGGGAACTGGGTCGTCTCGTGTACTGCAGCCGCTCCCGTGATGACGAGCCCGACACCACCGAGGGCGCGCTCTTCGAGGAACGTGAGGTCCGCCGGCGTGATCCTGCCGTGCTCGATCATGCCCGAACCCATGGGCAGCTGGACGATGCGATTGCGAATCTCGACCGACCCGATGCGGCCGGGGGAGAAGAGGTGTGGGAACGACTTAGTGGCCTCCATCGTGCTGGAACCTTTCACTCGACCCGACCCTCAATTGTTACTGAACTGAATTCTAATTGACTTCTCACTGCTTCGCCGGTGGAACCTCGGTCGGATCAGATCGCCCGCGAAGGCAGCTGGCAGGCCAACGGCCCCGCGTGCGATCGCGCCCGCTCAGAATGGGACC
>JBAUSF010000341.1:0-2112 GCA_049581565.1 Acidimicrobiales bacterium
GGAAATCTCATCACCGATCTTATCGCAACCGGGCGACTCAGCAGAGACCGTAAGGGAGCGGTTGCCGCACACCGTCGCCCTGTACTTTCAGGATCGGAGTTCCAGGGGCATTGTGCCCGCGGTCAACGGAGCCGGATTCGCCGCCGTGCTGATGGCCTCCGTAGCAAGCAAGGGTGATCCGATAAACCACGGAATATCACCCCAATTCAACCGCTCCCTCACGGTCGCGGCTCTGATTGCGTACGCGTTGCGTGTCTTGAACTGCGCGGAAATATATCTTAAGATTAAGGCGGATCGGGCAGAAAGGATTTGCTATGGGAATTCAGGAGCAGGCCTTTCGAAGTTATTATTCCTCGATGACCGATGCCAAACTGCTGGAAACGGCTGCCCACAAGAGTTCGTTTGTCGGTTTGGCGCAAAAGGTGCTTTCCGAGGAGTTGTCCCGGCGCAATCTGACGCTGCCGGAGGAGAGCTCTGAGCCCGTCGCGGCTACGGATGGACCCGGCACCTTTTCGGCCATGTGGCATAAGTTCATGCGCCACTAACGAGGGCCACTGACGGGGAATGACGGGAGCCTGGCAGGTCTCTGAAAACCGCTCCAGCGGAGCGGTTTTTGAACCAACAATCAACAACTTAGCGGGGAAAACCGCTCCCGTGGAGCGGTTTTGGCGTCCGTGGAAGCAATGGTAGTAAGATCAGAACCCAAAGGAGATTTATGGCAACGACACGCCGTACACTCGTGACGTCGGCTCTGGCCGGGACGGGTTTCGCGGTTATGGATCAGGCGAGCGCGCAGGAAAACGCGGGGAAGGATGCACCGATATCGCCGAAAGACAACCTGAAGGTGACCAAGCTCGAAACCTTCCTGGTCAAGCCGCGCTGGTTGTTCCTGAAGATCCACACCAATGCCGGGATTGTAGGATTGGGTGAGCCGATCACGGAAGGCCGCGCGTTGACGTGTGCCGAAGCGGTCAAGGAGATTGAGCCTTACCTGGTGGGCAAGGATCCACGGCGCGTGGCCCACCACTGGCAGGCCATCTACCGGCATGCGTTCTATCGCGGCGGTCCCATTCTGACCAGCGCGCTGAGCGGCATCGACCAGGCGCTGTGGGATATCAAGGGCAAGGCCCTGGGAGTTCCGGTTTACGAACTGCTGGGCGGACCCACGCGCGATCGCGTCCGGGTCTACGCCCACGCCAGCACCACCGAACAAATGAAACGGATGCAGGCGCAGGGGTTCACGGCCTTCAAGGCCGGCCCGGCGAAGAAGCGGCCGGCCCGCTACATCGAAACGCAAGGGGCCATCAACTACGCGGCGGAGCACTTCGCCGAGTTGCGGGCGGCCATGGGCCCGGACGTGGATATCGCGCTGGATTTCCACGGCAACATCAGTCCCGCCACCGCCAAGCTGCTCATCAAGGCGCTGGAACCCTACCAGCCCATGTTCATCGAGGAACCGTGCCAGTGCCAGAACCACGATGTGATGGCTGAAATTGCGCGCGGCACGCACCTGCCGATCGCGACCGGGGAGCGCGTCTTCACCAAGTGGGGCTTCCGCGAAGTCCTGGAAAAACGCGCCGCCTCCGTGCTGCAACCCGACATGTGCCACGCCGGAGGGATCACCGAAGCGCGCCTGATCGCCGGTATGGCGGAGGCTTATTACGCAACCATCGCACCGCACAACCCGCTTGGCCCCATTTCGCTGGCGGCGGGTGTGCAACTGGCTGCCTCCATCCCCAACTTCCTGTGCCAGGAGCAGGTTTCCCTCGGCGAAGGCTATCTTAAGAAGCCCTTCACCGTTCGCAACGGCTATCTCGATCTGCCAACCGGCCCCGGACTGGGAATCGAGCTGGACGAGGACGCCGTCTCAGCCAAATTGAACCACGACTGGCGCAACCAGGAGAGCTACGACGCCGACGATGGTTCGGTAGTCGACTGGTAGCTTATTGGGCCGGCGGACCCGCTGTGAATCACGCCTTGGTGGTCACCGTAAGGTTCGCCGGCTTCAGCCCGGCCGCGGTAGCGCCTATGCGGATCTGGCCAGGCTTGGCGCCGGACTGCAGAATCGCCAGGCACATCCCGTTGTAAGCCTTCCGCCGGTTGGATTTGTAG
>JBAUSF010000342.1:0-1946 GCA_049581565.1 Acidimicrobiales bacterium
ATCGTGCTGTAGCGATACCGCGCCACCGTCAGGCTGGCGCCAAGGGCTTTTGAGGAAGGTTCCGCTCTCGAAGTATGTGGCGCAAGCAATAGCGGAGCGCGGGGAATTTAAGTTCCTCAACCCCCTACCGCTTTTTCCCCTTCTTCTCTGCCGCTTTCTTGTCGCCTGGTTCGTGCATGAGCGGAATAGGCGCCATATCGGGCCCGATGCGCTGGACCCGCGTATCGATCATCTCGTAATTAATCGTCCTCGGTGCAGCGGGCCGAGTGATTCCGGTTGTGGCGTCGGTCTTAACATCTCCATTGCCCGCGATGAGAAAGCTGAACGCGGGAACAGAACCCTTCGGTGTGTTTTGGGTGAAGACGCGCACCGGCAAAAAGCCTTGAACGGGATGCAAGCGAAAGGCGGTCTCGTAGCGGTGGTGTTTCAGGCTCCACGTGAAGACACGCACCTCATTGAAGTCGTAAGGCAGCCCGTAGTGAAGCGGCGCCAGGACAGTCAGGTACTCGGGTTTCTCGTGATCCGGAGTGTCGGCTTCAGGGTCGGTCACTTTTGTCAGCAACCAGCAGCCCATAAAGCGTTGATCTTCTCCGTACTGCGCCACGTCGTTGGGCACGTCCACATAGACGCGGCTCGCGAGCAGCCAGCCGGTATGGCCTTCTGCGTCGCGCGCCAGCCACCAGTCTTCCATCTCGGGCGGCTCCACTTCCAAAGTGCCAGGGGCCGGCTGGTTCTGTGTGGCGGCTGACTTTGCGGAGGCCGCCGCCGGAGCTTTCTTGTCACCAGTAGCTTGAGTTGGTTTCGCCGCATCGGGAGCGGGAAGTGGGCCAAAGGCCTCCGCGGGCTTCTTGGGGGCAGAAGCGCGGGCCAGAAGCTGCACCTTGGTGTTGCCGGCCAGCAGGTAGAAACGATCTGTCTCGCGGCCGGGAAGAATGTGCATTGCCAGGTCGTCGCGAAGGACTCCCGAGGCCGCCACAGGATCGTTTTTGTGCTGTTCGGCGAGCTGCAGGAACCCGTCGTGGGTTTTGGAGTCGATCACGGCCCGGCTTTCGATCCAGCCGATCTCGTTTTTGTCGGTCTTGACCTTGAGAAAGCGCCGACCGTGCTCCAGCACCTCGAGTGCCTGCCCGTTCACCACCTGGCAAACGCGATTGGAAACCGGTGCGACGCGGTCGTGCAGGTAAGTCTCGCGAATTGAGACATACACCACCTCATGCTGCTCGTGCTCGAAATGGCTGCAGGCCGTGATGGAGGCAAGCACGCACAAAGCCAGCAGGGATGCACCAGACTGGACGGCAAAGCGCCGGAGGAAACCGAGGAGATGAATTGGGAGAGTATTGAACACAGCCGGTAGCGTTCATACTGAGGATAGCACTGTCATCACGGCAGCGGCGCAATCGCGATGGCTCCCACGGGGTCAGTGCCAGTGGTTGAGGTGAGTGCAGAGGTCAGTGCGCCGGAACTCATGGTGTAGGCGTCGAGGTCAGGGTTGCCGCTTGATGTCGATCCGCCGCTTGACACCACCAGCACAAAGTTATCTTCGCTATCTTCGGCCAGGCCGAGGGGTTGAATACCGGTAGCGATGCTGCTGCCAGACGCGATTGTGTACGTGGTTCCGGAGGCCGTAATGGGGAACCAGGCAACATTGCCGGCCGCGGTATTCCCCGCGCCATTGGCCACGTAGACATATTCGCCGGAGGCAATGGGAAGGATGGCGTTTGGTGAAAGCCCTCCCGTGGCGATTGGAGAACCAGGGGCCTGGGTGAGCGTGCTACCGAGCGAGGTGTAATTAAAAACGCGAAGGCCCCCCGAGGTGCCCGATGAGTTTGCCAGCGTCTCGCCTATGTAGAACAGCCGTGTGGTGGGATCGACGGCTACGGAGAGCGCAGATCCGCCACTGTTCAAGACGGCAATTGTTGTCGCCGTCGATCCCAGGGGATTGGAAT
>JBAUSF010000343.1:0-16639 GCA_049581565.1 Acidimicrobiales bacterium
CGAAACTGCTCGATCAGCGTCGCGAGTGGGACTATCTCCTCGTCCCCACGCGGACTCCAGCCGAGCAGGGCCAGGTAGTTCACGAAGGCGGACGACAGATACCCCTCGTCGCGGTACATCTCGGTCGCGACCGGGTCCTTGCGCTTGGAGAGCTTCTTCCGGCGTTCGTCGACGAGGAGCGGCAGGTGCGCGTAGGAGGGCAGCGGGACTTCGTCGTGCGTGGCGGCGTTGAGCGCCGCCCAGAGCAGCATCTGCTTGGGTGCGTTCGAGAGGTGCTCCTCGCCGCGGATGACGTGGGTGATGCGATCGTGGCGGTCGTCGGTGACATTCGCGAGCGCGTAGAGCACGACACCTGACGAGCGCGCCACGACGAAGTCGTCGATGAGCGCGTTGTCGAACTCGACGTCGCCGCGCACGAGGTCGTGGACGATCGTCACGCCCACTCGTGGCGTGCGAAAGCGCAGCGCCGTCGTCGGACCGCGCTCCAGTCCGCGTTCGCGGCAGTAGCCGTCGTAGCCCGGTGGCGCGCCGGGTCCCTTTCGGGCTTCGACCTCGGCGGGGGTGCAGTCGCAGTAGTAGAGATAGCCGCCTCGGCGAAGGACCTGGGCCGCGCTGTTGTGGGCGTCGGCGTTGTCGCTCTGGCGAAACGGCCCCTCGTCGATCGTGAGCCCGAGCCACGCCATGGCCGAATAGATGGCTTCAACCCACTCCTCGCGGTCGCGCGTGGCGTCGGTGTCTTCGATGCGCAAGATAAAGACGCCGTCGGGATGCTGGCGGGCAAGTAGCCAGTTGAAGAGGCCCGTGCGGGCGGTCCCGACGTGGAAGAAGCCCGTCGGCGAAGGCGCCAGGCGGACCCGGGGTCCACTCACTGGCTACTCCTCAATCGAAATGGCGCCGTTGGGACATCCCGCGACGGCCTGGCGAAGACGGTCGTCGAACTCAGGTCCGGGATTCTCGTCCAAGACGTACATGAAGCCGTCGTCACGAACCTCGAAGACCTCCGGGGCGATGCCCATGCAGACCCCGTTCGATGTGCAGAGATCAAAGTCGACGTGAACCCTCACGAGCCCTCCTTTCGCTCCATCGTAGTTGGCGACGTGCGCCGTGACGGCCGAGGCGGCTGTCTAGGCTCGCTTCGACAAAGGAGCGATGATGAAGCAACGTTCGATCGGATCACTGGCGGTCTCCGAGGTTGGCGTCGGCTGCAACAACTTCGGTGGCCGACTGGACCAGGTTGGCGCCGAGGTCGTCGTGAACGCCGCCATCGAATCGGGCGTCAACTTCTTTGACACCGCCGACATCTACGGCGCCACCCAGTCCGAGGTCTTCCTCGGCACCGCGCTCGGGAGCCGACGCGATGACGTCGTGATCGCGACGAAGTTCGGCATGCCGATCGACGACACGCACTTCGGGGCCAAGCCCGAGTACGTGCGCTCGGCGTGCGAGGACTCGCTTCGCCGCCTGCAGACCGACTACATCGATCTCTACCAGCTGCACTACCCCGACGAGACGACGCCCATCGCTGACACCATCGGCGCCCTGCAAGAGCTCGTCGCGGCGGGCAAGGTGCGCGAGATCGGCTGCTCGAACTTCACGGCCGACCAGCTGCGCGAGGCGAAGGTTGCCGCGGGCACCGGCCCCGCGTTCGTCTCGGTGCAGAACCAGTACTCATTGCTCGATCGCAGTCCCGAGCGCGACGGCGTGCTCGCGACGTGCGAGGACCTGGGCGTCAGCTTTCTGCCCTTCTACCCGCTCGCGAACGGACTGCTCACGGGCAAGGTCCGTCCCGGCGAGCCGCTCCCCGAAGGGACGCGCCTCGCGAACATGACCGCAGAGCGCAGCGCTCACTGGTTGAGCGATCAGTTCTACGAGCAGGTGCGCACGCTCCTCGCCTACGCCGAGGACACGCGCGTGCCAATTCTCACCTACGCCTTCTCGTGGCTGCTCAGCCATCCGGTCATCGCCTCGGTGATCGCGGGCGCGAGTTCAGCCGATCAGATTCGCGCGAACGCGAACTCGGTGATCGAGCTGAGCGACAACCAGATCGAAGAGTTGAATCGCCTGACCGCTGGCGAAGCTTAAGAGGCCTTCACCGCGGCGACCACCTTGGTCAGCGTGTCCTTGGCGTCGCCAAAGACGAGGATCGTCTTGGGGTTGTAGAGCAGCTCGTTATCGATGCCGGCAAACCCGGGGCGCATGGAGCGCTTGAGGAAGATGACGTTCTCGGCGAGATCCGCGTGGATGATCGGCATGCCGTAGATCGGCGACGTCGGGTCGTTCGTCGCGGCGGGGTTCACCGTGTCGTTCGCACCGACGACGAGTGCCACGTCGGCCGTCTGGAGTTCGGAGTTCGCCTCGTCCATCTCGATGAGCTCCTCGTAGGGCACGTTCGCTTCGGCCAGGAGGACGTTCATGTGTCCGGGCATGCGGCCGGCGACGGGGTGAATGGCGTAGAAGACCTTGATGCCCTTCGCCTCGAGGATCGTTGCCAGCTCGTGCAGCACGTGCTGGCCCTGGGCGACCGCGAGGCCGTAGCCGGGAATGATCACGACCTTGCTCGCAAAGCCGAGCAGCACGCTGACGTCTTCGGGGGTACCAGAACGAACCGTGCGTCCCTCGGTGGCCTTTCCGCCCGCGGTGATGACCGAACCGAAGGCGGAGAACAGCACGTTCGAGAGGCTGCGGCCCATGGCCTTGCTCATGAGACGCGTGAGCAAGATACCCGAGGCTCCGACCAGGGTACCGGCGATAATCAGCAGGTTCGAGCCGAGCGTAAAGCCCGACGCGGCGACCGCGAGACCCGTGAAGGAGTTGAGCAGCGAGATGAGGACCGGCACGTCGGCGCCACCGATGGGCAGCACGAACGCGAGGCCGAGCACGAAGGCAACGGCGAGCAGCACCCAGAGCAGCACCGTTGAATTGCCAACGAGGATGGTGACGATGAGCGCGAGCGCCACGAGGCCGATGAGGGCGTTAATGACTTGCTGGCCCGGGTAGGTCACCGGGCGGCCGGTCATGAGCTCTTGCAGCTTCGCGAACGCAATGGCCGATCCCGAGAACGACACGGTGCCGATCAAGACGCCGAGCAGCACCTCCAAGGTGACGTAGGTGGCCGGGTGCGTCGACTTGATGTGGACGAACTCGGTGATCGACACGAGCGAGGCGGCGCCACCGCCCACGCCGTTGAAGATCGCGACCAGCTGCGGCATGGCGGTCATCTTCATGAACCTCGCCGTCGGTACCGCGATGATCACACCGATGAACATGGCGAGCAGAATCAGCCACACGTGGTGCAGCGGGTGACCGTCGACGTACTTGAAGAAGGTGGCGACGATCGCGACGAGCATGCCAAAGGCCGCGACCATGTTGCCGTAGCGCGCGCGCTTCGGGCTTCCGAGTCCCTTCAGCGCGACAAGGAACGTCGTCGCCGAAAAGAGGTAGATCAGGTCAATAAGGGTTTCGCGACTCATTGAGCGGCCTCGTCAGTCTTTGCCGTGGGGGCCTTGGGCTGGCGGGGCTTGAACATCTCGAGCATCCGGTCGGTGACCACGAAGCCACCGACGACGTTCAAGGTGGCGAGGATGACGGCGAGAAAGCCGAGCACCTCTTCGAGATTGGTGTTCGCCGAGCCGAGGATGAGCATGGCGCCGACGATGATGACCCCGTGGATGGCGTTCGAGCCGCTCATGAGCGGCGTGTGCAGGATGCTCGGGACCTTCGCAATGATCTCAGTACCCACGAACGCCGTCAAGATGAGGACGGTGAGGTACTGCAGCAAGACATTCATTCGGCGCTCTCTTTCACTTCTGGCTTGATGTCGACGTAGGTAACGCCGAGGGCTTCGGCGGTGGCGGCGTGCGTCACGTCGCCTCCGCGAGCGAGCGTGACGCCGATGACGATTTCGTCGCTCCAGTCCGGGTTCAGCTCGCCCTTCGCGCCAAAGAGCGCGAGCAGCTTCACCACATTGTTCGAGTACATGAAGCTCGCGTGCGTGCCCATCTCGGCGGGCGGATTGGTGAGTCCCACGATGCGCACGCCGCCGTGCTCGACCACTTCGCCCGCTTTCGTGAGCTCGCAGTTGCCACCGCCGTCGGCCGCCATGTCGATGATGAGCGAACCCTCAGCCATCGCGTCGACCATGGCCGTCGTGACGAGGATGGGTGACTTCCTCCCGGGTACCGCAGCCGTTGTGATCACGACGTCGGACTCGGCGACTTCACCGGTGAGGGCCTTCTGTTGCTCTTCGCGTTCTTCGGGAGTGAGCTCTCTGGCGTACCCGCCCGCCGCGTCGGCCGTTACGCCAAGCTGGACGAAGATCGCGCCCGCCGACTCGGCCTCTTCCTTCGCGGCGGAGCGCACGTCGTAGGCGCGCACTCTCGCGCCGAGGCGCTTGGAGGTCGCGATCGCCTGCAATCCCGCGACGCCCACGCCCATGACGAGCACCTTCGCGGGACGAATGGTCCCCGCAGCGGTCGTGAGCAGGGGGAAGAAGCGATCGAGGTGCGTCGCGCCGGCGAGCGCCGAGCGGTATCCCGAGACGGTCGCCTGCGAACTGAGGGCGTCCATGTACTGGGCGCGCGAGATGCGCGGCAACAGGTCGAACGAAGCAACCGTGACCTGGCGCTCGTTGAGGGCCTTCACGACGTCGAGGGCGAGGAGCGGCGAGAGGAACGACAGGTGCAGCGAGCCTTCCTTCAGGCGGTTCGCCTCCTCGACGCTCGGCGGATTCACCCGGAGATTCACGTCGCCGCTCGCGGCGTCGACGATGGTCGCACCGGCTGCCTGGTAGGCCTCATCGGTGTAGTGGGCGAGGCGGCCAGCGCCACGCTCGACGTCGACCTGCCAACCGTCTGCGACGAACGTCTTCACGGCGTCGGGTGTGAGAGCGACGCGCGTCTCACCAGGACGCGTTTCTTTGAAGAGCGCAATTTTCATCTCACTTGTTCTAGCAGCCCGTTGGACGAGGTCTTTAGGGACTTATGTCCGTAGTCGAGAAGAACTCGACGAGTGCGCGGCTCACGACGGTCGGCGCCTCGAGCGGCAGCCAATGCCCGGCCCCCTCCACGCGAACGTAACGAAACTCCTTCTCGCAGTAATGGCGAGAGTTGGTCATCTGGTGTTCGGCGAGGGCGAAATCGCCGCTCGACCAGATCCCGAGCACCGGCATCGGAACAAGTGGAAGTACGGGCGGCGGTGCGACGAAAGCGTCCGGGGGAACGTTTGCTCGGTACCACAGCAGGTGCGCGGTCATCTGGCCGTCGCGCTCGAGTTCTTCGATGACCGAGTCGACACGAGGATGACCGAGCCAGTGGCGCATGGCTTCATAGTCGTTCATTCGAAGGAATGCTTCGCCCACGCCGTCGAACTGAAATAGCAGTGTGTACCAGCTCTTCACTTGCTGGGCTATCCCCGCCGAACGAAATGCGCTCGGGTGACCGACCGACAGGACGGCGAGGCGCTTGACGAGATCGGGCCGAACAGCGGCGACGGCCCACGCGAGTGCGGCCCCCCAGTCGTGTCCAACGAGAATGACCCTTCGTTGACCGAGCGACTCGACGATCGCGGCGACGTCGCCGACGAGGTGGTGCATCCGATAGGCCTCGACGCTCAACGGTTTGTCGCTTCGGCCACACCCTCGAAGGTCGGGAGCGGCCACTCGAAAACCGGCCGCGACCAGTTCGGGAGCGACGTCGTCCCACAGGGCCGACGTGTCCGGCCAGCCGTGCAGCAACAGGACCGTCGGCCCATCGCCCGCGACAGATACACGCAGCGATATGTCGCCGTTTCGAACCTCGAGCGAGTCCATCCTGTGACCGTACACCGGCGAAGTAGAACATCGTCATGGATGCATTCGTCGTGAACGTCCCCTCCCCGGTCGGGTCCTTCGGCGTCGCGGGCAACGCAGACGAGCTGACCGCGATATTCCTCCCCCACGAGCGACACCGTGCGTCACGTGGTGCCGCTCCTACAGTCGTCGCGCGCGCGGTCATCGAGCTCGAGGAGTACCTCGCGGGCGATCGCACGCGCTTTGACCTGCGCCTCGCCGAGGTGCAGGCAACTGACTTCCAACGCGACGTGTGGAGCGGGCTCGTCGCCATTCCCTACGGCGAGGTTCGTACGTACACCGAGATCGCTGCGAGCGTCGGGCACCCTCGCGCCTTTCGCGCCGTCGGCAACGCGAATCACGTAAACCCGTTTCCCGTCGTCGTTCCCTGTCATCGCGTCGTTGCGTCGAGAGGGCTCGGTGGCTACGGCGGTGGCGGCGAGGTCAAGCGCTTTCTGCTTTCGCTCGAGGGCGCCCGCTTTTAGATCTCGTCGTCGCTCGAGGACGCGTCGCCGGCGATCGCGTCGCGGGGCTCGACCAGCAGAAGCTTTCGCACCGGCGTGGCACGGTCGCTCGAAAAATGAACCGCGAGTAGGCGCTTCGCGGCACGTCGACTCACCCAGACGAGCAACAGCGCCGCCGGGATCTCTCCAAACACCGCGAGCAGCACACTCTGGAGCTCGTCGCCGCGGCCCGCCGTCGTGACGTCGAACCACGCGTCGAGCACGAACATCGTCGCGGCGGCAATCGCGAAGGTGATGAGCAGCGCCCGTTGACGCCAGGCGGCCCACGCACACGCCAAGAGCATCAACACTTCGCCGACGTCGAGTCCCACCCAGGCGAGCACCCAGTGGTGGGCAACGTAGTGGCGCGGAAGCGACCAGCCGAGATAGACCGCCCACGCGATCTCTGCGACCGCGGCAATCAAGAGTACTACCAAGAGCCGATCGCGCCGCGAGTGGGGCACGAGTCGGGTGAACACGACTAGCCCGCGACGGCGACCGGGTGCTCGAGGGCGTCGAACAGCAGTGGTGTTGCGCGAGCGATCGCGTCACGCTCCTCGTCGCCCAGCACCCCAAAGCACTGTGCAACCGCTTCGTTCGTCAACTCTTCGGCGAGGTTCTTCTTCCGGACGAGCTCTTCGGTGACCGCGGGAGCATCCTCTTCCTTGTAGCCGTGAAGGGCGAAGACCGTTGCGTCTTGGAGGTAGCACGCCGCAACCGGGTCGAGACCCACTTCGCGCACCGCGTGGATGTGAAGTCCCCCGCGCAGCTCGCGCAGGAAGATCGTGGCTAGGTAGGCGCCGTGCACCGGGTCACTCGGCGCGTCAGCGGCGAGGTAGCCGTCCACGAGCGGACACGCGCCGCGCTCGTGAGCGTCGACCACTCGACGCACCGCGGCCGCGAAGGCGGCGAGCACCCGGGGCTCGATACCACCGAAGGTCCGATCCGCAAAGGCGTAGGCCGCGCGAAGGTGCGCGGGGGCGATGTCGATGGGGTTCGCCTTGGTTTTCGCGCTGGTCCACAGGAAGTCGATCACCGAGGGATCGAAGAAGTAGAAGACGTCGGCGACTCTCGCGGCGTCGACGTCGCCCATCGTTCCCGCTCGGCCGAGACCGTAGAACTCGTACGCGTTGAGACCGAGCTCCTTGCCGGCAGCCCGGGTCAGGGGGTCAAAGTAGAAGCTCATGCCGAGGACTTGCATGGGGTCTGCGGTGAGGCGGGCTAGCTCGTGTGCGTCCATAGCGATGACTCTAGATCGACGAATTCCTGCGGCCGCCATCACGGCGCACCCGCAGTTCGATGCGCGAGCCGCTCTTCACGTCGACGAATCGGGCGGAACCCCCATGGCGACGCACGATCTCGGTCACGATGGCGAGTCCTAGCCCGGTGCCGCCCGAGCGTCGCGAGCGCGCCGAGTCGGCTCGCGTGAAGCGTTCGAACAGTCGGGCGCTGTCGGCGACGTCAATGCCCTCGCCGTCATCGCTCACGACGACAACGGCCTCGTCGCCCTCGTAATGCGAATCGAAACGCAGCTCGTGCTGGGCGTAGCGCATGGCGTTATCCACCACGTTGCGGATCATGCGCTTGAACATGGTGGGATCTCCCATGACGCGCGTCGGCGCGACGGCCGAAGTATCCACGCTCAGCTCGCTGAGCGCCCGTACGCGGGTCGCCTCGTCGTAGAGCAGGTCATCGAAGTCGACTTCGACGTGCTCGATCTCGACTTGGTCCTCGTCGTGACGCGCGAGCCAGAACAGGTCGCCGATGATGCCGTCAAGACGCCGACCCTCGCGCACGACGACGTCGGCGACCTCTGGCCAGTTCGCGTGATCTGGATCGCCGGTCGCGCGCTCGGTCGTCGCGAGGAGCGTCGTGAGTGGACTGCGGAGCTCGTGGCTCGCGTTCGACACGAACTCCTGTTGAAAGCGCGAGGCGGACTCCAGACGATCGAGCATCTCATTGACGGTCCGCGCCAGACGGGCGATCTCGTCGTCGCCGCCGCTCACCGGCACTCGTTGCGTGAGGTCTTGCGCGGCGATGGCGTCGACGCGGCGTCGAATGGCTTCGACGGGCGCGAGCGCGAGGCCGAGACCGAGCCAGATCAGTCCCCCGGATATGAGCAGCAGCAGCGGGAACGAGATCAGCAGGCTCGCGAGGAGCACCTTCACGCTGTGCGCGATCGGGCCGCCATAGATGTACCCGAAGATCAGGCCCTGGCCGCGCTTGGTCGTGATGGTGGCGACCTGGCCTGAGCTCAACTCCGAGAGCGTCGGATCGGTGCGCGGATTGTGAACGTACTTGAGCCCAAGCCCGCTGCCGGTCGAAAAGTCGATGACCGTCTTGGCGAGAACGGGCGCGCCCGCGATCGCGGAGCTGGCAGCCCACACCTTCGTGCCGGCATTGTTCGTGACTTGGACGACGATGTCACCCTGGGTTGAGAGCACCACGAGGTGGCGCGCGGCCGTGGGCGCCGAGGCGAAGCGCATCTGGGTCTGCTCCATGACCGCGTCGATCTGGTTGGAGGCCTGGTTGAGGAGTGAGCGGTGCACGAGATTGACGAGCGCGAAGCCCGTAAAGGTCAGGATCACCGCGATGGCCATCACGAAGATGACCGTCAACCGCGCTCGCACCGAGAGCTGACTCTCGCGAGCCACTAGACGTCTCGCGCGCTGTAACCGAAGCCCCGCACGGTGCGAATGATGGACGGTACGTTCGCCGTGTCGATCTTCTTGCGCAAGTAACCCACGTAGACCTCGACGATGTTCTGATCGCCGTCGAAGTCGCTGCCCCACACCGTCGAGAGGATGTCGGCCTTGGTCAACGTGGCGTTCGCGTGACTCATCAGATACTCGAGCAGCGAGAACTCACGTGGCGTCAGCGACACGACCCGCCCGTGCGCGCTGACGTGACGGCTCACCGGATCGAGCGAGACCGCACCGACGCTCAACTGCTGAGGACGTCCGCGTTCTTGGCGGCGAAGCAACGCGTGCAACCTCGCAATCAGGACCGATCGCTCGAACGGCTTGCGCAGAAAGTCGTCGGCCCCGACGTCGAGGCCCTCGACCTCGTCCCACTCGCCTTCTTTCGCCGTGAGCATCAAGAGCGGCGTATCGATCCGGGCCGCCCGGAGATCCTGACAGACCCGAAAACCACTGCGCTTGGGCAGCATGATGTCGAGCACGATCAGGTCGAACTTCCCGGTGAGGGCGGCCTCGAGACCGGCGTCGCCGTCGTAGCGGAGCTCGACGACGAAGCCCTCGTCGACGAGCAGACCGGCTACTGCACTCGCGAGGTCGTGATCATCCTCAACGAACAGCACCCGACGCGGTTCATCACTCATTGCAAGTAGAGGCTACCGTCGGACCCTTCTTCGATCTTCAGCTTCTCCAAACCGTGGGGCGCCGGGCCTACGATGACGTCGCCGTTGCTCACCTCGAACTCCGAACCGTGGCACGGACAGACGATGATCTTGCTCGCACTCGAGTAGCCCACCGTGCAGCCCATGTGAGGACAGACCGCGTTGTAGGCGACGAACTCGCCGGACACGGTGTGGATGACGAGACCCGGTTCGCCATTGGAGGGAATCGTGAACGCGGCCGAAGAGTTGTCCGGCATCGAGGTCACCGAGCCGAGGAGCTTGCCCTTGGGAACGGAAACGGGTGTCGTGGTCGTGGCACCCGGTGTCGGAGTCGTGGTCGTTGGCAGCGGCGACAGTGTCGACGGTGTCGCCGAGGTTGGTTTCGGAGCGTTGCCGATCAGTTTTCCGGTATCCGCAGCGACGCCGCCGATGATGAGCACCGCCGCACCCGCGGCGGCGGCGGCCGTCGCACCAACGACCAGCGAACGACGGTCGATCGCGTCAATCGCCATGCGCGTCGCGAGTGGCGCGCGGCCGCCGATCAAGACGGGACAGGCTGCAGCGTCACAGGCGAGCCCACCGCGTGCCGCACAGTCACCTTCGACATAGTTGCCACAGATCGCCTGCACTGTTGCGAAGGGAATCGCCACCAGCTCGGGTGACGGATGGCCCGCCTTCGTGGCGACACGGCGCTGTATCAAGGCGTCGAGGGAGAGGCGAGTGCCACCCCCCGCGATGATGAAGGGCATCCACGCGAAGAAGAACACGATGTCGGCCCCCGTGAAGTAGGGCGATGCGTGAAAGCTCACGGTGAGAAAGAGGCTCAGCGACAGGATGAGACCACCGAGCGCGGCAACCCGAGTCCACAGCCCGAGCAGCGTCCCGAGCCCGATCGCGATCTCACCGAAGGCGATGACGAGTCCGATGGGCTTTGCGATCCCCTCCAGATGGCTCAACAGCACGTGAATCGGGCTCGTGTGCGAGGCCGCGAGCAGCTGTGATTGGATCGAGATCGGACTCGCCCTCTTGAAGAAATTGGGGTTCGCCAACTTCTGGATACCGGCGTAAAGGAACGTCGCACCCATAAAGGCGCGCAGCGGCACGAGCGCCCACTCGCTGAGCGCCCACGCCCGTACCGGCGCGTCAAACGAGAGACGGCGGTCGGGACTCCGCGACGCCCCGTCGCCCTCAGCTACTGACACTCCTCCATCGTAGGACAGCGTTTCCTGCGCCCATCCCTCGCGAGCGCGGCGCGTCCACCACAATGGTCAGGTGTCGAGTGCCACGATCGTCTCCTTTGTCTTAGAGAAGCTCCAAGGCCTACCCGGCACGCTCGTCTATCTGATCGTCGCGCTGCTCGTCTTCAGCGAGGCGCCCCTCTTCCTTGGTTTCGTGCTGCCCGGCGAGACCGCGGTCATTGTGGCGGGAGTGGTCGCGAGCAAGGGCCACGTGAACGTCGTGGTCCTGTGCGTGATCGTGGTGGCTTCGGGCATCGTCGGTGACAGCCTCGGTTACGCGGTCGGCCGAAAATACGGAGATCGACTGATGCAGTTGCCGCTCGTGCGCTCTCGACGCGCGAGCGTCGAGCACGCGATGGCGGGTCTTCGTCGCCGCGGGCCGATCTACGTCTTCGTGGGACGCTTCACCGCGTTCCTGCGGGCGGTGATGCCGGGTCTCGCGGGCATGAGCCGACTGCGCTACCGACGATTTCTCGTCGCCAACGCCTCGGGCGTGATCATCTGGGGCGTCACGTTCACGCTGCTCGGCTACTTCGCGGGGACCGCCCTCAATTCCATCGAACGGGTTTCGGGATGGGTCGGCATCGGCGTGCTCGTCGCCGTGATCGCGATCGTCGTGATCATCATGCTGGCAAAGCGACGCGCCGAAGCGAAGATCCAATCGGCGCTCGACCTGCCCAGCGAAGATGATCCGGGGGATTCAGCGAAAGGCGTCGAGTAGCTCGCTCGATGCATTGATCCGCCACTCGCGACCGTGCTGGACCAAAAGACCCTGGGCGACACTCGTCGGCCCGCTGCCGCGCAGCAGCGAACGTACGTAGATCTCGTCGACCCCGAGCGAGCGACGCGCCTCGAGAAGGTCCTCGACCGCGACGTCGAGTGTCGTGACCGCGCTCGAAGCGACCAGCCGCGGTCCGACGACCTCGTCGGCGCGCAACGATGAGAAGATCCGCTCAATCTGGGCGTGCGCGAACGCCGCATCGTTGACGGCACTCTGGCGCCACGGCGGGGCCGCGCCCGTGAGAAATCCTCGGGTCACGAGCTCGCGGGGCTCGGTGAAAGCGAGAAAACCCGTCGCGTCAGCACCGAATCGCTCGACGACGCGACGAGCGTGGCCGAGCACGAACGGCACGGTCCAGGGCAAGATCCACGCTTCGAGACCGAGCCACGCGGGCCAGACGCCGTCCACGATCGCGATCGTCACGTCGAGCCCGAGCGTCCGAGCGTGACGTATCACGTCGACGTACCTCTCGATCGCATCCTCATCGACTGCCCCCTGACGGGGTTCGATGCGCGCCCACTCGAGCGTCAGGCGCACGCCGTCAAAGCCGAGCGCCGGCACAAAATCCAATACCGCCTCGTAGTCGCGCCAGAGTTCGTCTGCGCTTCCCGGACCAGCGTGTCGGCCGAGCGCGATCGTTGGCGAGTAGCAGGTCATCGGCTCACCAACGCGATCGAACCCGCCTTCTACGGCGTAGCCCTCGAGCGTGACGAAGAGTCGGGTTTGGCTGGCCATCGCGCTAGTTTCCCACGATGCGCGCGGGCGCGGTCCACTAGCGTTCGATCAGCAACGAACCGAGGAGACGCCATGGCGGACGAGATCCTGCGCGAGCGACGCGGACACGTAGAGATACTGACGATCAATCGACCCGAGGCGCGCAACGCCATCAATCGCGCGACGGCGCTCGCCCTCGGCGAGGCGCTGGACGACGCCGAGGCGGATGACGAAGTCTGGGTCGTCGTCTTGACGGCCGCGGGCGACAAGGCGTTCTCGGCGGGCATGGACCTCAAGGCCTTTGCCGCGGGCGAATTCCCGATCACCGAGAAGGGATTCGGTGGCCTGACGAAGCGGGACTTTTCCAAGCCGCTCATCGCCGCGGCGAATGGATCGGCGCTCGCGGGCGGCTTCGAGATGATGATCAGCTGTGACATGGTCATCGCGGCCGACCACGCAAAGTTCGGCATCCCCGAAGCGTCGCGCGGACTCGTCGCGGGAGCGGGCGGCCTCATTCGTCTCCCCAAACGCGTGCCGATCGCCGTCGCCTACGAGATGGCCCTCACCGCCGAGCCGATCGACGCCGCTCGCGCCTACGAGCTCGGACTCGTGAATCGCGTCGTGCCCAGCGCGCAGGTGCTCGAAGCCGCGGTGGCGCTCGCCGAGCGGATCGCCAAGAACGCGCCGCTCGCGGTGCGCACCTCAAAAGACGTGATGCGCCGAGCGGTGGAGCTCAGCGAAGACGACGCCTGGGTCGTGAGTGACGAGGCGTTCGCGGAGATCGGTCGGAGCGCCGACGCCATGGAGGGCGCAATCGCCTTTGCCGAGAAGCGCGAGCCGAACTGGCAGGGCAAATAGCTCAGTGCAGGTGGTAGACGAGCGCGGAGGCGAGCGCCGCGCCCACGACCACGACCGGGAACGGCGCTCGAGCACAGAGCAGCCCGAGCGCCACGGCGAGACCGGCCAGGCGGTGATCGATGACCACGCGGGTCCTTTCGACGAGACCCTCGGCGACGACCAGTGCGCTGAGCAGCGAGATAGGGATGAGCCCGTTGATGCGCTGTAATCGCGGATGAGCGAGCCAGGCCTCGGGGATGAAGTACCCGAGCAGCTTGATGGCGTAGCAGAGGCCGCAGGTCGCCACGACCACCGCCCACGAGGTCGTCGCGCTCATCGCTCACTCCACCCGAAGACGAAGGCGACGAGCACGCTCGCGATGATCGGCAGTCCCGCCGGAATCCACGAGGTCACGATCAGCGCGAACGCCATCGACGAGACGGCGACCAGACGGAGGAAGTTGCTCGTCAGGCGCGGCCAGAGCAGTCCGAGGAACGCCGCTGGCACCGCGGCATCGAGCCCCCAGGCCGCGGGATCGCCGAGCGATCGTGCGCCAAGGGCACCCAAGGCCGTGAAGATATTCCAAAACAGAAACACGCCTGCCCCGGTCAGCCAGAAGCCGTGCTGGACAGCCCTCGGTCCCCGCGGCAACTGAGCGAGCGCGACGCCGGTCGACTCGTCGATCGTGAGGTGGGCCGCCGCCAGGCGCCGGGGACCGTTCACGCGAAGGCGGGGCGCCATCTGCAGTCCGTAGAGGGCGTTGCGCGTGCCGAGCATGGCGGCAACCGCGATGGCGCTCAACCCCGTGCCGCCCGCCGCCATGACGCCGACGGCCGCGAACTGGCTGGCCCCGGTGAACGCGATCAGTGAGAACAGGCACGTCTGGAGGACGGAGAAGCCGGCCGACACGCCAGCGGCGCCAAAGGCGACCCCGTAGGCACCAACCGTCAGCGCGACGCTCAGCGCATCTCGAAACGTCTCACGAGGGGGCGCCGGCACGAACACATTCTGTCCGAGCCTGATGGAGAGGCGCCGAACGCCGTCGAAACGTCCCCGCCCCGACGGGGCGCTACTGTGGCCAGTAAGACACGTCGAAGGAGAAGATCGTGTTCTTTGGAGACATATTTGGGCCGGATCTCTTGGTCGTGGTCATCGTGATCGCCGTTCTCGTCTTTGGCGGTGCCGCAATACCCAAGTTGGCTCGAAACCTTGGCAGCGCGAAGAGCGAGTTCGAGAAGGGCCTGAAAGAGGCCAAGCCCGAGACCACGAAGGCCACCGACGAAACAAAGACACCCGAGGCCGACAAGTAGCACTCGGTGGACATCGTCGAGCTCGCTGAACGCCTCTGGCGCGGCGAGGACCCTACGCAGAAGGTAAGTCCGCTCGGTCAGGGCGGCGCGCTCGCCGAGATCACTGACGGCGTCGCCTTTCTGCCGAACTTTGGCAACTGCACCGTCGTCTCGACCGACGATGGCCTCGTCATGGTCGACACCGGCTCCATCATCACCGCCGAGCACATCCACCGCGCGGTGCGCTCGTGGAGCGACCAGCCGCTTCGCAGCGTCATCTTCTCCCACGGGCACATCGATCACGTCTTTGGCGTCGGACCCTTCGACGAAGAGGCGAAGTCGAATGGCTGGCCCGCTCCACACGTGATCGCGCACCGGCACCTGCCCGAACGTTTCGAACGCTACGTGATGACCGCGGGCTACAACCAGGTGATCAACCGGCGCCAGTTCGGCGCTGCGAACCTCGAATGGCCGCTCGAATACCGGTTCCCGGACGAAACGTACGAGACCGTTCACGACATGAACGTGGGCTCGAGCAGATTTCGACTCCGCCACGAAAAGGGCGAGACGGACGACGCCACGGTGACGTGGATACCCGAACGACGGGTGCTGTGCTCGGGCGACCTCTTTATCTGGAACAGCCCCAACGCGGGCAATCCCCAAAAGGTGCAGCGCTATCCCCTCGAATGGGCCCACGCGCTTCGACGCATGGCCGCCCTCGAAGCCGACTACCTGTTGCCCGGCCACGGTCTGCCGATCTTTGGACGCGCGCGCATCACTCAGGCACTCAGCGAAACGGCGGAGTACTTGGAGAGCCTGGTCGCACAGACCCTCGCACTCATGAACGAGGGGGCGCGCCTCACTGACACGATCTCGAGCGTCGCCGTGCCGCCCCACCTCACAGGTCGGCCCTACCTGCAGCCCTTCTACGACGAGCCCGAGTTCATCGTGCGTAACATCTGGCGGCTGTACGGCGGCTGGTGGGACGGGAACCCCGCGAACCTTCGCCCCGCGAACGACCGTGCTCTCGCTGCTGAGATCGCCGCGCTCGCGGGCGGCGCGACAGGTCTCGCGTCCCGCGCCGAAGCATTACTCGAAGGGGGCACCGACGAAGAACGTCGACTGGCCGGCCACCTCGCGGAGATGGCGTGGCTTGCCGCCCCCGGCGACGAGGGAATTCAAGGCGTTCGCCAGCGCGTCTTCGCCGAGCTGGCGGCGACCGCGACGTCGACGATGTCACGCGGCGTCTTTCGCTGGGCCGAGCGCGAATCGACCAGAAAATAAGGGATGAAACGTCGACGAACGCGGGTCGCGTAACTGAGAATGCGACGGCCCAACGAATTCGAGACGCGGTAAAAATGAGTAAGGTTTCCCCTGTGGAACCCTCTACCCTGCCCCCACAGGGAGTCTCGGTTCGCACGCGTCGCTGGCGACGCCTGCGACGCCTTGTTGCACTCCCCGTAGCCGCCCTCGCGCTCGCGGGATGTACCGTGCCCACCTTTGGCGCCGCGCCCGGCGCCACCTCCAGTTCGAGGTCGGTCTACCACTTGTGGCAGGGATTCTCCGTCGGAGCCGCCATCATCGGTGGGCTCACCACCGTGCTCATTATCTGGGCCGTCCTTCGCTACCGGAGAAAAGGGGACAATATCCCCAAGCAGTCCCAGTACCACGTCCCGCTCGAGTTGACCTACACGATCATCCCGGTTCTCATCGTGCTCGGGCTCTTTGCCGCCACGATGATCGTTGAGAACAAGGAAGTCGCGAATCCGAAGACCAACGTGGTGATCGACGTGAACGCCTTTCAGTGGGGCTGGAAGTTCACCTATCCCGGTCACGACGTCGTCGTCGTCGGCCAGACCACCCAAAACCCGGAAATGGTCATGCCCGTCAACGAGAACGTGCACATCAACCTGACGTCGTCAGACGTCCTCCACGGTTTCTACGTCCCGGCCTTCAACTTCTCGCGCTACGCGCTGCCCGGGGTCTTGAACCAGTTCACGCTTCGCGCCCAAGAGACGGGCACCTTCGACGGGCAGTGCACCCAGCTCTGTGGCCTCTACCATGCCCTTATGTGGTTCCGCGTGAAGGTCGTCAC
>JBAUSF010000344.1:0-1562 GCA_049581565.1 Acidimicrobiales bacterium
CCCGAATCGCCGCGATCGCCTCCGGCCCGCGCTCGGCTTTGCCGACCATGCCCAGCAATCTCGTTTCGGCCAGCATCTGCCGCGTGTATTTGTCCATGCGCGTTGCCGTCGTTGGCCCGGCAGGACCAACCACTTCCCCGTGCACCGGGTCCACTGGACCGACGTAATAAATAAATCGATTGTTAAAGTCCACCGGCAGCTTTTCGCCGCGGTTGAGCATGTCGCTCATGCGTTTATGTGCAGCGTCGCGTCCGGTCAGCAGCTTTCCATTCAGCAGCAACACTTCTCCCGGCTTCCATGTCGCAGCTTCCGCGCGCGTCACGGTGTCCAGGTTCACGCGCCGCGCGCCGGACACGTCGTAAGTCAGCTTCGGCCAATCCTCCAGGTTCGGCGGATCGAGAAACACCGGTCCCGACCCATCCAGCACAATATGCGCGTGCCGAGTCGCGGCGCAGTTGGGAATCATGGCCACCGGCAAATTGGCCGCGTGCGCCGGCGTGTCCAGCACCTTCACGTCCAGCACCGTAGTCAGTCCGCCAAGCCCCTGTGCACCGATTCCCAGCCGATTCACCTTGTCGTAAAGTTCTACGCGCAGTCTTTCGGTGGTCGTCTTTGGGCCGCGAGCGATCAGGTCCTGAATGTCGATCGGATCCATGAGCGACTCCTTGGCCAGCAGCATCGCCTTCTCCGCCGTGCCGCCGATGCCGATGCCCAGAATTCCCGGCGGACACCAGCCCGCGCCCATCGTCGGCACCGTCTTCAGCACCCAGTCCACCACCGAATCGTTGGGATTGAGCATAACGAACTTCGACTTCGCCTCCGACCCTCCGCCCTTGGCCGCCACGGTGACTTCAACCGTCGAGCCCTGCACCAACTCCACAAACACTGCAGCCGGCGTGTTGTCCTTGGTGTTCGTTCGCTTCCCGGCAGGATCGGCCTGCAGGCTCGCCCGCAGCTTGTTGTCAGGATCGAGATAGGCCCGTCGCACGCCTTCGTCAATCATCTCCTGAAGCCCGACCAATGCGCTGCCGCCCGCAGGGCCCTCGAAGCGGACATCCATCCCCACCTTCACGAACGCGTTCACAATCCCCGTGTCCTGGCAGATGGGTCGATGTCCCTCGGCGCACATGCGGCTGTTGACAAGAATCTGCGCCATGGCATCGCGCGCCGCCGGCGATTGCTCGCGCTCATAAGCCTTTGCCAGGCTAGTGATGTAGTCCACCGGATGGTAGTAGCTGATGTACTGCAACGCGCCCGCGACGCTCGCGATGAAATCTTCCTGCTTAATAACTGTCATTTGGGGCTCCCTGCACACTCTAGGGTATTCGATGCGAGACGGTGCGTGTAAACCTCGCGAGGTACGGCCGGCCAACGAAGAAAGCGCTGAGCCGTTGGGCAATGAACAGAAGGCCGAAAAGTTCCGATGCCGCGCCAGATGTTTACCGGCGCCTGCATTGGAAGAGAATTCAGTTCGGCAAGTATGCGCGCAAGAATCTTCAGAGCGGAGCCCAGCCCAACGAACACTTGCCTCCTGCTGAGGCACGCACTGCAGTGTTCAACCC
>JBAUSF010000345.1:0-4887 GCA_049581565.1 Acidimicrobiales bacterium
GTGGATGTCGAGCGCCGCCGGTTCTGTCGGCAGCCTCGCCGCCCAGCTGGCCAAGTCGAGGGGCCACCGCGTCATCGGCAGCGCGGGCTCGGACGCGAAGGTCGCCTATCTGCTCAACGATCTGGGGCTCGACGCCGCCTTCAACTACCGCGCAGGTCCCGTCGCCGATCTGCTGGCCGACGCCGCACCCGAAGGAATCGACGTCTACTTCGACAACGTGGGCGGCGACCACCTCGAAGCGGCGCTCGGTACACTTCGACCGTGGGGCCGAGTGGCGCTCTGTGGGGCGATCTCTGAGTATCAGAGCGAGCCGGGAGCCAGCGGACCCCGCAACCTCTTTCTCGCCACGTCGAACGAGCTCACCTTGCGCGGCTTTCGCGGGAGCAACCACTTCGACCTGCTCGAGCAGGTGATACGCGAGGTCGCTCCGTTGCTCGAGAGCGGTCGGCTCCACTACCGCGAGTCGGTGTTCGAGGGACTGGAGCGCACCCCCGAGGCGATCGTACACATGCTCCGAGGTGACACCCTCGGCAAGACGTTGGTGCGAATATCGTGAGCTCGACGCGAACCCCGCCTACTCCCAGCGAGAGGACACTATGACCGAAGCACCTTCTGAACTCCTGAGCATGTTCGACCTGTCGGGCAGCGTCGCCGTCGTGACTGGGGGTCACGGCGACCTCGGGGAAGCCATCGCCGACGCGCTCGCCCAGCTCGGCTGCTCCGTCGGCGTCTGCGCGCGCAAGCTCGAGGCGTGCGAGGAGGTCGCCCATCGCTTGGTGTCGCGCTACGGCGTGAAGGCAATGGCCCTCGCCGTCGACGTCTCGGACGAGGACGACGTGGAGCGTCTCGTCTCAACGGTCAGCGCCGAACTCGGTTCGATCGACGTGGCGGTCAACAGCGCCGCGACCTTCTGGGGCGCCGCGCCCGAAGACGTGCCCACCGAGCGCGGCTGGCGGCGGGTCCTGGACGTCAACCTGACCGGCACCTTCCTCGTGTGCCGCGCAACGGGACGCCAGATGCTCGCGGCGGGACGCGGTTCGATCATCAACATCTCCTCGGTCGGCGGCCTGAAGTCGTACATGCCCGAAATCGGCTCGACACTGAGCTACACCACCTCAAAAGGGGCGATCATCTCGCTCACGCGCGACCTCGCCGCGCAGTGGGCGAGCCGAGGCGTGCGCGTGAACGCCATCGCACCGGGTCAGATGGACGCGGGCATGACCCACACGATCCCCTCGGAACGCCAGGACCGGATGAACGCGCAGATCCCGATGCACCGCCAGGGTCACCCGAGCGAGATCCAAGGCGCGGTCGCCTACCTGGCCTCGCGTGCGTCGAGCTACGTGACCGGCACCGTCCTCGTCGTCGACGGCGGTCAGGCGATCGTGTAGCCCGGCAACGCTGTCCCCGCGACGAACTCGACGTCGTTCCTGAAGCGGATTTGGGCGGGCGCAGGTGGGGCAGCGAGTTCGCCGCCGGCTCGACGGGCGAGGCCCGGTAGTTAAAGAATCAGTGGACGATCACCGCCGGCGGTGATAGGTTCAACCTGAACTCACTTCAACTAAGGAGATGGTCCCATGGTCACGTCCACCGTCGAGGTGCTCGGCTCCTACCCCCTGTCCAAGGAGACCCGAGACTTCCTCGATCACCCCGTCTTCGGCCACGTCATCGGAGGCGAAGTGCTCGCCGCCGAGAGCGGCGAGACGACCGAGGTCTTCGATCCTTCATCGGGAGCCCTGATCGGCCACGGAGCCCTCGGCACCGCCGGCGACATCGATCGCGCGGTGAAGCTCGCAACCGAGGCGTTCGACGATGGCCGCTGGCGCGACCTCCGTCCATCCGAGAAGGAAAATCGTCTGCACCGATTCGCCGAACTCATTCACGCGAACGCGGTCACCATCTCCGAGCTCGACACGCTCGACGCCGGCATCCAGTCGGCCTTCACGGCCTTCTACATGAACCTCGCGATGGAGCTCGTCGACTACTTCGCGGGCTGGCCCAGCAAGCTGCACGGAACCATCCCCGACCTCGGCAAGGGACTCTCGGTGCAGCTGCGTCGCGAGCCGATCGGCGTCGTCGGACTCATCACCCCGTGGAACGCACCGGGTGCGGCTGCCGTCTATCCGGTCCAGGCCCTCGCGGCCGGCAACTGCGTGATCCTGAAGCCGGCCGAGCAGACGCCGATGTCGGCAATGCTCATCGGTCAGCTCTACGCCGAAGCGGGGATCCCCGACGGCGTGTTGAGCGTGGTGCAAGGCGATGGCTCGACGGGCGCCGCGCTCGTCGCCCACCCGAGCGTCGGCAAGATCCACTTCACCGGCTCGGTCGAGACGGGCAAGAAGATCCAGGCGTCCGCCGCCCAGACCTTGAAGATGGTCGACCTCGAGCTCGGTGGCAAGAGCGCGAACATCGTGTTCGCCGACGCCGACCTCGGCGTCGCCGCGCCAACCGTTCAGTCGGGCGTGTGGAACAACTCGGGCCAGGTGTGCACCGCCGGCACGCGCGTGCTCGTCGAGCGTTCGATCCACGACGAGCTCGTCGCGTCCATGATCGAGTCGTCCAAGCGTCTGAAGATCGGCGGCGCGTTCGACCCGGCAACCGAGATGGGTCCGCTCATCTCCGCCGAGCAGCTCGAACGAGTCACTGACTACGTGTCGATCGGCGAGAGCGAGGGCGCGAAGCTCGCGCTGGGCGGCCAACGGATAGAAGAAGGCGGCGGGTACTACTTCTCGCCCACGATCTTCACTTCGGTAGACAACAGCATGAGGATCGCCCAGGAGGAGATCTTCGGGCCGGTGATGTCGGTAATCCCCTTCGACTCCGAAGAAGAGGCCTACGCCATCGCCAACGACTCGGAGTACGGGTTGTCCGCGGGAGTCTGGACGAGGGACCTCGATCGCGCCGAGCGCGCCTCGCGTTCGCTCGAAGCGGGCACGGTGTGGGTGAACACCTACCAGGAGGTCGAGCCCAGTGTCCCCTACGGCGGGGTGAAGCACTCCGGGTTCGGTCGCACCCTCGGTCAAGAAGCGGTGGAGGGATTCACGCAGACCAAGACCGTATGGGTCCGCTCGCGCTCGTAGACGATCCGCGAACGACTCGTCTCACGGCGATCCGCGCGACGATGGCGCGCTTGCCTGACGAGACCCCTCGCACGCGCCGACGGCCCCGAGCGAACCGCTGATGGCGATCGAGTTTTGGCGAATGGGCGCGACGCCGGTGCCCGTGACGAGCATCGCCCATTTCGCACAAGACCTGGAGTCACAAGGTTGGAACGGACTGGCGATTGGCGAAGCCCACGGGCTGTTGCCTGACCCGTACACCGCTCTCGCCGCAGCCGCGGGCTCGACGACGACACTGCAGCTCGGCACCGCCGTCGCCGTGCCGCTGCGTGCGCCTCTCCTCGCCGCCGACGCAATGGTGAGCCTGCAAGCCCTCGCGGGAGGCCGGGTCCGCTACTGCGTTGGACGAGGTGGCGGTGGTCCGAAGATCGTGCCGAAGTGGCCGATCAGCGTCGGCGACTTCGAGACGTATCTCGATCAGCTCCAACAGCTGCTGCGCCGAGAGAAGGTCCGCGTGTTCGAGCGCTCGATCTCACTAGCCAGTCTCGGCGTCATCGATCCCAGCCTCGACCTTCCAAAGGCGGCCCTCGACGTCGCGGTCACGGGCCCGAAGACGCTCGCCATCGCGGCGCGTCTCGCCGACGGCATCAGCGTCTCAACGGGCGCGTCGACCGATGCGCTCGCCCAGGCCGCCGCGTCGGCGCGGGAGGCGTGGAGCGCCGCTGGTCGCGACGGAAGCCACTTGTCACTCAGTTGCTTCGTTCAGGTCGCGGTCGTGCGCGACGACGACACGAGTGCGCGTGAGGCGATCAAGGGCCTCGTGTTGACCCACGCCGAATTCGCGAACCATTCGAGCGAAGGACACGGCGCCGAAGACCGAACCGGAGTCAGAACGCGGACGCGGATACCGCGCGAGATCGACGTCGCGACGGACGGCGAACCGTCGGGCGGCCGAGTCGACTTCTATCCCGAACGCGAAGACGCCGACGAGCTAATCGACCGCTTCGCGATCGTCGGCTCGCCCGAGCACTGCGCGCAGCGCCTTCGCGCCGTAGCGGACCTCGGGTTCCAACGCATCTACATTGGGACGAGAGCCGTCGGGGTGGACCTCGAGGAACGCAACACTCGAGGCATCGGGCTCGAGGTCCTTCCCCTACTTCGATGACGAACCAACGTAATCAGATCGCCGCATCGGCGGCACGAGAGAGGTAGGCGACAGTGGCGACCGACATGAGTGGAATGGTGGTGCTCGTCACCGGAGGCGCCTCGGGCATCGGCGAGGCGTGCGTCGAGCGTTTCGCCCACGCGAACGCCAGCATCCTCGTGGTCGACCAGAACGGCGACGAGGCGGCCCGCGTCGTCGACAAGGTCGCCTCCCTCGGGGTCCGGGCCGCCGCCTTCGCCGCCGACGTGTGCGATCCGCTGCAGTGCGAAGCCGCCGTGGAGTTCGCCGTGAAGGAGCTGGGCGCGCTCGACCTCGCGGCCAACGTGGCGGGTGTCGCAGGTGGTAACGATCCGATCCACGAAACGAGCCCCGAAGACTGGCGCAAGGTGATGTCGATCAACCTGGACGGCGTCTTCTACTCGTTGCGCGCCGAACTCGCCCACATGATGAACCACGGAGGCGGAGCGATCGTCAACATGGGTTCGATCTATTCGGTGGTCGGCCGTGAGAACTACCCGGCGTATACGACCTCCAAGCACGGGGTCCTCGCCCTCACGCGCTCGGCCGCGATCGACTACGCCGCCCACGGCATTCGTGTCAACGTCGTCGGTCCCGCCGTGATCCGCACCCCCCTCTATGAGGCGAACAAGGAGCGAGTTGGGG
>JBAUSF010000346.1:0-2855 GCA_049581565.1 Acidimicrobiales bacterium
CGAATGGCGAGATCAACGGACTTGCCTGCGAGTTTGTCGAGGAACTCGGTAACCGGCCATGTCACGAGCGCCCCGTACCGGGCGAGGTACCAACCGGCTTCTGTGATGCCATACCCATCGTTGACATCCGCGAGCAGATACCCGACGAGTTGATAAATGAATGGAAGCTCAGTCGGCAGTTTTCGATTCGTCTTGATCTCGATAAGGGTCGATCCGACGACCAGATCGGCGTCCGCAACGGACCAACCTTGAGACCCAAAAGGGAAGTGAGGATCGACTACTGCGTTTTTACCCAGAAGATTCTGAGCAGACTCAGCAAATCGAGTCGACATTGCGCATACATCGTCCAACGCGGCTTCAGGCACGAGTGCGAGCTGAGCGTCAACGTCTTTCATGTTCGCGATCTGAGCGATGACGCGGTTGCTTTCGATGGCCTCAGTTTTGAATCGAGCCGACTCGTAGTGACCGAGTAGATAGCAAAGGCCGCACAGTCGCCTCTCGTCGCCGACGTCCAACGCCCGCCCAACCGGAGCGATCCGCTCAATCTCCGCAATCATTGCTCGGCCAAGCGCAGCGAAGCCGAGTGGTATGGGTGCCACCCCTCCGCTGAGGCCCTCCTCTCTTTGGAGTCGCTCAGACAGTTCATTTAGCGCATCCATGTCATCGAGGATGTACAGCCGTCTTTCAGCTTTCGGGAGCATGGTCAACCCGCGTGAAAGCATCACGTCGTAAACGTACGCAGTCTCGTCAACCAATCCCGAGACTCGAGCCATATCTATTGCGCCCTGTACTGCTGTAGTTTTGAACGGCGATGACACGGCGAAATAGAGGCGAAGCCGGAGTCCAACGCCCAGCCGATTCGAGTGAAGAGATGCCTCTCAATGTCGGGCGGAGCAAAGACCAGGTTAAGCGCGCGCTCGCGCATGTCCCGTCGGATGGTGTCAAGATGAGGGAGTTCTGACTGGATGAAGCGACGAAGCGGGTCGTGAGGGTCCCGGAGTCTGCTCGAAAGGCCCATATCTCATGCTCCTCGCCACTTAGCGCATGGCTGGATTGTTCCTAGAGCGCATATGTATCAGACCCCGAGTCAAAGAGCCCATGCTTCGTCATCGCGCCGACTGTGTTCGCTTCCGCGGCCGCGTGACCCATTCGAGCCGCGATCTCGATGCCGGCGACGTATCGACGGTTCTCCTCGATCGACGTCATGAGATCTGGACGCTCGTCCGCCTTCCGGTTCAGAGACGTGCGCTCCTGGTCGACGTACGAGAATAGTTCGTCCTCGCTATTTCCGCCCGTCAACATCATCTGGCCGGAGTTAATACCGGAGAGGTGCGACGAGGAGAGCGGATGTGATGGTCCGTAAACCAGATAGGTGTCGCGGTCGAGTTCAAAGAGCTGTGCTTTGGGTTCGAGCGCCGACAGCGCGGTGCGGATATCGACCTCGCCGCGGGTCACGCCACTCTTTATTTTCACCATCGCGACGAGCTCATCAGCGAGTGTCACGAGTTCTGACACTCGACCGGCGCTACTCGTCGGGTGCACTTTTCGTTGGCCGCGTCCCCCGACTGCGCCCGAAAGATCGGCGATAGCACCGCGCACATATTCGCGCCCCACGTCGAGGCCCAGAACGAAACCGGCCTCAGGACGGAGTTGATAGAGCACCGTCGCCAGACCGCGGCGGCCAGATATTCGTCCCGCCACACGGATCAAACCCTCCTTTTCGAGGGTGGTGAGGGCCACCGCCACCGTTGGCTTCGAGAGTCCCGACACCGCGGTCAACTCGCTTCGCGACACGCTTTCCAGTCGTCGAATCTGTTCGAGAAGCATCTGCTCGTTGAGCGCGCGCATCAGGCTCGGGCGGGCCGCCAGCACTTGCGGCGTGGTCGATGACTCGTCGTCGTAGTGCATCACGTAGTTCTACTCTCCCCGACTCTGGAATCGCCAGTACGCGACGTTGCACCGCAACAAAACAATTCCGCGAGGCGATCTCGCCACTTATCGAAACAGTTTCGCGGCTCCGCGAAGCGTGGCGACGTTATCGTTCACCACCACCCAAGGCTGTTCCTGTAATCGACTTACTTCGAATCGTCGTGAATTACCTCCGCCCAAATGGACGACGTCGGCGGAGAACTCTTCGACGAAGTTCGTGACCGCGATGACTATCCGGTCGTTCCAAGTTGCTTCGTCATGAGATCTGGCATGATCACCCAGCACTTCGTCGTAGGTCGCACCGCCAAGAAACACTTCGTCACCCACGTCGCGAATTCGAACATTCACGTCATCCACCACGAGCGCAATGCCAAAGCCGGTTCCGAGTGTGAAAACCAGCTCTCGACCCCGACCCTCGCAGCAGCCCAGTGCAGCCAACGTTGCGTCGTTGACGACGCGCACATCGAGGCCGCTCGCATCGCGAAAGGCAAACTCAAGGTCGATGCCTTGCCAGGCTTCGTGCAGCGCGGGGTCGATCGGTGACGTGAAACCGCCAGGACGCGAGAGGTTGCCGGGCTCGAGGACACGGCCGTCTTGAAGGTCGCCCGGGAAGCCGACTCCAACGCGGGCGCATCCACTTCGCTCGACGTGTTCAAGCACGAAGTCAACCAAGCGCTCGGGCGAGCAAGGATACGGCGTCAGCACGCGACGAACTTCCCCGATGAGATGACCCTCGTCGTCGACCGCCGCGAACTTCGTCGTCGTCGCCCCGATGTCGACGGCCAAGATGGCGTCACGGATGATGACGGGCGGTTTGCTCATGGGCGCACAGCCTAATCATCTCTCCATCAGCCAACTGGACCTTCGAATTTCAGTCGGTCGCTTTGAGACCTAGTGCCCTTCCTAGGACGGCGCTGAAGTAAGGG
>JBAUSF010000347.1:0-3962 GCA_049581565.1 Acidimicrobiales bacterium
GCAGGAAGCGCGGCGTGTGGTGCAGGTGGGGCGTGGTGATCAACAGCGCCTGAGTCACGGCTAGGTCGGTCGCGCGCGTCGCCGTGAGCAGGCGCTCGGCCGGCTCGCGAAAGCGCACCCCCTGCATCTGGCGAAATAATTCCGCTTGGAGGTTGGCCCGGGAGAACGTCGGGCGCTTGGTGCTCACGACGTCGAGGGCCGCGTGGGCGACGTCGAGCAGGATCTCGTCCTCGAAATCGTTGCTCCTGAAGACTGCGACGTCCCGACCTCCCAACTCGTGCACCCACGACAGGGGTTCGTCGTCGAGGTAGGGCGTGGCTCGGGTGGCCCACTCTTTCGTCAGCTCTCCGAGGCTTCGACCCTGCTTCGTCCGTCGGGTAGCGAGCGTGGCCGTCTGGCGAAGTTTGAGCACTTCGACGTCGGTCGGGGCGCGACCATGATCGTCCTCGAACTGGGTGATCAGTCGATTCTTGGCCTCCACGATGGCGGTGGTGCGCTGGGAGAACTCATCCATCAGACGCTTCGAGACCCCGGCCACTTCCCACTTCGGGGCGGTGCTGGAGCGCCGGGTGTGGGCCTTCCACTCCCAGCCGAGTTCGCCGGTCAGTAGATCAGAGAGCACGCCCTGGTGCATTTCGGAGAGCATCACCGTGGAGGCGAAGAGTTGACGGCTATCGAGGGTGCGCCAGAGGCCGTCACTGGTGGCCTGGGCCCGATTGAGCACGACCACATGGTCGTGGAGTTGGGGATCGCCGTCGCGCGAATCGAAGTGGGTGAAGCTCGCCGCCACCACTCCCACGATGTCTTCCTCGACGCAGCCTTGCTGGCCCGAGCGAGTGTGAAACACCTCGCGCTCGGCGTAGGCGAGGACCTCGGCGAGGGCCTGTTGGTGGCACCGGTAGATTACTTGGCGAGTCTCTTTGTCGGCCAGAGCCCAGGCCACCGACACGCTCTTGGAAGGGCTGAACGTGAGGTCGAAACCTCCGACCGCTTTCGCGCCGGGAGCCCTGCCGAGTCTCTCCCCGGTGAGGGGATCGGCGCAGTCCTGGAGCATCCGTTGGAGGTGCTCCGCCGTGACGGTCTGCCCGACGGCAACGCCACGACCCGCGTCGAGCCCGACCAGTCCGGCACCGAGAAAGACTCCCGGGGGAGTGCCGGTCTCTGAGTAGTAGCGAACGAGATCTGACCGGTCCGTGCTCTCGGGACCGTCGCCGACGGCGATGGATTTGAGGAGGTACTTGTACCCCGCTCCGATGCTGAGACGTCGAATCGTCATCATGGGGTCGCGACGCATCCTTCTCGGTACAACCCCCTTGTAGGGGACACCGTAGCACTAGTGCCAGACGTGTGAGCACCAAAAAAACGAGGCGACGAGATCAGGAAAAATCGGGCGAGATGAGCGATGGGCGAGACCTAAGTAGGAGATGGGACAAGAGAAGAAGGAAGAAGAAACAAGGTGAGAGGGAAAGAAACGAAGGGGTAGACGGGCGGGACTACGAAGCACAAGGGAGACCGTAACGAGGCGCGGAGCGACCGGGCACCTCGTCGAATCGGCGCTCGACTCTCTGCGCGACCGCCCTCGGGCCGGACCAAGCGACCCGACCCGAGGGACGACGATGACTTACTTCTCCTTCGCCGCTGTGTCGACGACCAACTGCTCGACCTCGCTCAAGGTGTAGCCCGTGGTGGCCAGGTACGTGAACCAGGTCGCCACGCGGGGGTTGGCTGATCGCCAGGTGCCCTTGCTGGTCGAGTGCTCGATGGACGCCGCCACCTGCGCCAAGAGCGCGAGAGCCAGTCGCGCTTCGGGGGTGGCCTCGGCCAACTTCGCTCCGACCGAGTGGCCGTAGCGACCGGTTGCCTTCACCGCTGTCAACTCGGTGAGCAACTCGTCCGGGGCATCGAGGTTCGCAGAGTTCGTCAGGACGTCACGAACCGCGAAGACCAACGTGCCCTTCGGGACACTCCGACGGGCCAGCAACTCGACGACGTGCTCGCGGCGCACCGACTCGGCTGCGACCCAGGCCTTGTTGTTGGCGACCACCGTCTGACGTTCGGCCTTCTGCTCGACGCTCATCGTGCCGCCGACGGAGCGTTCGCCTCCTGAGCGGGTGAATCGAGGTTGGTGACCGTACGTCGTCGCGTCGAGGCAGTAGCCCTCTACGACGTCAACGTCCCAGCGTCCGAGAGCCACGGCGTGGCCGGGGCACTTGGCGTGGTTGCGCGTCGTGAGCGCCTTGCCGTCGGTGTTCTGCAGACTGTCGAGGCGGGTGACCTTCGTGTCCGCATTCCAGGACGGGGCCTCGATGACCACGAGTCCCTTCGACTCCAACTCGCTGATCTTGACAGAGCGAGCCAACGACTCCCTGCGGTCTTCGCGTAGACGACTGAGCGCGTGCTTGAAGTGCTCGGGGCGCTCCGTCGCGTACTGCGTCAACTGCTTCACCGCCGCCTCGTCGTCCTCGAACTCGGCGAGTGCGGCCGCCTGTTCCAAGGTGAGCGAGTGACGCTGCGCCACGTCTCGTGCGACGTCGCTGTTCGCCACCTTGACCGCGAGGCGAACGACGGCGGCCTTGATGCCGGTGAGTTCCGACACGGACTTTGCGGTCATGCCCTCGAAGCCAGCGAGACGCTGGAGCGTCACGGCTTCTTCGACGACGGTGAGTCCTTCTCGGTCGGTGTTCTCGATCAGCATCCCAGCCAGGCGCTGTACGTCGCTGAGGTCGCGCCGCACGAAGACGGGGATCGTCTTGAGCCCGGCTTCAATGGCCGAGTACTTTCGACGCTCTCCGGCGATGAGCACGAGCGAACCGTCCTCGAGTTCGCGCACGAGCGGCGGGGTGAGGACGCCGAGGGACGTGATCGAGGCTGCTAGTCCGACGCGGTCGCGCTTGGGATGGCGCGCGTTGTCCGGGTTGTCGGCAACGACCCGGGGATCGACGTGTCGTAGCTCCCAGCCGTCTCGGACCTCGGGCGCGGCGACGCCGTGGGTGGTGTTGGTGGTCATGATGCTCCTTTCGTCGCGGGGCGTTTCCGCGCGACGGGACCAACCAATACGAGAGCGGTGAGCGTCCGGGGTCGGTCGGTCATACCGAGAGTGGATTATTTTGCGCAGCAAGAAAATCTGAAGAACTTTTGGCGCAGCCAAAAGTTTTCACGCGAAGCGCGCTCGACGTTGACCGGGCCGGACCCGGCTCGTAGGTTGAAGTCCCCGTGAGGAAACGCCCCGACGAGAGCAATGAAACTGTGACCGACGAAACTTCGCGGCTCACTCGACGACCCGTGCAAAGAGTTGCTGACTTACGCCGGCGATGTCCCGTAGGTCTCGGCAAGTGCCAGCGCGGTGTGTCAGTACGCCCGCGTCGGACTCGTGGCCTCGATGTCGTAGCGCGATACTTCAGGCGCGGTGCTCGTCGTCACCGATACGGTGAAGATCTGAACGACGGAGAACGCGCTCGCGAGTGCTCGGTAAAGTCGCCACGCCACACGTCACCCGGGTCGTCGAGGCCGGAAGGTCGACGCCGCCGCCTTACGGCATTCGTTGCGATCGCGCGGACGCGACCTTGGCTGGCGTCGGCGGGTTCACGCCATCGATTGGCGCGAAACCTACAGACCAAACCTGGGACAAAGCGGAAACGAATAGACGACCTCGGCGGATAGTAAGGCCCGGTGCCAGCCTCTTTGGTAGTCGTTTAGCTCTGCGCTTGAATTATCGCTACGACTTCGTCAGGTCGGTAGCCCTGCTGGCGGGCAAAGTCCAAAAGTTCGCCAATGCGAACCAGCACGGCACTCTGTTGGGGTGTGCCCACCACCCGTACACCGCGACCCCTGGTGAAATCGAGCAGTCCCTCGTCTCGCAAGATGTGCAGCGCTCGTATCACGGTGTTCTTATTTACGCCAAGCACATCGGCTAAGTCAATGGCGGGTGGGAGCCGCTCACCGGGTTTCGCTTCGCCATCGGC
>JBAUSF010000348.1:0-4322 GCA_049581565.1 Acidimicrobiales bacterium
AGCCAAGTCCTCGCGACAGCGGAATCGACGAGTTCACCCGCAGGTGGAATCGCTTGTGCCCGAGGACCGCGGTCGCCACGTGCGCCGCGAGATGGTTCTCGTCGTCAAAGCGACCGGCGCCACATCCTTCGGTCTCGATGCGAAACTCGTCGGCGACCTCGATCGACACCTCGACGTAAAGCCCGAGGGCGATGGCGAGCGTGTCGAAACCCGGTCCCAGGTTGGCCGAACTGGCCGGAGCGCGCGAAATCATGATGTCAGCGTAGGCGGTCGAACAGCGTGGGCGAAGAGACGCCGCCGACCGCCGCCTCAATCTTCACGACGATCCTCTGACGGGCCACCACGAGAGAAGAACCCTACGGGCGACGACACGGACCGGCGAGCGTACCTCGCGACTACAGCGACGTCTGTTGTTCGTACTCCTCGCGCGTCACCAGGACCTTGCGAGACTTCGAGCCGTCGCCGGGTGCGACGATTCGTTCTTCCTCCAGCTGATCCATGATGCGCCCGGCGCGAGCGAACCCAACGCGAAGCTTGCGCTGGAGCATCGAGGTCGAACCGGTCTGCGTGCTGATCACGAGGTCTCGAGCCTTTCGCAGAATCTCGTCGTCATCGTCACCCGAACCACCACCCGCAGAGGACTGGCTACGCGAGTGCACCTCGTCAAGGGCCACCACCGTCTCGCGTCGACCACCCTGCGCGCGCCACGCGTCGACGACGCGCCGCACCTCTTCTTCGGAGACCCACGGCGACTGGAGTCGCCGCGCGATGTTGCTCGATGCGGTGACGAGCAGCATGTCGCCCTTGCCGATCAGTCGTTCGGCGCCCGCCTGGTCCAAGATGACCCGACTGTCGGCGAGCGAGGAGACGGCAAAGGCCATGCGACTGGGCACGTTCGCCTTGATCACACCAGTGATGACGTCGACGCTCGGTCGCTGGGTGGCGAGCACCAGGTGGATGCCAACAGCGCGGGCCATCTGGGCGATGCGCACGACGGACTCTTCGACGTCGCGCGCGGCGACCATCATCAGGTCGTTCAGCTCGTCGACGACGATCACGATGTAGGGCAGTTCTTCGGGCCCCGGTGCGGGCTCGACGTCGCTCGGGCGACCCGTCGCGCGCTCGAACGCGCGGCCCACCATCTCTTCGGTCGTTGGTTCGCCCTCGAGCTCACCGCGCGCCATCATCAGCTGGTAGCTCGTGATGTCGCGGGCGCCGCACTCGGCGAGCACGTCGTATCGCCGCTCCATCTCCTTCACCGCCCAGTGCAGCGCGCCCGCCGCCTTCTTCGGATCAACGACCACTGGCGACAAGAGGTGCGGCAGGTCGTTGTACTGACCCATCTCAACGCGCTTCGGGTCGATCAGCAACAGGCGCAGCTGATCGGGCGTCGCACGCATGACGAGCGACGTGATGAGCGAGTTCATCGCCGAGCTCTTGCCCGCGCCGGTCGCTCCCGAGATCAACACGTGGGGCATCTCGCCCAGATTCACGACGACCGTTCGCCCGGAGATGTCACGGCCGATCGGTACGTCAAGGGGATGATGCGCGTTAAGCGACTCTTCAGAGTTGAGCACGTCGCCCAGCGCCACCAGCGAGCGTTGCCGGTTCGGCACCTCGACGCCGATCGCCGAACGACCGGGAATCGGGGCGAGAATGCGCACGTCCGGCGAGGCCATGGCGTAGGCGATGTCCTTGTTGAGCGAGGTAACCCGCGAGACCTTGACGCCGGGGCCGAGCTCGAGCTCGAAGCGCGTCACCGTCGGTCCGACGGTGTAACCAACAAGTGTCGTCTCGACGCCGTGGGCGGCGAGCGCGTCCACGAGCTCTTCGCCTGCGGCTTCGGTGAGTGACCGGTCGAGGCGCTGATCACGGGTCCTGAGCAAGAGCGAGAGCGGTGGCAGCTCCCACGAGCTCGGCGCGCTCACGTGGACGTGACGCGTGCGCGGCTCCTCCTCGGGCGTCTCGTCCTCCTCCTCGAGGTCGTAGACGAACTCCTCTTCGGGTTCGGGCTCGTCGTCGAGCACGAGTTCCTCATCGGGCTCGGGTTCAGGCAGGCTCGCCGCGCGCACTCGCCGCCGCGACGGTGACGGTGACGGTTCGATCTCTTCGACTTCCTCGCGCTCCGGTCGCACCGTCCACCACTTGGAGAACACGCGCCCAGTCGCTCGAAGGGCGGTGCCAAGACCAACGAGCAACGTGCGAAGTCCCACACTCGTGGCGATAATCGTCGCCACGACGAAGAGCGCGAGGAGCACGATGACCGCACCTACGACACCGATGCCGTTTGCGAGCTCCCCGCCGGTTCCCACGCCAAGCCAGCCCCCCGCGTGACCGAGCACCGCCGACGTCGCGTGAACGCCGGGCCGGCCGCCCGCGAGGTCGGCGAGTCCGCACACGGAGACCAGTCCGAGCGCCACACCCCAGCTCGCCCGGGCGCGGTCCAGCTCGACCTTGCCCCAGACGAGTACGACCCCGAGTCCCAGCAGAATGACGGCGAGGGCGTAGCGCCCGACGCCGAAGATGTAGGAGAGGACGCGAGCGATGGCGTGGCCGACCGGACCGAGGGCGTGCGCGTCCGCGAGGGCGACGAAGAGCCCGACCACGAAGAGCCCGACGATCAGCAGGTCACGCTGGTGGCGTTGCCAGACGTTCGGCTCGTCGGACGCGCGCTTGCCCCGTGATCGAGGCGCCGCCTTCTTTGCCGGCTTCTTTTGGTGTCGCGCCTGTACCACAACCATCTAACTTACTAACCACCTGTTCGATTCTTCGACCAATCACCCGACAACCGAGACGCCGCAACCAGGGGACTCAGCAGTTGATCGCCTTATGATGTGCCCGTGTTCGCTCGACGGGGCGCGTTGACCCATAAGGCCGCTCTGCGCGCGATGACGCGGCCGCTACGCATAAAGGCGACACCGGAGATTCGCCTGTCGCTGCGCGCGGCGTTCTGTCTCACCGTTCCACTGGTCGTGGGCCTCGTCATCAATCAACGCTTCTACTCGATCGTCTTTGCCATCGGGGCGCTCTGGGCGATCAGTCAAGACGGACTCGACGATTGGCACGTTCGTGGACGGCGGCTGCTCTGGGTCAGCGTCGCCGGCGGCGTCGGCGTCGCACTCGGCGCCACCTTCGTCAACGACCATCGTGCCGCGTGGGCGCTCGTGCTGCTCTTTGGCGGCGTTGCTTTGATCGCGGGCTACGTGGAGGCGTCGAACCGCGCGACGGCCGGCGCCTACCTGCTCATCGGCACCATTCTCGGCGGTGGACTCGTATTCACGGGGAAGGTCTGGCAGTCGGCGCTCGCTGTGGCGCTCGGATCATTCTGGCTGTACGTCGTGTCGTGGTTGATGTATCGACGAAATCACCTAAGCACCCAGCGCCTCGCGCTGGCCCGAGCGTTCAACGATCTCGCCACCGTGGCCGACGCCGTCGGTACGGCGCAGTTCTACGCGGTGCGCGATCGCGCCGTGTCGAACCTCGATCGCGCGCACGACGTCATTGGCAGTCAGGCGCTCAACGTCGACGACCCCGAACGGGTCGCCTTGCGCCAATGCCTCGTCGTCGCGCTACAGGTCGGCGAAGTCATCTCCTACCTAGAGGGAAAGCACCTGTCCGTCGATCCGCTGATGTCGAGTGGCCTGCGCGAAGTGGCGAGCATCCTCAACACGTCGAACGCGAGATCGGCGGTCGTCGAGCTCGAGAACTTTCCGCACCGCTTCGCGAGTCCGCGTGGTCTCGATCCCGTGGTGCTCAGCGCGCTGACGCCGCGTGACGTGAAGGACCTCGACACCACCGCGCTTCGTCCGCTGATGCGAATATCAAGGCGCTCGACGCTGTCGGGTGCTGAGCGCCTGCGTTTCGCCCTCCTGCTCGCCGTCGCGATCGCGGGGGCAACGGCCATCTCGGTGGCGCTCAACGATCCCCACGGATTCTGGTTGCCCCTCAGCGTCGCCTTCATCTTGCGGCCCGACGTCGGTCCCGTGATCACCCGCGCGCTCGCCCGCACCGTCGGCACCGCCGTCGGTGTCGGGATCGCCGCGATCGTCGCCCTCACCGGTAACGCCATCCTCGTGCTCATCGTGCTCTCGTGCGTCATGGCGGCCGTCCAGCCCTGGGCCTCTCGGCGCTCGCACACCCTCGCCGTCATCGCCTTTACTCCGATCGTCTTCGTCTTCCTCGGAATCCTCGGCAGCGACAAGGGCCTCTTCGGCGCTCGCATCATCGACACCGCCCTCGCCGCGGGCATCGTGCTCTTGCTCGACGTCTTTGGGTGGACCACGGCGCCCTCGATGCGACCGGCCGCCCACCTCGACGCGGCC
>JBAUSF010000349.1:0-2944 GCA_049581565.1 Acidimicrobiales bacterium
TGCTGACGCATCGGAAAGCAAAACCGCATGCGCCACCCTTGGACCGCAGAAGCGGCATCCCGCTTTACCACCAGATTCAGCAGCGCCTCCTCGATCAAATTCGATCCGGAGAATTCAAGCCAGGCAAGCCCTTGCCGTCCATTCAGCAGATTGCCGCGCGCATGGGGGTCAGTCAAATGACCGTCCGGCAAGCGGTGCGCGCCCTGTGTGAACTTGGAGTGATTTATAGCCGCCAGGGTAAGGGCACATTCATCTCCGGAATTAAATTGGAGAGAGATTTTCGTCACGTGCTTTCGTTTACTGAAGAAACATTAGCTCGCGGAGCCACGCCCAGTTCCAGGGTTCTTTCGTTTCGTGTACAGGTGCCTGGTCAGGAAGTTAAAGAGGCCTTGCGGTTGGGCGGCGATGATCGGGTTTTCAATCTTCGCCGTGTCCGGTTTGGAGATACGGTCCCCATGGGAATCGAAAGCAGTAGTTTGCCTACGCAACTCTGCCCCGGCCTGATAGAGACATTCGACCCATCAACATCGCTCTATGAAGCTCTAGCCGATCAGTACGGAATCCAGTTGATGGTTACTGATGAAGTGGTCGAAGTGGGAAAGGCAAGCGCGGATGATGCGCGCTTATTGCAAATCGCCCCGCAGAGTCCGGTCTTCTTGTTTACCCGCCTTTCGTATCTTGAAAACGGCACCCCTGCGGAATACGTCAAATCAGTCTATCCCGGTGACCGCTATAAAGTGGTCAACAGGCTCATGCGGGTTAAACGCGATTTGCTTGCCAACCCGCTCACATCTGCCTGAAGGCGCCGCAAAACTCCATCGCTTGATCGCCGTGCCACGTATCCTGCGGCGAAAGACGCCATCGCAGTAACTTGGCTCGCGAAGGTCCTCCGCAAGAAGTTCATCTGGATGGCGATTCGATGCAGATGGACTGATTTCTCCATCGAGCGCAGCGCTATAGTTGAGGCAAGGCCTATGAATTCCCCGCGAAAACTTCATCATCGTCTGTGTCTTCTCCTCCCCCTGGCTCTGTTACCTATCGGCCTCGCCCAGCAGGTCAGCTTCCGCATCACACCGCTGCGTCCAATTGAGGAGCTGCGGGCAGAGGCGCTCGCGGCGCAGCCTCCGCGCGAGCAGGGACCTTTTCGCAAGCCCGACCTTGTGGAGTTAATCAAGCTCGACCCGACAATCAAGCTCGACATCCGTTACGCCACCCGGAATAATTTTCTCGGCACGCCCGTCTACACCCAGGCGCGGGCGTTCCTTCAACGGCCAGCCGCCGAGGCATTGCTTCGTGCTCACCGCGAGCTCAAAGCTCATGGATACGGTTTGATCATTCACGATGGGTATCGTCCGTGGTATGTCACGAAGATTTTCTGGGATGCCACACCCGTCGATAAAAGGATCTTTGTCGCCGATCCGGCAGCAGGCTCTATCCACAACCGCGGTTGCGCCGTTGACCTGTCGTTATACGACTTGAAAACCGGCCTGGAGGTGAAAATGCCAAGCGGCTACGACGAAATGACAGATCGTGCCTATGCCGACTACCCAGGCGGCACAGCCGCCGAGCGCACGCGCCGCGCCCTGCTTCGAGAAGTCATGGAGAGGCAGGGTTTCAAAGTCAACCCGGAAGAGTGGTGGCATTTTGACTATAAGGATTGGAAAGCGTATCCGATTCTGAACGTGAAATTCGAAGACATCGGCCGGTAGGTATGCGGCGGATGCTCAATGCGCAGGAGCATTGCTCAGCTTCGGCAACCTCCAGCGATTGGTCAAAAGCTTGTATGCAGGCTCCGGAAGTTGCACCAGCAGCGGCTTCCGCTCCGGATTAAGCCAGACGAGCAGCGGCTCCAGGTTCATCTGCGACATTGCAGTGCATCCGGCGGTGCCTTTGTCGCTGCTATGCCAGATATGGAGAAAGATGCACGATCCGCCTCCCGGTTTCGGCGCATTCTTGTCGCGCCCCGCAACCATGCCGTTGTAATTCACCACGATTCCCCAACGGTAAGACTCACCCACGTCGCGCATGTGCTCCGAGCTGTTCCAGTCGGGATCAACCGCGGAGCGATCCACGATCCGGTTATAGTGCTTCGAATTCACGTCATCTACACACTCGGTCGATTCGGTCAGCGTCAAATAAGGGAACTTCAGCCCCGCCAGTGGCTCTGCCGCGTATCCAAACGCCGTGCCCAGAGAAAACATCCCAGCCGGTGATCTTCCGTCACCCTCTTTTTTCACGGGATCGGATGCCGCACGGATGTTGGCGTCCTCAGGCGAAACCAGGCTCGAATCCCATCCCAGGCCATGCTCGCCAACAACGATTGGAATTGGCTCGCCCACCGGGCGCCACGGCTCGCGCGCCGTGCCGCGCTCAAATCGTTGTAACCGCCCTTCGACTGCGTCCCAGTTCGATGTGGTCACCACGATCAACTGAGTGGAACCGCCGAAAGGGTCTCTCTGGGCGGCGCCGGAGTGAGCTGCAGAAAACGCACACCCACCGCCGAGCAGCAATAGAAGAACCAGAACACAAACAGTTCTCATCTTGAGCAGTGTAAGTCATGGCGATCTTTAATCTTCAGCCAACAGCAACCTTCCAAAATGCAAACTGTCTCACCCGAGGGGTTCATCACAATCCGTTGTCAAGCTTTCCGCCTCCTCGATGCCGCTGCCAAACCTGCCCTAAGTCGTTCTTTTTCTGACCCCTGACGGCTGTTCCCTCATTCCTCTTTTCTTTGCAGGTTATTTCTGTCATTTCGCTACACTTGTTTCATGGATCAATCGAACATCTCCGAAATGTCTGGAGGCGGCTCAGTGGCGCTCGTCGAGCATGCCCAGCGAACCTTGGACCGTTGCCGTTTTTCCGGCGAATCTGCTCCCTCGGTGACGAATCGCACAATTTATTGTGCAGCGCTCGAAAAAACGCGACTCCAAGTCCTTTCCTTTGA
>JBAUSF010000350.1:0-4295 GCA_049581565.1 Acidimicrobiales bacterium
GGGTGCTCGTCGTCGCGGGAGCTGCCGCGTGCGCGGTCGTCCTCGCGTTCGTGTTCTCGGCCAGTACGCCGGCGCCGATCTCGCGCACGCTCACCTTGAAGGGCGCCGCGTCGGTCTCGGCGAGTGCGGTGCTCGTCGACGAGTCGTGGGGCACGTCGTTGACGCTCAGCGAACGAGGGCTTCCTGGCGGCGAGGTCTACACCGTCTCGATGAAGACAGCCACGGGAGCGTGGTGGACCGCGGGAACCTACCGCTCGGTCGCGGGAGCTGAGGTGCACGCCACCATGTCGTGCGCGGTGTCACTCGCGCACATCACGGGACTCCGGGTCGTGAACGACAATGGCACGACGGTCCTTTCGAGCTTCGCGTCCAATACCGCGACGTACAACTGACGTCGTGCGCGGTCTCGTTAGCGGACCGTGTGCGAGCATATTTCGTGGTGCGCAGCTCGTCAGTCCTCAGGGGTTTCCTGCGCGCGCTGGCCGGCGGGCTCGTTGCAACGCGGGGCGGTCTCGTTGCCGTCTCGCCTGTCGCGGCAGCCACGCCTCCCGGGCAGGTCATCACCGTCGAGGCCGCCTCCTCGCTCGCCCAGACGGCGATCATTCGGGCCTGGACGCGCACGTCGAGCGGCCGCTACGTGCAGGTGCTCGGACCGTATGTCGCGAACGTCGGGGTGAACGGCGTACGGGCGACTCGTGAAGGGCTCGGACGCACGCCCGTCGGGGTCTTCACGCTCACGCGGGCCTTTGGAAACCAGCCCAACAACGGCACGCGACTGCCCTACACGCTCGTCGGTCCTAACGACTGGTGGGACGAGAATCCTGCGTCGGCCCACTACAACCGTCTCGTCGTGAGCAGCGTCTCGCCGGGGGGAAACTCCGAGAACCTCTTCTACGCCGGTGAGGCGTACGCCCACGCCGTCGTGATCAACTACAACGTGAATCCGGTCACTCCGGGTGCGGGCAGTGGGTTCTTCCTACACGTCAGCATGGGTGCCGCGACCGAGGGCTGCATATCGATCCCGCTCGGCGATCTCGATCGGGTGATGCGCTGGCTCAACCCGACCGATCATCCCGTGATCAGCATCGAGGTAGGCAATGCCGCGTTGACGATCGTGCGCGGCGCGATTTAGACGTCCGAAGTAGGGGAATCAGCCTCGATCAGCTGCCACGCCCTCGTGAGGGCGAGGACGAACGAGGCGAAGATGACGTAGCAGAGCCCGTTCACGATCCACGACGTGTGCGGGCGAACGGTGAGCGTAACCCCTCCGGCGAGTTGGGCGGCGTAGGTGAGGGCGGTGAGGATGAGCAGGCGATATTGGGCAGCGCCGGTGGCGCGAATGTGCAGCTTCAACGTGCTGTAGAGACAGATCACGGCAAGCACGATCATGCCGACGCCGATATTCGCGGTGGGAATGATCGCGAGCAGTGACAGGGAGAACGCGTTGACGAGACCCGTGAAGCTGCTCGCCGCGAGCGTCTTAACCCTGGCGGGCGCGTTGACGCCAAAGACCATGTCCGAACGCAGCGAGATCGCGACGAAGAGAAGACCAATCATCGCTCCCGCCGCCCCGGCGGAGGTGATCATGAACTCCAGATACGACGAGGGAACCACGGCTCATCCTCCGCTCGGTTGCTAGAAGATTACCGATCGACGATGGGCCTTCAGGATCAGCGCTCGAGCGGCACACGCCAGGTGAGCCTCGTGCCGCCAAAATCTCCCGGCGAGATGACGAAGATACCGTTCAACTTCTCCGCCCGGCCCTTCATGTTGCCGAGTCCGAGCCCGTTCTCCTTGTCGGTCTCGGGGTCGAGACCGACGCCGTTGTCGACCACTTCGAGCGTGACGTGATCGGTGACGGTCAGCGAGACGAGATAGCGAGTCGCGTTGGCGTACTTGCCCGCGTTGGTGAGCCCTTCTCGCAGCACCGCGAGCACGTTATCCGCGGTGCTCTGGGGAACGGTGTTGTCCACCGTGCCGCGGAACGTGACGTCGGGCCGTGAACCAAGCATCGGGGTCAGTTCGTCAATCAGTTCGATGACCCCCTGGCGCAGACCTCCGGGCAGCGAGTTTCCGCCGAGCTCGTAGATCGCGCTGCGGATGTCGGTGATCGTGATGTCCAGGTCGTCAATGGACGTGTTCACATGATTGACGATCGCGTCGAGGTCGCTGAGACGGGTCGCCTCTTGAAGGCTGAGACCGACCGCGAAGACTCGCTGGATCACTCGGTCATGGAGATCGCGGGCGATGCGATCACGGTCGTCGAGCACGCTGATCTGGCGGAGGCGGTCGTACAGCCGATAATTCTCTATCGCGATACCGGCCGCGAGGGCGAGCGCCTCGGCGAGCGCCACGTCCTCGTCGGTAAACTCCGCCGCGCCGACCTTGTCGGTGAGGTACAGATTGCCAAAGACGTCGTTGCGAGTCTTTACCGGAACGCCGAGGAAGGACTTCATCTGTGGGTGGTTCGGTGGGAATCCGTAGCTCGCCGGATGTGAGGAGATGTCCATGAGGCGGACCGTTTCCGGCTCGGAGATGAGAAGTCCGAGTACCCCTCGGCCGGTCGGGCGCGCACCGATTCGCTCCTCCTTCTCCTTTGAGAGTCCAACGGTCACGAACTGCTCCAGGCTGGTGCGCCATTCGTTGAGTACCCCGAGCGCCCCGTAGCGGGCGTCCACCAGGGAGCAGGCCTCTTCAACAATGCGGTGCAGGAGGGCTGGCAATTCAACGTCGGACTCGATCAAGAGGACGGCCTCGAGCAGGCGTCGCAGTTTGGCGGCGTCTTCGATCCGGCGATAGGGCACGGACTTGATCGTAGCGAGGGAAGTGCGGGGAAAGGCCGCGTTCAGGGTGATTTTCCGTGCGGGCCTTTCGCCTGGCACAATAGGGGGAATGACTATTCGCGTGTTTCTCCTCGACGATCACGAGATGGTGCGTGAGGGCGTGCGTAGCCTTCTTGAAAGTGACGAGGAAATCGAAGTCGTCGGCGAGGCGTCAACCGTCGCCGAAGCCCTCGTTCGGATTCCACTCGCTCGGCCCAACGTCGCAATCCTCGACGTCCGCCTCGACGACGGCAGCGGGGTGGAGGTCTGTCGGGACATCCGCTCCGCCCACCCCGAGATCATTTGCCTGATGCTCACCAGTTTCGCCGACGACGAGGCGCTGTACGCGAGCGTGATGGCGGGGGCCGCGGGTTACGTGTTGAAGCAGATCCGCGCGAGGGCGCTCATCGATGACGTGAAGAAGGTCGCGGCCGGCGGGTCGCTCCTCGACCCGAAGGCGGTCGCCCGAGTCGTGGAACGCATCGCGAATCCGCCCAAATCTCACTCCGCCCTCGATGCGCTCTCCCCCCAAGAGCGCCGACTGCTCGATTTCATCGCCGAGGGACTCACCAACCGCCAGATCGCCGAATCGATGTACCTTTCGGAAAAGACCGTGAAGAACTACATGACGGGTCTATTGAACAAGCTCAACATGAACAATCGCACCGAAGCCGCGGTCTATGCGACGCGCGTGAAGGGTGGCCTCGACGACCCTCGCGCCTAGTGGCGCTGGTGTCGCGCGAGGGCGCTGAGATCAACGCCGACGTTCACGAGCGCGCGCTCGAGTCGGCGTCGTTCCTCACCGGGGTTTGAGAATTTCGAGACGTCGCTCGGGATGTCGAACGCCTGGGCGAGCTTGATCAGCGAACGGTCGTAGGAGACTTCGGCCGCGAGCGCGCTGTACGCGTTCGCGCTACGCCGCGACGCGGTCAGCATGTTGGTCCGGCACGTGAGGGCGTGGTCGACCAGGTCGACGTTGTCGGCCCCGTCGACCCATTCGTTAAGGGCGCCTTCTAGAAGTTCTACGTACATCGTTTCGGGCCCCCTTTCGAACGCTCCTCGTGCATTGCTGTGCCAGTCAACTGGCGAGTACGACCTTGAGCGCACCGGTTTCACCGGCGCGAGCAAACGTGTCGTACGCGTCTTCGATCTCCTTCAACTGGAAGTGGTGCGTGACAAAGCGCGCCGCGTCGAGTTGGTTGGACGAAACGAGCTTCAGCAGCATGGGCGTCGAATACGTATCGACGAGGCCCGTCGTGATCGTGACGTTACGCGTCCAGAGGGTCTCTAGGTGCAGCGTCGCGGCCTTACCGTGCACGCCAATGTTGGCGACACGACCTCCGGGGCGGATGAGCGAGGCGCAGAGCTCGAAGGTCGACGGAACCCCGACCGCTTCGATTGCGACATCGACGCCGAGTCCGTCGGTGAGGCCGTGGATGAACCTCACTGGCTCGACGAGAGCGTTGTTGATGG
>JBAUSF010000351.1:0-1700 GCA_049581565.1 Acidimicrobiales bacterium
CTGCAACGTGCCCCCCACAGGCCTCCGCCCTCTCCTTTATAAGCGTCCGAAAACCGGTCTCGAGGGCAAGTTTTCGATGGAGTACGCCCTCGCCGCCACGGTCCTCGACGGCACGCTCAACGTCAATTCGTTCGAAGATGACCAAGTACGGCGACCCGAGATCGCCGACCTCTACGAACGCATCTTGGTCCAAGAAGACGAGCGATGCACGGTCGGCGACGGCACGGTACGCACGACGTCGGCAGGTACGATCGGCTTCGTCGAAGTCACGATCGACTTCACGGACGGCCGATCCGAGACCGCGACCATCTACAAGCCCAAGGGTGCACCGACGCTCCCCTTCGACTGGCACGACATTCGCGAGAAGTTCTTCAGTTGCGCCACCGTCGCCGGTGTGTCCGACCAAGCGGCGCATGAGGTTATGGACGGACTGCAGGATCTCACCAACGTCAAGGACGTGAACGCCCTCTTGTCGCTCGCGGTCGCGAGCTCGGCGAAGTGAGTCGATTCGTGCGAGCTCAATGGTCGGTTTCTCGATGACGTCGCCTCGCAGTACGGTCGCCATTGTTGGCGTTGGCACGACGGGCTTCGCTGACCTGGCCGTTAAGCCAGAGACACCCCGTTCCGCCTTCGACCTTGGTGTCGACGCCTTCACTGCGGCGCTCGCCGATAGCGGACTCGAGAAATCCGACATCGACGGGCTCCTATGCGCGCGTATCCCTTCGTATTCGCACCTCGCAGACCTCATGGGCATGCGACACCTCAAGTTCGTCAACTCCTTCGAGGGCAGTGGACGCATGAGTGGGGTGGCCCTCGAAGTCGCGGTCATGGCCGTGTCGACGGGGCTCGCCGAGACCGTCGCGCTCATCTACGGCAACAACGGTCGCTCGGCTGGCGCTACGTACGGCGGCGGGGAGGGCGTGACGCCGACCGACTCCTACGACACGATCTACGGCATGACGTCACCCGGAGCGTACGTCGCCATGATGTACCAGCGTTACATGCACGAGTACGGCGTGCCGGATGGCGCGCTCGCGAACCTCGCAATCAATAACCGCAACCACGCCATGCTCAACCCCAACGCAGTGATGCGCACGCCGGTCGATCTCGACACGAACTTGAACTCGCACTTCATTGCCGAACCGCTACGACTCTTCGACTACTGCCTCATCAACGACGGCGGAGTCGCCCTGATTGTGACGACGCCCGACCGCGCGAAGGACCTAAAGAAGCCGCCCGTCTACGTACGCTCGACGGCCGCGTGCAGTGACCTGTCGAACTTCTACACCAGCAAGGATTACTTCTACACAGCCTGCCACTCGGTGAGTGATCGCGTTTACAAGGACGCGGGTATCTCGAGAGACGACGTCGACGTCCTGCAGGTCTACGACAACTTCACCCCGACGATCCTCTTCGCGCTCGAGGGTTTCGGGTTCTGTGACCGAGGTAGGGCCTGGGAATGGACGACGTCCGAGAACATCTCCCACACTGGCAAGCTGCCGATCAACACGAGCGGCGGCCACACCTCGGAGAGCTATATGCAGGGGTGGGCGCTGCACGTCGAAGCGGTGCGACAGCTGCGCGGTGAAGGCGGCGATCGCCAGGTGGCTGATTGCCGTGTGGCGCAGTACATCTGTCCGTCACCCATCGTGACGTCGCACATCCTGGCGACGGAGCCGTGACATTGAAGGGGGGGAGAC
>JBAUSF010000352.1:0-4872 GCA_049581565.1 Acidimicrobiales bacterium
GATGACAACTGCGGCAGAGCGTCGGGCGGCGATCGAGAGTGCCGGCTTCAATCTCTTTAACCTGCACTCCCAAGACGTCCTCATCGACCTGCTGACCGATTCCGGCACCGGTGCAATGTCACGTGATCAGTGGGCGGCAATACAGCACGGTGACGAGAGCTACGCCGGCTCCCCGTCGTGGTTCCGCTTCGAGGAGGCCGTAAAAGAACTGTTCCCGTTCAAGCACGTGATCCCCACCCATCAGGGTCGTGCGGCGGAGAAGATCATCTTCTCGGTGCTCGGGGGACCCGACAAGGTGATTCCGAACAATACCCACTTCGATACCACTCGCGCGAACGTCGAGGCGACCGGCGCCGAAGCCCGTGATTTGGTTATTCCCGAGGGCCACGACGCCGCCGCCATCCATCCCTTCAAAGGGAATATGGATCTGGGTGCCCTCGAATCCCTGCTCGCGACTCGTTCAGCCGACGTGCCGGTCGTCTTTCTCACCATCACGAACAACTCTGGCGGGGGCCAGCCCGTCTCGCTCGCCAATATTCGAGCCACGAGTGAGCTCTGCCATCGCTACGGCGTGCCGATATTCCTCGACGCGTGCCGGTTTGCCGAGAACGCGTGGTTCATCCACGAGCGCGAGGAGGGCCAGTCGGGGCGCGAGATCGGCGACATCGTGCGGGAGATCGCCTCGCTCGCTGACGGCATGACGATGAGCGCGAAGAAGGATCCATTCGGCAATATCGGTGGATGGCTCGCGCTCAACAACGACGACGTCGCCGAGCAGTGCCGCAACATACTCATCATGACCGAGGGCTTCCCCACCTACGGCGGCCTCGCCGGACGCGACCTCGAAGCGCTCGCCCAAGGCTTGAGGGAAGCCGTGCATCCGGACTATCTGCGCTACCGGATCCGCTCCACCGCGTACCTGGGCGACGCCCTCGACGCGGCGGGCATCCCCGTCGTCAAGCCCATTGGCGGCCACGCGGTCTATATCGACGCGAAGGCCCTCCTCTCCCACGTGCCCCCGCTGCGCTACCCCGGCCAGTCGCTCGCCATCGCGCTGTACCAGGCGGGTGGAATTCGCAGCTGCGAGATCGGCTCGGTGATGTTCGCGCGTCAGCCTGACGGCACGGAGGTCCCCGCCGCCATGGAGCTCGTGCGCCTCGCGATCCCTCGTCGTACGTACACCCAAAGCCACATCGACTACGTGATCGAGGTGGTGACGTCGGTCGCGAGGGAGGCGTCGTCGCTGCCGGGATACCGGATGACCTACGAGCCACCGTCGCTTCGCCACTTCACCGCGCGCTTCGAAGCCATTTCGTAGCTCCGCCAGGGCATCCCTCGCCCGCGGCGACCGTCGATGCTCCATGGGTCGTGCAGTAGAACTGCTTCAGGCCGCGCAGATCTCACGACACGCGAATCGTCCGCACGGACCGCGGTGGCGGGATACTGTCGGTAGCGAAGGAACCACGACGTGGCAGAACGGCCACAGCGAGAGCGTCACATGGAGCTAGCTGCAATCCCAGTTGAAATGACCGAGGGCCTGAACGTCATTGTCGGACAGGCACATTTCATAAAGACGGTCGAGGACATCCATGAGGCGCTCGCAGGATCAAGCCCGCGCCTTCAGTTTGGCATCGCGTTCTGCGAGGCCTCGGGGCCATGCCTGATCCGGCGATCGGGAAACGCTCCAGACCTCGTAGAGCTTGCCGCGAGGAACGCCGAAGCAATAGGAGCAGGGCACTCGTTCATCGTCTATCTGCGAGACGGTTATCCGGTGAACGTCTTGAATGCGTTGAAACTGGTCCCCGAAGTGTGCACGGTGTTCTGCGCGACCGCCAACCCGGTAGAGATCCTCGTCGCACAGACCGATCTTGGTCGAGGAATCGTCGGCGTCGTCGACGGAATGCCGCCAGCGGGAATCGAGACCCCGAGTGACGAGGCCGACCGCAAGCGCCTCTTGCGCGAGATCGGCTACAAACTCTGATCCCCACTTAATGGAGGAGACAGGCCGCTCGGCGATTCGGCAAAACGTCGATGAACATCGAAGAGCTTCCAGGCGCGTGACTCCAACGCCCTTGCTAGCGCGCAGATTACGTTGTCAAAGTGGTCACACTGCTCCTCGTTGCGATGTCGGTGGGCCTGGACAACTTCGCCGCCGCGACTGCCCTAGGAGTCTCGGGCGTCGATCGGAATCTTCGCCTTCGAGTTGCGACGATCTTCGGCATCTTCGAGGGCGTCATGCCGATCATTGGTCTCCTCATTGGTCGCTCTCTGGCCCACGGCTTGGGCGGTACCGCCCGACCCGTCGCCGGCGCCCTGCTTGGTCTGGCGGGCGCGTACGCAATCGTGTCCGAGCTCGTCGGAGAGGAGAACGCACGAAGGATCCAGAGCTCAGCGTTCGGCGCCTCGTGCTGATCGGTGGGGCGCTCAGTATCGACAATCTCATCGTTGGATTCGCCCTCGGCGCGTATCACGTCAACTTCGCCGTCGCCGCCGTCACCATCGCGGCGGTGAGCGTTGCGCTCTCCCTACTGGGCTTAGAGATCGGTGAGGAGGTCGGCTCGCGCCTCGGGCGTCGCAGCGAACTCGTGGGCGGAGCCGTCCTCGTCCTCGTTGGGTTTGCCGTCGGACTCGGTGTGCTGTAAGAGCGGCACGGTTCGCACCCGTCAGCTACGTCGCTCGGTTCTAAGCCGGCGTGAACGCGCAGCGCAAATGCTTGATGCCGTTGATGAATGTGGAACGCTGTCGATCGGGTTCACCGACGCTCACGATGTCGGGCAGGCGCTCGAGGAGCTGGCGGTACATCACGCCAATTTGAATACGAGCGAGCGGGGCGCCGAGGCAGAAGTGCGGGCCGATCGCGCCAAAACCAACGTGGGGATTGGGAGCGCGCCGCACGTCGAACTCGTAGGCGTTGTCGAAGACGTCCTCGTCTCGATTCGCGGAGAGATAGTACAAGAGCAGCTTGTCCCCGGGCTCGAGCTTCTCCCCCGCGAGGACGCTGGAGTGCCGCACCGTACGGCGCATCCAGATGACGGGCGAGCACCACCGCACCATCTCTTCGACCGCCGTTGCGGTAACGCCCGAAGGGTCGGACTGCCACCGAGCGCGCTGCTCGGGATACTGGGTAAGCGCAAGGAGGCCGCTGCTCATGGTGTTACGGGCGGTGTCGTTGCCGGCGACCACGAGCAAGATGAAGAAGGAGGCGACTTCGGCTGGCGTCAGCGCCTCACCTTCGATGTTGGCGTTCACGAGTGATGAGGTCACGTCATCGGCCGGCGTCGCTCGACGAAACTCCGCGAGCTCGGTCACGAGTGATGTGAGCTCTTGGGCCGAGGCGAGGAGCGTTGTCAGGACGTCGGGTCCGTCCGGGGTGTACTCGAGGTCTCCGGCACCGACTGCCGCGTTCGTCGAATTGACGATGACGTTCGAGGCGCTGAGGACCGTCTGATAGTCGCTGGGCGCGATTCCCATGAGATCGCATATCACCTCGAGCGGCAGTCGCGCCGCTACGTCAACAACGAAATCGCACTCCCCCCGCTCAGCCACTCGATCAATGATGTGTCCCGCCAGCACTTCGATTCGCTCGGCAATCCTCCTGATCGTGCGCGGGCTGAACGCCGCGGAGACGATGCGGCGCAACTGGGTGTGGCGGGGATCGTCGGTGTTGACGAGCGATCCGAAATACTCGAGCAGCTCGTCGGGGATATCCTGAATGCTCGTTGCACCCTTGCCCGAACCATAGATCTCTGGGTGACGGCTGACTTCAGCGACATCGGCGTGTCGGGTGACGGCACGATACCCCGGGCCCCTCGGAATGAAGAGCGCCACCGCGGGATCAAGTTCGGGCTCTTCGAAGAACGCGAGGGGCCGTTCTCTCCGCAACAGACGCAAGGCACCATCGCGCTCTTCGTACGGGCGATCCCAAAACGCGACGTCAGACAGGTTGATCTCGTCGAGTGACAGCACTTCACGTGGTTCCATGGCGTGCATCATCGTAGCGAGATCACACCCCCCGATTCGGGATCATGGTCCAGCTAGGACGCCGCTGAAATAATCGCTGCAAATCCATCTCGTCGTGATGGCGGTGACCGAGAATTTATCTATGGCTCTTGGCACGACTTCACTCCAACCGCGCTTTGAAAACCCGAGGGAGATCCTGGGCGATCGACTGCGTGAAGGCTCGATCTACCGTCTCCTCGCCGACGAAGGTGATCGGCTCTTCCCTAACGACTACTTCGCTGACCTCTACACCCGCTCGGTGCGCGGACGTCCGACGGTGCCCGCGCGCGTGCTGGCCACGGTCATGCTGCTCCAGGCCTTCGAGGGACTGTCGGATCGCGAGGCGGTCGACCACTTGGAAGTGGACCTGCGCTGGCAGGCGGCGTGTGGCGTCGACACTGGCGCCGAAGCCTTTCACTCGACCGTGCTCGTGGGCCAGCGCAACCGCCTTCGCGCCTCGGCTCGTCCGCGTCGGCTCTTCGAGGACGTGAAGGTCGTCGCGCAAACGTCGGGCGCTCTCCAGCACCGGGCTCGAGTCTTTGACTCGACGCCGATCTACGACGCGGTCGCGACCCAAGACACGGTCACCCAGTTGCGCGCGGTGATTCGAAAGCTCTTGATCGCCTTGGATGCGACCGGCGAGCGCGAGCTCGCCAGCGCGGTGCGCTCTTCGCTCGCCCGTGAGGACGACTACGCCACCCCGGGCAAGCCTCCCTGTGACTGGGACGACCGTGCAGCGCGAGAGCAGTTGGTCGACGAGCTCGTGGGCGACTGTCACGCGGCCCTCGAGGTCCTCGACGGCACGCCGCTCACCGGCGTCGTCGCGGACGCCAGCCAACTGCTCGGACTCGTCGCGGGCCAAGACGTCGAAGA
>JBAUSF010000353.1:0-20223 GCA_049581565.1 Acidimicrobiales bacterium
CGTCTGGCCGCGGTCCTTTGCGATGTCGTTCAGCGCACGCACGTGAGCCAGGTTCTGTTCGTTCAGCATCGACATTTCGAGCGAATCGTTCTTCGTGGCACGTGATCCTTCGGGCACGCCGTTCAAGTACCGGTCGGTGAGCAGCCCTTGCGCGAGTGGTGAAAAAGCGATGCAGCCAACCCCCTCCTCTTCGAGCACGGCGAGCAGGCGCTCTTCAATCCACCGGTTGAAGAGCGAGTAGGAGGGTTGGTGGATGAAAAGAGGCGTGCCGAGCGAGCGCAGGATCGCTGCGGCCTCTTTGGTGCGCGTATCGGAGTACGACGAGATGCCGACGTAGAGCGCTTTTCCCTGACGGACGGCGTGATCGAGCGCGCCCATTGTCTCTTCGAGCGGGGTCGTGTCGTCGAAGTGGTGGTGATAGAAGATGTCGACGTAGTCGAGACCCATTCGATTCAAACTCTGGTCAAGGCTCGCGAGCAGGTACTTGCGCGAGCCGAGGTCGCCGTAGGGCCCCGGCCACATGTCCCAGCCGGCTTTCGTCGAGATGATGAGCTCGTCTCGAAGGGACGCGAAGTCCTCGCGCAGGATTCGACCGAAATTGATTTCCGCGCTGCCGTATGGCGGGCCGTAGTTGTTCGCGAGGTCGAAATGGGTCACACCTCGGTCGAAGGCCCGACGCAGGATCGCTCGCTGGGTGTCGAGTGGACGGTCGTCGCCAAAGTTATGCCACAGGCCGAGGGAGATCGCGGGCAGCACAATGCCGCTTCGGCCACTTCGGCGATAGGTCATCGAGTCGTAACGGCTTGGGGAAGGTTGATAGTTGGACATAGTCGAATCGTAATGAGAGGCGGCGTGCGGTCGGTCACTGACACGCAACTCGCCGGCTTGGCGTCGCGTTCGCCACGCGAATCGGGCGAGGCGTTCCATCAGATCGGAGAAGGCTCACCCACGTCGCGAAGCCGTTCGACCCGACAGGCGCGTCGAGACCATCGCTGTTCCGATATACGGAACAGTGTTCCTTCAACTCGAAAAATCACTATAGTAACGGTCTTTGCGGGCCTCGAAAGGGGAATGGCATGACTGTTGAACTTTTGTCAACCGAGGGTGCGGCGACCGAGGAGTCCAAAGGGCTCAACGGTTCGGATCGGGTGCTCGCGATCTTGAACGTGCTCGGTTCGTTCCCCGACGGCATTGGACTCAACGAGCTGGCACGACTCGTGCACTCGCCGCGCTCGAGTGTGCACCGCGCGCTTGGCGCGCTTCGCCGGGCCAACCTGATCGAGCAAGATCGCGACAGTCGATACCGCCTCGGTTACGGACTGTTGAAGCTCGCCTTTTCCTACTACGAAGAGCTCGATGAGATTGGTCGAATTCGTCCCGTGCTCTCGGCGCTCGCACAGAAGTTTGGCGAGACGACGCACTACGCAGTGGTTGATCAGGCCGAGGTGATGTACCTCGCCAAGGTGCAGCCAGCGCGCTCTCGCTACCAAATGACTTCCGTCATCGGCGGGCGCAACCCCGCCTATTGCACGGGCGTTGGCAAGTCGGTGCTCGCCTACACCTTGAAGACCCTCGAGGAAGTCGAGCAGTGGGTGCGCGTGCACGAGTCGACGATTATCCGCCATACCCCCCACACGCTCACCGATCCCGAAGAGCTCCACCTCGAGTTCACCAAGATTCGAGAAAACGGGTACGCGCTCGATCGTGAGGAACACGAGCCGGGCATCCACTGCCTTGCCGTGCCCCTCTTTTTGACCTCGAAGTCGGTGCCCGACGGGGCAGTGAGCGTCACGGCGGTCGCCCAGCGATTCCCAATGCGAAAGCTCGAAGCGTCGGTCGACCTTGCGCGAAAGGTGATCCGCGATCACCTCGGCGACGTCATGGCTCAGTAGTCAGACGATTCCCCGCGTTCGCATCGCGGTTCGGTTGGTCACGGACGCGATAGATGATCTGTACAAAGAAAGGTAACCAGGATGAAGCTGTTGCGAATTGGAGAAGTGGGCAGTGAAGTACCGGTGGTGCTCGGAAAGAACGGCGAGATGCTTCGTCTACCGAGCTCGCTTGGTGACATCGACGCGGCGTTCTGGATTGGAGGAGGCGCGCGCGAGGTGCAGCGACTCCTCGACGCGAACGAGCTGACTGACGTCGTCGACGAACCGGTGCGGATCGGTGCACCTATCGCCAAGCCGGAGAAGATCGTCTGCATCGGACTCAACTACCGCGATCACGCGAGAGAGACCAACAGCCCGATCCCCGCGGAACCGATCATCTTCATGAAGGCACCCAACTGCATCGTCGGGCCGACCGATCAGGTTCTCGTGCCGAGGAACTCGCAAAAGACCGACTGGGAAATCGAACTCGGCGTCGTGATCGGATCGCGCGCTCGCTACCTCGAAAGCCCCGACGACGCCCCCGGGGTCATCGCCGGTTACTGCCTCTCTGATGACGTGTCCGAGCGCGCCTTTCAGCTCGAGCGCGGCGGTCAGTGGGTAAAGGGCAAGAGCTGCGAGACGTTCAATCCGCTCGGTCCCTGGGTCGTCACGAGTGACGAGATCGCCCACCCCCAGGACCTCTCACTGCGGTTGAGCGTGAATGGAGAGGTTCGCCAGGACGGCACAACCCGCGACATGATCTTTGACGTTAACCACATCATCTGGTACCTGAGTCAGTTCATGGTGCTCGAGCCCGGCGACCTCGTGAACACGGGAACGCCGGCGGGAGTCTCGATGGGCGACGACGGCGTCGCCTTCCTCAAGGCCGGAGACGTTCTCGAGTTGTCGGTACCCGAGCTCGGCACCCAGCGAAACGTGCTCGCCCAGGCCTAACGTCGCTCGACGGTACCGTGTCAACGGACCTTTCCTCGGCCTGCGACGCGGTACTCGTCGACGACTTCGTCGCCTCTGGCCACGTAGACGGAGTCGAAGAGGTTGATGACGGGACAGACGTGGCTCGGGATCAGCTCTAGCGTGTCGCCGATCGCGAGGCGTCCACCTTTTTCGAGGTCGATTGCGCCTACGCCGTGCTCTTCGGTGATGAAGCTCATCGTCAGATCGTCTCGGCCGACTGCCTGAATCCATCCGGGTCGTCCGACGCCGTCTGAGGTGAAGCACTTGGTGCCGGCGTCGATGACGAATCGGTCCTCACTCGGTCGAGCGACCACGGTCGCGACGATGCGCGCGGCGCACGTGTCGACGGTCGCGACGCCGAGGCTCATCATGGCGGTGTCGTTGAACACGTACGTCCCGGGTCGCACTTCGGTCACTCCCTGATGGCGCAGCTCGCTTCGCGCCGAGGGCGTCGAGCCAACGCTGATCTCGTCGAAGGCGACGCCGGCGTCGCGCGCCATCTCCTTCGTCATGACGAGGTCGGCGATCTCGCGCACGACCACCGCGTCGCGATCGCTGAGCGAGACCGCCCCGTACGCGTGCCCGGCGTGGGTCAACAGGCCAAGGATCGTGACTCCGTCAATGTCGGCAATCTGCTTGATGACCTCCACGGTCGCCCCGCCGGGTGCGTGGCCCATGCGGTGGTGGCCCGTGTCGACTTCGACGTAGATCTCGATGGGTTGTCCGCTGCTCACTCCGAGGCGGCCGAGGCCCCGTGCGACTTCGACGGAGTCGAGGCTGACGAGAATACGCGCCGTGTCGCGCAATGCCTGGAGGCGCGCGAGTTTTGACTTGCCATAGATGGGATAGGCAATGAGGATGTCGTCAAAGCCGGCCGCCGCCATGACCTCGGCTTCGCCAACCTTTGCGCACGTGATACCCGACGCGCCCGCATCGACTTGGAGCCTCGCGATCTCGGGCATCTTGTGGGTCTTCGTGTGCGGACGCAGCCGTACGCCGCTCTCCTTTGCGCGATCGGCCATCTCGTTGACGTTCGTCTCGACCCGATCGAGGTCGATCACGAGCGCGGGCGTGTCAAGCTCGAAGGTCCTCACGGCTGCAGCAGTGCCTTTATCGGCGTCGACTGCCCATTCATCAGTGCGGTGAAGATTTCGGCTCCTTCGGCCAGCGGATACGTGGTCGACCACGTTAGGTCGAGGTGCGGTGCCAGCGCGATCGCCGCGACGAACTCATCGTCGGTATACGCGAACGACCCGCGAATCGTCTTTTCGAAGCGCACGGCCGCCGCCGCGTCAAAGCCCGTGTCGGGTGTCGCGAGACCGAGCCAGACCGTCGTCCCACCGGGAATGAGGTGTTCGAGCGACGCGCTACGCGTCCCCGATGTGCCGACCGCGTCAAAGATCACGTCGAACTCCTCTTCGAGCGAAGCTGCGACGAGATCGGCGCCAAGTGACGCTGCGACGGAGCGGCGATCGTCAGCAAGGTCGGCGCAGGCGACGAACGACGCCCCGCCGTGGCGAGCGACTTGCAGGCACGCGAGACCAATAGCTCCGCACCCGATGACGCCGACTCGGGCGCCGGCCGGTGCGCCGGCCAGGTTCCAGGCGTGCACCGCGTTCGCGAGTGGTTCGATGAGTCCCGCACTGTCCCAATCGAGTCCGCTTGGCAGATCGTGCAGCAGCACTCGCGGCGCCGCCACTCGCTCGGCGAAGCCGCCCGCTTTGTGAGCGCCGAGCAGAACGCGGGTGCGACACAGCTGGGTCTCGCCTCGGCGGCACAGTTCGCACGTTCCACACGAGATGAGTGGGTTGACGGCCACGCGGCGACCATCATCGGTGGTGCCGACGAATTCATGACCCATGATCAGTGGTGGCACGCGAAAGCTCGGGTGCTTGATGCCGTGAAGCTCGCTGCCGCAGATGCCCGCACGCGCTACGTGCACGATTGCTTCGCCCTCGCTGGTGACCGCTTCGTCGACGTCTTTCACCTCGACGACACCGAGGTCGGTGAACACGAGTGCTTTCATAACATTCCTCCGGCTAGTACCGCGCTTTCTCATGGGTCACGCTACAGGTTGAATCTGAAACGAGGAAGGGAATGGCGAGACGCCCGCGCATGATGATCAAGACGGCGCATGTCGCTGCGACGTTCGACTTACGGTCGCGATATGAGTTCCGCTATGTAGAACGAACGTCGAGTGCGGTGTGAGCGTCGTCGCGCGCGCCCGCCCGCGCACGTGGCGGCGGTTTACCTCATCAGACTGAACTTGTCGATGCGCGCATCAGACCAGCGTTGTTGTTGTTGTTCCGGCTATTAGAACGCGGACGTAATTTACAAAATGTCGTCCAGAGAAATAGACGAAGTTGATGTCGTCGCGTGCTGTTTTTGATTGAGCAACTTGACTATGTTGTGTTGACACTTGCGTTATCCGCATACTCAGGGGAGAGAAATGAACAGAAATGTTTTAGTGAGTGACGGGTCGTCGAAGAGAGATCGAATGAAGCTGTCACTGAAGAAGCACACGACGCGGAAGTTGATGTCCGTCCTCTGTGTGGGTTCGATGATACTGACCGTGGCGTCGCTTCCTCTTTCGAGCACGGCGACAGCAGCGACGAAGAAGACGAGCATCACGTACTGGTTCTGGGGAGAGAGCGACATCCCGGGTATCACCAAGTGGATGACCCAACGCATCACGACGTACGAGCACCTGAATCCGAACGTGAAGATCACGATGGTTCCCCAGTCGAACACGACGATCATTCCGAGCTTCACGCTCGCAGCGCAAAGCAAGACCGGACCGGATCTCGACACGCAGTGGGCGACGTTGCCCACGCTGCTGCCCGCTCTCAGCGGGGACGTTACCCCGATCTCGAATTTCTTGCCGGCGAGCGACACGTCGCACTGGCTCAGCACGAACGAGAACACCTACGACGGCAAGATCTACGCCATGCCGCTGTACATGATCGGTGTGCCGCTCGTCTGGAACAAGAAGCTCTTCAAGGAGGCGGGCTTGAACCCGAACGTAGGGCCAACGACGTGGGCGCAGTTCTTGTCCGACGCGAAAGCCTTGAAGGCTCACGGCATCACCCCGATCGGCATGGGCAACAAGGACGGCTACTTCGGAGCGTGGATGTTCGCCATCTACGAAAAGCAGGAGCTCAATACGCTCACGCAGCTGACCGAGGGTATCGCCGGTAAGGGTAACGCCGAAACAAAGTTGCTCGCGTCGCTCCAGACGATGTACACGATGCTCCAGGGCCTCATCAAAGACGGCTACGTGAATTCGAACGTGGAGTCGCTCACCTTGGATCAGGGATGGCAGCTGTTCCCCCAGAGCAAGGCCGCAATGTCGTTTACGACTGACGGCAACGTGCTCTCGTGGGCCAAGTCGATTGGCGAAGCCAACGTGGGCGTCGGGAAGCCGCCCATTTGGGGCACGGGCAAGCTCGCGTCAACCTACGACGTCACCCAGTCCAGCGACGAATTCATCACGTCGTGGTCCGCAAACAAGCAGGCTGACGCCAACTTCCTCGAGTGGCTGCACGAGCCGACGAACATGGTGGCGTTGAACAAGGAGACCGGTGCGTTCCCCGCGGACAACCAGTTCCCGGTGAAGGACATCACCGATCCGCTTGCGCGCCAGCTTGACGAGTTGGACACGTCAGGTCAGTCAATCTGGCTCGAGAACTACATCCCGCCGCAGATCGACTCCGATGCCGACCAGCCCGCGGGACAGTTGATCACGTCAGGCTCCGGCTCACCGGCTGCGGCCGTGGCGCTCTGGAAGCAGCAGATCTCGCTGTGGCAGACTCAGCAGCCAACGCAGTTCAAGGAGTTCTCGACCTGGGCTGCGGGCGCCTGAGCCCCAGAGGAAGTTAACGGTGCGAACGGTTCGATCAGTGGATAGAAAGTGACGGTGGGTTCTTCCACCTTGAACGCTCGCAGTTCAGAAGCAGTCGAGCCGGCGTCAGGCATGAAACGTGCCTGGCGTCGGCGTCAGCTGTGGCCCTATGGGTACATGGCGCCGGTTCTTGTCGCACTCGGTCTGGTCTTTGGCTATTCGTTCGTCGAAGTCGTTCGCTATAGCTTCTATGCGGGCAGCGTCGGCCAACTGTCCTACGTCGGAACGGCGAACTACAAGGAGCTGTTCCAAGACCCGCAGTTCATCACCTCGATGTTCAACAACTTCAAGCTGTTGCTCGTCGTTCCGGTCGTCACGTTTCTCGCACTCGCACTCGCACTCGGCATCAACACGACGTTCCGAGGCGTGCGCCAATATCGCGCGATCGTCTTTCTGCCGTACATTCTCCCGGCGACGGCGATGGGCCTCTCGTTTTCGTACCTTCTGCAGGGCAATGGAGTACTCGATTCGGTCCTGAAATCGATGCATCTCTCGTTCTTGATTCACGACTGGCTCGGCTCGCCCAGCTGGGTCATGTTCAGCATTGGGGGCGTCATTGTCTGGCAGCAGTTTGGATTTGGCGTCGTGGTCTTTTCCGCCGCCTTGTTGTCGGTTCCCGGTGAGACCATCGAAGCGGCCCGCATCGATGGGGCCAACTGGTGGGTCGTCCAGAGGAAGATCCTGATTCCTCAGATACGACGCATCATTGAGTTCTTCGTGATCCTCGAAGCGATCATCGTGCTCTCGTCGGTCTTCACCTACGTCTACGTGCTCACGGGTGGAGGACCGGCATATTCGTCGAGCGTGATGGAGTTCTTCATCTACCAGAACGGCTTTGAGAACGGATCGATCGGTATCGCCTCGGCTGGCGCGGTAGTGCTGCTCGGCATCGCGAGTGTTTTCATAGCCTTCTATCTCTGGGCGAGGGCCCGTGCCGCGAAGGGCCTGGAGTAATGCAGCACGTTCGCAACATTGGCCGCCAGATCCTCTTGATCGTGATCGCGATCATCTCGCTCTACCCCGTCTGGTTCATGCTCTCGACCGCGATGAAGTCGCCTCATTACTACGCGCTCAACCCGACGGGCTTTCCTCACCACTTCACCATCTCCAACTTCATCTCGGTCCTGAAGGACTGGCCGATCCTGACCTGGATGCGCAACAGCCTTATCGTCACGATCGTCTCGGTGATCGTGTCGACGGTCATCTCGATCATGGCCGCATTTGCGATCGTGTTCGGTCGTGGATTCGGTCGCGAGTCGCTCTTTCGCACCAACATCGCCCTGATGGCGATACCCCCGGTGGCGCTCCTCATTCCGATGTACACGCTCATGGTGATGGTGCACCTGATCAACAATCTCCCGTCGGTGATGATCTTCTACACCGGACTTCTCGTGCCGTTCTCGGTCTTCTTCTTCGTGAACTTCTTTCGCGAGATTCCGCTCGAGCTTGTGGAGGCTGCATATATGGATGGGGCCCCTCACCGCAAGATTCTTCGCAAGGTGATTCTGCCGATCTCGGGAGCCTCGACGATCACGCTCGTCATCGTGAACGCGATCTTCGTGTGGAACGAGCTGCTCGTCGCGCTGGTCTTTCTCCAGAGCAACGCCTCCAGGACCCTGATGGCCGGACTCGCGCTCTACCAGGGTCGTTACGTCACCAACGAGCCCCTCCTCATGGCGGCGGCGTTCCTCTCGATCCTTCCCCTCATGGTGCTCTACATCTTCGGTCAGCGATTCTTCGTGCGCGGACTGACGGCGGGCATCGGCAAGTAGAAGCTCGAGCCACGGCGGACGCTCGTCCACCTCAAGCAAAGGAGACATATATATGGCACGAATCGAAGGACGCACTGACAACGCCCCGGTACCCGTCGCCACGTATTCCCAGGCCGTCACCATCGGGTCAATCATCTCCGTGGCCGGTCAGGCCGGATTTGATCCGGCAACCGGCGAGCTGGCCGGTCCCGACGTGGGATCCCAAACGATCCAAACCTTCAAGAACATCGAAGCCATCTTGGCGTCGGCGGACGCCACGCTCGACGACGTCATTCGCGTGGACGTGTTCCTGTCGAGCCTGTCGGACTTCGCGGCGATGAACGATCGCTACGCGACGGTCTTCACCGCGCCGTACCCGACGCGCACCACGGTTGGCGTCGAGCTGCCCCCGGGAATGAAGGTCGAGATCACCGCACTCGCCGTCAAGAGCTGATCGGTGGCGCGCGATCCCTTCGCCGAGCTCGGCGTGCGCCGTGTGATCAACGCGGCGACGACGTTGACGGCCCTCGGCGGCACCGTGCTCGCTGACGAAGTTGTCGAGGCCATGGTGGCTGCGTCGCAGTCGTGCGTATCCATCGACGAGCTCCAGGCGGGGGCGAGCGGGCGACTCGCCGCGCTCACGCGCAACGAAGACGCCTACGTGACGTCGGGGTGCGCGGCCGCGATCACGTTGAGCGTGCTCGCCTGCATCACGAAGGGCCGTGCCGACCTCATCGCGCGACTTCCCTACGACGAGAGTCTGGCGCGCAAGGTCGTGATCCACCGCGCCCACCGCATCCCCTACGACCGTGCGATCGAGCTCGGCGGCGGGCACCTGGTCGAGATCGGCAACGTCATCCAGACCTTCGCGTGGGAGCTCGAAGCCGCCATTGACGATAAGACGGCCGCCGTCTTCTGGGTCGCGGGGAGTCACCTGCCCCAGACGACCCTCTCACTCGCAGAGACCGTCGCGATCGCGCACGCGAAGGGCGTGCCGGTCATCGTGGATGCCGCCGCGCAACTTCCGCCCCTCGAGAATCTGTGGCGATTTACGACGGAGTGTGGCGCGGACCTCGTGCTCTTTAGCGGGGGCAAGGCGCTCCGGGGTCCCCAGGCGAGCGGCCTGATCGTCGGCTCGTCGGCGCTGCTCGAAGCGGTGCGGGCGAACGCGTCGCCGCTGCAACGGCTCGCTCGAGCAATGAAAGTCGGTAAAGAGGAGATCTGCGGGCTGGTCGCCGCCGTCGAGCGTTACGTGGCGCTCGATCACGGCGCCGTCGCGGCAACGTGGGAGTCCACGGTCGAGATGTGGCGATCGAGCCTGAGCGAAGTGCCCGGGGTGACGGCGCGCCGGATCGCGCTGAACGAGGCCGGACAGCCCGTTTCGCGTCTCGAGCTCGTCGTCGATCCAGTCGTCGCCGGAATGACCGCGGGCGACGTGGTGGCGCGACTGTGGGCGGGCACGCCGCGTGTCGCCGTCTTGGCGGGCACGGAGAATCGGTTGTACGTCACACCCGACACACTCGCCGACGGCGAGGACCAGGTTGTGCTCGAGCGACTGTGCGCGGCACTCACGACCGAAAGAGCAGGAACCAACGACGAGGAGACGACTGATGTGGCGTGAATTCTTTGATGGGGCGACGGTGGTCGTGGGCGGTGGTTCGACGGGCATCGGTGCCGCTACGGTCGAGGGCTTTGCCAAAGGGGGGGCCAACGTGGTCATCGCCGACGTCGCCGATGAGATCGGCGCGGCGCTCGCCACGTCACTCACCGAGGGCGGCTACCGCGCCACCTATCGTCACTGCGACGTGAGCAGCGAATCGGACGTCGAGGAGGTGTTTCGTTTCGCCGAAGCGACGTACGGCGCCGTCGGCGTCGCGTACGCGAACGCGGGCATCGAGTGGACCAAGGACGTTCGCCACACCACTCTGTTCGAGTGGCAGCGAGTCATCGACGTGAATCTCACCGGCGTGTTCCTCTTCACGCGCGCGGCGATGGTTCGGATGTGCGAGGCGAGGAGCGGCACCATCGTCGTCACGTCCTCGCCCCACGCCCTCGCCACTGTCCCCGACGCGGGAGCGTACGCGGCCTCCAAGGGTGGGGTGCACGCGCTGGTGCGGGCTCTCGCCCTCGAGGGCGCTCCCTACGAAGTGAGGGTGAACGGCATTGTCCCGGGCACGATCGACACACCGATGGTCCGACGCGAAGCTCAGGCCGCGAAGGACCCCGAGCACCAGATGATTTTGATGGCCGCGACGCATCCGCTCAACCGCCTCGGTCAGCCCCACGAGGTCGCGAACCTGGCGCTCTTTCTCGCTTCGCCGCTCGCGGAGTTCATCACCGGCTCGCTCGTCTCGGTCGATGGGGGACTCATGGCCGGCCTGCCATCAGGTCCCCCGCTCAGCTACAACAACTAACGAACGAGGTCATCGATGAAAATCATCCGCTGTGATGTGACGCCGGCGAACGTTGCCTACGAGCACCGGGAGATCAGCGCGCAAGTGGAGCGTGACGGCGTGACCGCAGGGGTCGTACGGCTCGAGACCGACGACGGACTGGTTGGCTGGGGCGAGACCTGCGCCGGGGCCGACATGGAGTCGGTGCTCGACGCCGTGCGTGCGATGGGTCCATTCGTCCTTGGCAAGGACCCCTGGCGCGCCGAAGAGATGAAGCGAGAAGCCTGGCATCACGGACTATGGCAGTTCCGCGAGCCGTCGGGGAACTTCGCCTGGGCCGGGCTCGACATGGCCATGGCCGACCTCTGCGGCAAGCAGGCGGGGGTTCCGGTGCACGCCCTGCTCGGTGGCGCGATGCGCGACAGCGTCGACTACTTCTGGTACCTGAGCGGAGACGATCTCGCTGAGCTCTTGGACTACGCGACGATCGGACTCGAGCGAGGATACCGGTCGTTCTACTTGAAGGTCGGGCGCAACGATGAGGCCGACATTGACCGCGTGTACGCCGTTCGTCGCCACATTGGCGACGCGTGCAACTTGCGCGTTGACGCGAACGGCGCGTGGAGCTTCGGTCAGGCCCGACGTCTGCTCGGACTACTCGAAGACGCCCACCTCGACTTCGTCGAGCAGCCCGTGCGCCAGGTGCCGCGCGATATGCTCGGTGACCTTCGCCGTCTCGTGCGCACGCCGCTCGCCGCGAACGAGGGTCTCTGGACCGAAGAGCAGGCGAGAGAGCGTATCGAGGCGCGCGTCGCCGACGTTTACTGCTTCAGTCCGTACTGGGTGGGGTCGCTGCGCGCCTTCCAGCGCCTCGCGTACCTCGTCTACGAACACGGCGGGCTCGTGTGCAAGCACACCCACGGCGAGCTCGGACTCGCGGCGACGGCCGCGCACCACGTGATGCTGACGTTGCCCGCGATCGTCGACGGCAATCAGCAGACGACGGCCCACATGGTCGGTGACATCTTGAAGGGTCGCCTGCCGATCGCGGACTCACCGACCTGGGGGGTACCGAACGAACCCGGCCTCGGAGTCGACGTCGACGCGGATGCGCTCGCCCGAGCTGGCGAGGACTACCAACGCGACGGCCAGTTCTGGCCCTTTCAGATGGACAGGTAGCCGTGGGACCCAGCGCGTTGGTCGAGCGCGAATCCCTCGTCAGGCTAGAGAGCGAGGAGCTGCGCGTCGACGTTGTCGCCACCAACGGCGGGCGCATCACGAGCGTGGCGAGCCGTCTCGATGGTCGTGAGTGGCTCATCCAAGGGGGAGGTCCGCTCAACGTGGCCTACGGGACGCGCTTCACCGATACCGATCACTGCGGATGGGACGAGATGTTCCCGAGCGTGGACGCGTGCACCTATCCCACCGATCCTTTCCGGGGACGCGAGGTCGTTGATCACGGCGAGCTGTGGTGCTCAACGTGGGAGGTGCTCGATGAGACGGCGACGTCACTTCGCCAGCGTGTTCGAAGCGATCGCTTCTCGTACACCTTCGAGCGCGTACTGGCCGTCAGAGGGTCAACGCTGCGGGCCGACTACGCCTGCGTCGTCGATGCCGACGTGCCGGTCGCGCCGGTGCTGCTCTGGGCGCTCCATCCCCAGTTCTCCCTTCGGCGAGGCTCACGGGTTCTGCTCTCGGGTCAGCGAGATCACCTGCTCGACACCTCCGACGCAGCATCTGTCCGGCACGTCGGGTGGCTGGGCGACCTCGTCGTCGAGCGGGACGTCGAACCGGGAGGGGACCGAATGTTCTACGCCGAGCCCGCCGACGATGTTCGCGAAGTGAGGATCGTTGATCCGGGCGGGTCGTCGCTACGGCTGTCGTGGGATCACGGATTTGCGCCGTACCTCGGAATCTGGATGGATAACGGCCGCTACACCACCGGTCACGTCGTGGCGCTCGAACCGACGAACGGATTCTTCGACGAGCTCGCCCGGGCGCATCGTTCCGGTACGGTCGGAACGTTCCCCCCGGGGTCGCGCGTGACGTGGTGGGCGGAAGTTTGCGTCGATGAAGGAGATGAGCGGTGAAGGAATTCGTGGCCACCCCCTGCACAACGGACCTGTACGAGCTCGGCGAGTGTTGTCGCTGGGACGACGTGCGCGAAGAGCTGTACTGGGTGGACGTGCTCACGGGTCGGTTCTTTCGCGCGACGGTGGACGGGCCGACGATCGACATCGTCGCCGAGTACCGCGTTGAGGGCAACATCACCGCCCTCGCCCCCTACGAGCGGCGCAGTGACGGTTGGATCGTGGCGATGAATCAGTCAGTCGCTCGCCTCGACGAGTCGGGAAGCGTGACCGAACTGGCTCGTCCCGAAGCCCACCAGGAGCGAGAAGTCCGCACCAACGACGGCGCCGCTGACCCCTGGGGTCGGTTCTGGATCGGCTCGATGGCCTACAACGCCGCCAAGGGTCGCGGCAGCCTCTACTGCTTCCACGAATCATTCGGCACCGAAACAGTCTTTGGCGACGTGACCATCTCGAACGGACTTGGCTGGAGCCCCGACGAGCGGACGCTCTACTACGTCGATTCGGGCCCCGGTACGATCAGCGCCTTTGACATCGATGACGCGGGCGAGATCTCGAGGCGACGCTTGCTGGTGCAGCTGAACGTGGAAGAAGGTGCACCCGACGGACTGTGCGTCGACGCCGACGGCGCGATCTGGGTGGCGATCTGGGGCGGATACCAGGTCCGGCGCTACTCGCCCGAAGGCGAGCTGCTCGCCCGGGTTGCCGTCGCTACCGCGCAGCCGTCGTGCTGTGCGATCGGCGGCCCGAACGGTAGGACCCTCTACATCACGACGGCCCGCGAAGACATGCCCGAAGAGGTGCTCGCCTCGGAGCCCGACGCGGGACGGCTCTTCTGCGTTGACGTGGGCGTGAAGGGTCGTGCGATCGAGCCGTATCGTCCGACGCTGAGAAAGGCACGGTGATCATGGCAACCTTCAGTGACGAGCTCCACGGCGCGGGGGAGCCGCTGGTCGTCGGACTCGGCGAGGCGATGGTGCGCTTGAGCGCCCCCGCCAAGACGCCGCTACGGGTTTCGCGTACCTTGAACGTGGCGGTCGCCGGCTCCGAGCTCAACCTGCTCGTTGCCGCCCGCGCGCTCGGAGTGTCGGCGCGCTGGCTCACCCGACTGCCCGAGAACGATCTCGGACTCATGATGCGTCGCCACGCCGCAGAAAACGGGGTCGAGGTCGTCGCGCACGAAGAGTCCGGCGCACGAGCGGGGCTCTTCTTTCTCGAATCTGGCGTTCCGCCAAGGCCGTCGAGCGTCCTCTACGACCGCGCCGACTCCGCCGCGAGCCATCTGGACGCCGCCGAGTTCGATTGGAACGACGTCCTCTTCGGCGCGGCCTGTGCGCACGTGAGCGGCATTACGTGTGCGCTCGGGAACGGTCCCCTCTCCGCGACGATCGCGTTCCTCGAGTGCGCGCGTCGTCTCGGCGTCATGACGAGCTTTGACATGAACTACCGCTCGCGCCTCTGGGAGACCGGCGAGGCCCTCGCCGCCTTTCGCCGTGTGCTGCCGCTCGTCGACACGCTGTTCGTGGCGCCGAAAGATATCGCGCTCTTGTGCCAGAGCGACGACGAGAGTGAGCACTTGGCCGAACAGGTTGCCGCACAGTTCGGCACGACGACGCTCGTGATCCGCGAGCGCCACGAGATCTCCTCCCACGAGCTCGGCGTCACCGTACGGGTCTTCGGCGACGACGACAGCGTGAGCGCAGCGTCGGGCGTGGTCGTGGACGAGCTCGGAGCCGGTGACGCTGCGGCGGGGGCGTTTCTCGCCTCAACGCTGCTTGGCGACAAGCTCGCCGTGAGCGCCGAGCGGTGCGCTCGGGCGTACGCGCGCATGCTCACCATCCCCGGGGATACCTGGAGCGGTTCGGTGTACGACCTCGGAGATGGTTATCAGCCTTCACGGAGGTTGGTGCGCTGATGTCACTCGACGACCTCCAAGCCCACCTGTTGCGCGCACGGCTGGTGGCCATTGTCCGTCTCGCCGATCACCAACACGTGAGCGAGATCGTTGACACGCTCTGCAACGCGGGGGTGGAGTTCCTCGAACTCACCGTCGAGCGTCCGGAGGGCTTTGCGTCGCTCGAACGAGTGCTCGCCACGCACGGCGACCGCGCGGTCATCGGTGCGGGCACCGTCCTGACGTCCGACGACGTCCGTCGCGTCGCGGGTCTTGGTGCCCAGTTCGTCGTGTCGCCAAACACGGATGCATCAGTCATCGCCACCGCTCACGAGCTCGGCCTGCTCTCACTGCCTGGGGCGTTCAGCGCAACGGAGGTCGCGACGGCAACGTCGCTCGGTGCCCGGTTCGTGAAGCTGTTTCCGGCGAGCGTCGGCGTAGGATACCTGCGCGCACTGCGCGGGCCGTTTCCACGCGTTCGGTTTGTCCCGACGGGCGGCGTCGGTGCGCAGAACGCGCAGGAGTGGTTCGACGCCGGAGCGGTCGCGCTCGCGATGGGTTCTAACCTCGTACCGCTGAGCGGTGAGGTCGACGGCCTCTTCGATCGAGCACGGCGCGCGGTCGAGATCACACAACGAGCGAGTGAATAGTCAGGTGCAGCGAACGTGCGCGCGGCGGCGTCGACTGATTCTCGTGAGCGTTCCGACTACCGGAACGACGTTCGCGTTCATCGGTCCGTGGTTATAGTGAGGTCACCTCGACTCGCTGGCGAAGTAATCGGACGGAGTCGCGCGCTGCGTCGCGGCACCGAGCGACGTGGCAACCACGCAGAAAAGGACAACTAACAGAGTCATGGCGTCAATTGCATTAGAGAAGGTAACCAAGCGGTATCCGAACGGCTTCGAAGCGGTGCACGAGCTCGACCTCAGCGTTGGTGACGGTGAGTTCATGGTCATCGTCGGCCCGTCGGGGTGCGGCAAGACGACGGCCCTGCGCATGGTGGCGGGGCTCGAAGAGATCTCCTCGGGAACGCTCAAGATCGGCGAGCGCGTCGTCAACGACGTGACGTCGAAGGACCGTGACATTGCCATGGTCTTTCAGAACTACGCGCTCTACCCACACATGACCGTGGCCGAGAACATCGGCTTCGCGCTCGGACTGAGGAAGATGCCCAAGCAAGAAATGAAGGACAAGGTGGGAGAGGCCGCCGCGATGCTCGGACTCACCCAGTACCTCAACCGTCGTCCCGGCCAGCTGTCGGGAGGACAGCGTCAGCGCGTCGCGATGGGACGGGCCATCGTGCGCAGCCCTTCGGTCTTCTTGATGGACGAGCCGCTCTCCAACCTCGACGCCAAGCTCCGCGTGCAGATGCGCACCGAGGTTCGCCGGATCCAGCAGCGAATCGGCGTTGCGACCTTGTACGTGACCCACGACCAGACCGAAGCCATGACCATGGGCGACCGGGTCGCCGTCATGCGCGCGGGCCACCTCCAGCAGTGCGACAGGCCCAATGATCTCTACAGCAAGCCGAAGAACCTCTTCGTCGCGGCGTTCATTGGCTCGCCCGCCATGAACCTCTTCGAAGCCACCATGAGCGATGACGGATCCTCCCTCAAGCTCGGGTCCCAGACGCTGTCACTCGGTGAGGCGGTCAACCACCGGCCGGGCCTGGCCCGATACCGGGGAAAGTCCGTCGTCATCGGGATTCGAGCCGAAGACCTGCCGATCGCCGAGGGTGAACTTCGAAACGGTCCAGTCCTCGAGGGCAGAGTCGAAGCCGTCGAGGCGCTCGGCTCAGAGCTACTCGTGCACTTTTCGATCGACGCGACGAGGGTGTCCCCGGATATGTCGGTGGAGGAGTCGGACGACTTCGTGCCGACTGTGCCGCTCGATATCGTGGGGGAGGGTATTGCTCGAGTGCAACCGCGGGCGTCGGTCACGGCGGGAGAGAAGGCGGCCTTTGCCATCTTCTCCGATCGACTGCACTTCTTTGATCCGAACACCCAGGTCGCGATCGAGGGCTGAGAAGGCCCCGCCACCGCCGGGGTACGCATCGATCACCTGGCGGTAGGAGATAACAAGTATGACGAGCAGGACAATGATCGCGACGGTGATGGGCAGTATGAGGTGCAGGGATCCGGCGCCCGCGACGCCGAGCACGACGATGATGGCTTCGGGCCCGTACGCAACCGACGTCAGCGCGTCGAGTGACAGCGCCGAAAGCCCCTCGAAGGGATTGATCTGCTCCTTTGACGCTTCGCTCGATCGAGGCGGCCGCCCAACGAGCAGGGTCCACAGATCGTGGCCGACGGAGCTCAACTTTGGAGTGTCGGAGAGCACCCCTGCATCGTAGGAGCCCCCACTTTCCAGAGCCGCGCTCGCCCAACGCCGAGGTGGCGCACTGATGGTGCGAGGCAAGAGACCTCGAATCTGCGCTCGCGAAGAAGTCGGTGTTGAAGGAGAGCGCTAACCCGGTGCGTCAGTATGGATGAGAGTGAACTCGGCGGCTTTGGGAACAGGGGATGCAACGCAATCGGGATTCGCTGTGCACTCTGAGCGAACCGATCGGCAGTTAGGCCGGGGTGACCGACTCACGTCGAAGAGCGCGGTAGCGAACGATCGCCCACCAAAGTGAGACGAGGTCGAGCGCTTCAAAGGCTATGGCGAGTGCGCCGATCACCGCTGCACGGTCGATCGAGACAACGACGACGACAAGGAGCTCGAGCGCGATGGCCGCCAGGCAGATGACAGCGTAGGGGCCGTACTCGTGTGCCGCCTCGTGGATTCGGCTCGACGGATGGATATTGTGGCGCCAGAAGGCTTCCAGCACTTGGCGTTTCTCCTCACGAGAGCAGCTTCGGTACACGTCAAGCTTCACATTGCCAGGCTACCTAGCCACGAACACGGACGGGCGTTGCGAAGGATCGATTGCTCCACTAGTACGAGAAGTGACAGCACAGCGATTGGAGGCAGATATGACCCAGCACGATGGTACGACGGTGGCGTTGCTAGGCGTGGGACAGATGGGCGCGCCAATGGCGAGACGGCTGCTCGGAGCAGGCTTCTCCCTGCGCGTGTGGAACCGCTCGCCCGGGCACATGGCCCCACTCGTTGACGAGGGAGCGTTCGGTGCGCGCACTCCCGCTGAGGCCGCTTCGGGCGCGGACTTTGTCATCACGATGCTGCCCGACGGAGCAACGGTGGAGTCAGTGATGACCGGTGAGGAAGGCGCCCTCGGCGCCATGTCAACGAGTGCTCTGTGGCTGCAGATGAGTACCGTCGGCGTCGACTGGGCGATTCGACTGAACAAGGTGGCTCGTGAGCACGGTATCTCCTTTGTCGACGCACCGGTGTCGGGAAGCGTCGGTCCGGCGACCAGTGGAACGCTCGTCATCCTCGCGAGCGGGCCTGTCGAATGCGAAAAGCCAACGACTCCAGTCTTTGAGGTGATGGGTCGAATCGTCTGGCTCGGTGAGGCCGGCGCGGGAAGCTCGGCGAAGCTGGTGCTCAACAACTGGCTTGCTGATCTCGTAGAGACGAGCGCGGAGATGATCCGGTTCTCGACGTCGCTCGGACTTGACTCTCGCGTCATCGTCGATCTGCTCGAAGGCCTACCGCTCGGCTCACCCTTTGCCGTTGCCAAGGCTCGCCAGATGCTCTCGGGAGACTTTTCACCGAGTTTTGCCCTGAAGCACGCGTTGAAAGACGTCGACCTTGCGCTGGCGACCGCCCACGCCCGCGGAGTGAGCTTGCTCTTGAGCGAGTCATTTGTTGAGTCGTGGCACCGTGCGGTCGATGGTGGCCTCGGAGATCGCGACGTGTCGGCTGTTTTTGCTGCGAACAGGTAGCGGTTCTAGAACGCTCAGCCGTCATGCAGCGCGCTGGTCGTCCGGATCCTCATTGGCGATCGTAACGGCCATGAAGCAAGCCAACCGGTCTAGGAATGAGGGAGCAGCTCGTTGGTTGCCGCGCTGATGGCAGCACGCAGGCCGCTCAGCAATTCGTCGCAGTCATCGTTGCCGACCACGAGAGGAGGACAGATCATCAACCAGTCGCCGAATTGGCCGCCGTTTTGGCGCCGCGAGTAGAGGAGCAGCCCGTTGTCCAAACCGTGGCGAAGAACAACCGCACCAGGATCGAGGTCGCGGGGAAACTTCTTGAGCGTGTCCTTGTCGGCAACGAGCTCAATCGCAAGAAGAAGCCCCCTGCCTCGCACGTCACCTATCAGGGGTGACTCCTTCGCGATGTCCTCCAAGCCGGACCGCAGGTAATCGCCAGCTCGGCTAGCTTGCTCGATGAGATCGCGCTCGACGATCTCATCGAGCACTGCGGCCCCGACCGCACACGCAATCGGGTTGGCGTCATAGGAGTGCGAGACGGTGAAACCCGTGGTGGCGGCGAGTTCTTCGACGAGCGCCGCGGAGACCAGCATCGCGCCAAGCGGCACGTATCCCGCGCCCAGACCCTTTGCGAGCACGGCGACGTCGGGCAGGGCCTTGGGATCAGCATGCGCGGCAAGGAAGTAACCGGTTCGAAAGGCGCTCACGCACTCGTCATAGACCAGCCGTATGCCGTGACGGTCACAGAGCGCGCGGACTCCTCGCCCAAAGGAGGGATGCGCGATGTTCGCCCCGGAAGCCTGTCCGCCCACAGGTTCCATCACGAAGGCGAGGACTCTCTCGCCGCCGATTCGTTCGATGAGCGCTTCCAGCGCTGCCAGGCTTGTCGACGCAGCAGCCTCGGGACTCTCGGCGCGAAATGTGAGTGGTGCAGGCACTTTCTCGGAGTACACGGTCATGTCGCCCCATTGAGCTCGGACGTTGACATCACCGTTGAGCCCGATCGTTTGAAGGGTTGCTCCGTGGTATCCCGGCAGTAGGGAAATCACGCGTGATCGCTCGGAGCCACCGCAGCTGACCGCATGGGCCCGCAAGAATTTGAGGGCCATCTCTACCGCTTCGGAACCGCCCGAGGTCAGATGCACTCGCTCAAAGCCGTGACCGGCCAGTGAGGCCAGGCGCTCGCTCAGCATCGAGTTCGCGTCATGACGAGTCGTTCTTGAATAGGTGTACGTGAGTGTTCGACCTTGATTGATCATCGCACGAAGCACTCGCTCGTTCCCCTGGCCGAGCCCAGCCAAGAAAGGGCCGGAGCACGCGTCGAGGAGCCGCCGACCGTGCTCGTCGAAGAGGTAGATGCCTTTCCCGGCAACGATCCGGGGAAGGAAGCGGGACGTTGCGCGATCAAAGAAGACGTCCTGTGTGCCGCCGATGGTCGGGTAGCTCGGTGAACTCATCCTGCGAAAGACAGTATCTCGGGCTCGCGGGCTGGTCGTCAGGGGGGCGACG